>DASRQT010000539.1:0-13246 GCA_035696485.1 Polyangia bacterium | reverse complement strand
GCGATGCACCGCCTGTACGGGTCGCAGTTCGACGACACTGACCGGCTGGCGTGGCTTCATTCTCGCGCGCGAACGCCCCCCGACCCCGAACGGCGGTTGCGCGTCGGGGTGGTCTCGCCCGATCTGAAGCAGCACTCCGTCGCCTATTTTCTCGAGCCGCTGCTGGCGGCGCACGATCGCCGTCTCATCGAATACTTCGCCTACGCCAACGTGGCCGCTCCCGACGCGGTGACGGCGCGTTTGCAAGCACACGTCGAGCACTGGCGGACAATCTTTGGGGTGTCCGACGAAAGCGCAGCGCGACAGATCGAGACCGACCGCATCGACATCCTGATCGACATCGCCGGCCACACCGCCAACAACCGCCTGGCGCTGCTGGCGCGCCGCCCGGCCCCGGTGCAGATGACCTACCTCGGTTACGCCAACACCACCGGCCTGCAGGCGGTCGACTGGCGGCTGACCGATGGTTGGGCCGATCCGCCGGGGACGACCGAAGCGCTGCACACCGAGGAGCTGCTGCGCATCCCGGGCGGATTCCTCTGCTACCGGCCGCGGGAACCCAGCCCCGCGCCCGGTCCGCCCCCTGTAATCAGCGCCGACCGCATCACCTTTGGCAGCTTCAACATCCTGGCCAAGGTCTCACCCACGGTCCTGGCGTTGTGGGCGCGCATCCTGGACCGCGTCCCGGGCGCGCGACTGATCCTCAAGGGCCCCGCCTTCGCCGACCCGGCGACCAAGGCGGCGTTCCAGGCGCGCCTGGCCGACACTCCCCTTTCAGCCCACGACGTCGCGCTGGTGCCGCACGTCATCGACGAAGGCGAGCACCTGGCCGCGTACCAGCGCATCGACATCGCGCTCGACACCTGGCCCTACCACGGCACCACGACCACGTGCGAAGCGCTGTGGATGGGGGTGCCGGTGGTGACGCTGGCCGGGCGGCCGCACGCGTCGCGCGTGGGGGTCAGCCTGCTCAGCCGCGTCGGTCTGCCGGAGCTGGTCGGGCAAACGCCCGACGAATACGTGTCCATCGCTGCCGGACTGGCCGCGGACCGGCCACGTCTGCTGGCCCTGCGCGGTTCCCTGCGCGAACGCGTGGTCGCGTCCGGGCTGACCGACGCCGCCGCGGGCGCCGCGGCCTTCGAAGGCGCGCTGCGCGAGGCCTGGCGCGGCTGGTGCCGGCGCGAACGGGCGCGCGCGACAGCACCCGCGGCCGGCACCGCGCTGCTGCCGATGGCCGGCGACGTGCTGGTCGCGGTGTCCGACACGCTGGAACAGATCACGCCTTATGTGCTGGCCGAACAGGGCGACTGGTTCGAAGACGAGGCGGCGTTCGTGCGCCGGGTGGTCTGTCGCGGCGATCGCGTCATCGACGTCGGCGCCAATCACGGCGTCTACGCGTTGCCGCTGGCCCGCGGCGTGGGTGTCTCCGGACACGCCTTCATCTTCGAACCGGAACCGACCGTCGCCGCCCGCTTGCGGCAGAGCCTTGTCGGCAATGGGCTCGACAACGTGACGCTGATCGAAGCCGCGCTCTCGGATCGCGCCGGTGAATCAACGCTGACGACCAGCAGCAACAGCGAGCTGGCGGCGCTGGCAAGAGGCCCCGACGGTGCGACGCCCGGCGGGCCCGTGGTGGCGGTGACGACCCTGGACGCCAGCACGAAACGACTGGGCATCCGCGACGTCGCCTTCGTCAAGATGGACGCCGAGGGAGCCGAGCCGGCCATCTTCGACGGCGGGCGCGAATTCTTCAGCGCGGAATCGCCGCTGGTCATGTTCGAGGTCCGGCACGGCGCCAACATCCACCGCCCGACGCTGGAGGCGGTGTCGCGCCTCGGCTACGATCTCTATCGGCTGATCCCGGGGCTGGACCTGCTGGCGCCCTGGCCCGAGGAGACGGCGCTCGACCCCTACCAGCTGAACATGTTTGCCTGCAAACGCGATCGCGCGGCGCTGCTGCAGGAGCGGGGCCTTTTGGCGAGGACCATCGACCTGGTCGAGGATCCACCGGCCGACGTCTGGGTCACCCATCTGCGTCCGTTCAAGATCGCCGAGGCGCTGGGCGCGGGCTGGCGTGGGGCGGGCGACGCCCACGAGCGGAGTTACTATTCCGCGCTGGACCACCACGCGCTCGCCCACCGGCCGCTGGAACCGGCGGCTGCGCGCGTGGGCCACCTGATCAAGGCCGTCGATGGCGCCAGCGCCGCCCTGGGCGAGCAGATCCGCATCCCGACGCTTCAGACCGTCGCGCGCCTGGCCTGGGAGGCGGGCTATCGCGCCATCGCGGTCGAGACGCTGAATCTCCTCATCCAGCGCTGCCAGCTTCAGGGCGCGGGCGCCGAGGTGCGGGAGGACCTCCCCTTCCTGCCGGTGAGCCCGCGCTGGGACCGGGTCCCGCTCATCGACGGCGATCTGCGCCGCTGGATCCTGGCCGGCGCGCTGGAACAGCGCGAGTTGCTGCGCGCGTTTTCGTCTTATTACACCGCCCACGATCCCGACACGCTGACCTGCCTCACGACCATCGCCGACCTCGGCTACCAGAGCCCCGAGATGGCGCGACGCCTCGACCTCGTCCGCCGGCGCCGCGGCCTGATTTAGGTTCTGGTCGGGGCACCGCTCCGCTATGCGGCCTGCGGGGTGACCGTCGACAGGAGCTGTTCGGCCAGCCGGTGGCGGGCGTGGTGCAGGCGCGACATCACGGTTCCGACCGGGCAGTGAACAGCCTCGGCGATGGCCTGATACGACTCGCCGTCGATCTCGCGCAGCATCAGCGCCTCGCGATGGGCGGGCGACAGGTGGCAGAGCGCGCCGTGAACGACCTCGCCGGCCTCCGCCCGCGCGTACAGACGCTCCGGCGTCTCGTCGTTGACCGATTCGTAGCCATCGCGCGCGCGGTCGGCGGTCGCGCCGGCGGTCTCTGACGATCGGCCGATGCGGCTTCCCTGACGGCGGATGCGATCCAGGCTGGCGTTGACGACGATGCGATGCAGCCAGGTGGAGAACGCCGATCGGCCCTCGAAGCGCGTGAGGTAGCGGCACACCTTGATGAGTGCCTCCTGCACCACATCCTCTGCCTCGTCGCGATCGTGCACCATGCGCAGCGCCACCGACAACAGCTTGGGGCGTGCGTGCGCCAGCAATCGATTGAGGGCGGCCTGGTCTCCGCGCTTGGCCGACGCGATCAGTTCGTCCAGATCGCGGAGCGTATTCGCCTCGCTGGTCTGAGGCGTTTTTGTCTCCAACCCCGTCTCGGTCTCGATTTCGCGGTTGTTTTGCATGGCGGATCGGGGCAAGTGCAAGGGTGGGACCGAATTGCCGTAGCTCAAATCACGGCTGCCCACACCTGCTACTATCTGGGGCGGCGAAGCATGAGCGGGCGCGCGGTATGAGCGAGATCGACGAGATCGGTCGCATCAGACGCTTCCTTGGCGCAATGCGGCGGCGGCTGCTGTTGCGGGCGGTGGTGCAGACCGCCGGCTTCGGCGCGGGCGCCATGCTGCTGACCTTGATCGTGCTCGGCGCTTGCGCGGCGGCGCTGGGGCCCGCGGGTTTCTGGCCGCTTTTGACCGCGTCGGTGCTGGGAGTGATGGCGCTGGCGGCGTTCGGGTACGGCGTCTGGCGACCGGCGCGCGGCCTGCGCAGCGATCGAGCAGCCGCATGTGCAGTCGCCCAGCTCTACCCTCCGGTGTCGAGCGATCTGGTCTCGGCCGTCGAGCTCGATGGTCATCTGACGAGCGGAGCGCACGACCCGGGGGCGGGGACGTTGATCTCGCCGTCGATGATTCGCGCCTTTCACGGAGACGTCGCCCGTGCTGTCGATCCGCTGGATCCGAAGACCCTGATCACGATGCGGCCGGCCCGGATCGCCGTTGCCACGCTGTTCGCGGCCGCCGCGTTGATGCTGGGCGCGACCCGGATCTGGCCGGCGCTGCTCGAAGGGATGCGGACGCTGATTCACCGGCCGACGCTGTTCGAAGGGGCTGCCGTCTCCGACGCGCCGCTGGTCGGCGACGTGCGGATCGTCTACCGCTATCCCGCTTACACCGGGTTGCCGCCACGGACGGTCGAGGGGTCGACCGGCGACATCGTCGCGATCAAGGGAACCGATGTCAGGATCGAGACTCGCCCGCTGCGGTCGGCACGCAGGGCCCTGCTGCTGCTGGGCGAAGACGGTGAACGCGGGCAGGTGGAAGCGCGGATGCGCGACGGCCAGCTGACGGCGGAGCTGAAGGTGATGGACAGCGGCACCTATCGGTTCTGGCTGTCTCCGCTCCTGGGGCGGCCGGTGCGAGAACAGCGCGGCCACCGGCTGCAGGCCGATGCCGATGCGCCGCCGCGGGTGGAGATCTTCGGGCCGGCCGATCGGCTGGAGCTGCCCGGCCCGCGCCCGATCGAGATAGGCTTCACCGCCGATGACGACTACGGCATCGGCAACGTCGAGCTCTGCTATCGCATCGGCAACCAGCCGGAGCAGCGCCAGCTGCTGCGCGACGCCCGCGGCGCCCGCAACGCGCAGGGGCGGACGATCTGGGATCCGGCTCAATCAGTTGGCGGGATCGGGCTTGGCACCGGCGAGCGGATCGCCTACCGGATCGAAGCCAGGGACCGCGACGAGATCTCCGGCGCCAAATCGGGATCGTCGCGCACGCTGTACCTTGTCATCCAGAATCCACGCGCCAGCATCGAAGAGCGCCTGGATCGCCAGCGTGAGGTGCTGGAGAAGCTGACCGACGCGCTGGGCGAACGACTGGAGAAAGGGCCGGCGGCGCGCGAGGGCAGCGCCGCACCGCCCGAACCACCGACGGCGCGTTTGACCGCGCTGCAAACGATGCACGACATCGAGGAATCACACCTGGCGCTGCTGGGCCGGCTGCTGGACGACGATCGACGCGAGGCTAACCTCAGCAAGGCGCTGCGCAGCGCGCTCGGCGGCGTGGCGGATCGCCTGGGTCGTCTCTTGCGTGACGAAAGCGCGCTGCTGGTGTCGTCGCGGGGGAAACCGCTTGCGGCGTCGGGATTGGCGCGCCTCGAGGCGGCGTCGGACAAGCAGGTGGCCGAGCTGGAGAAAGACGTTCTGTTGCTGGACGACCTCATCGGCCGGCAGCGGTTGGAGGATCTGGCCAACCTGGGGCGCGAGCTGACCGACGCGCACCAGCGCCTGCAAGATCTCCTGGACCGGTACAAGGCGACCAAGGACGAGGCCCTGCGCCGGCAGCTGGAACGGGAGGCGCGCGAGCTGCGGGCTCGCATCGCCGACCTAGCGCAGAAGATCGCGGCGCTCAAGGCCCGCAACGACGTCCCGGAAGAGTGGCGCAACATGCCCGAGATGAAGGAGCTGGCCGAGAAGGCGAAGAAGTTCGACGAGCTCATCGAACAGGGCGACGACCGGGCGCTGTCGAAAGCGCTGTCGGAGCTGGGGGAGAATCTAAAGAACCTCCGGCAGATGCTGGACCAGAACGCCGAAGGATTTGGATCGGAGCGTTTCCCGCAGGAGAACCGCGTCGTCGCCGAGCTGATGAAGAAGATCGGCGAGCTGGAGGGCGACGAACGGTCCCTGCAGAAGGACACGCAGGGGCTGTCCGAGAAACAGGAGGCCGAGGTCGAACGTCGCCTCAAGGGGCAGATGGACGAGTTCCTCAAGCGCGAAAACGAGAAGGTCGAGCGTCTCAGCCAGCGGCTCGGCGGCATCCCGACCGGCGGTCCCGAGAGCGCGCTGGCGGAGGAGGTCGACCGCGCGCGCGACAGCGCCAAGCAGATGAAGCGCCTGCTGGCCGAGCGTGATCTCGCGGAGGCCAAGGGCGAGGCCGAACGCGCCGAGTCCAGCCTGGATCGGGCCAGCGAACACCTCGGCGAGGACGAAGGTCGCGCGTCCTCGAGCAAACGCGCCGATCGCAAGGCCGCCGCCGGGCGCGGTGACCCGCAGAAGGTGGCCGCTTCGGTCGACGAGGCGCGCACGCTGGCGCAGGAGATCGCCGACGATCTGGGCAAGCTGCTGCCGCGCCCGCACGAGAGTTTATCGCCCGAGGAGCGCGAGCAGGCGCGCGCGCAGGCCGAGCGTCAGGGAGCGATCGGAAACCGCACCGACGAGACCGCCGGTGAGGCCGCCCGGCGGCTGGGCAAGTTGCCGGGGCTCGAGAAGGCCGAGGCCGAGCTGAAATCGGCGGCGGCGCGCATGCGCCAGGCGGCCGAGATGCTGAAGAAGAGCGAGACCAAGCAGGCCTCCGGCGCGCAGCGCGACGCCGCCGATCGGCTGGCCAAGCTGCGTGATTCCATGCAGGAGCGGTCGATGGGGACCGGCAAGCAGCAGCGCGACCCCGTGCGCATCCCCGGCGCGGACGAATCCAGCGCGCCGCGCGCCTGGCGGCAAGAGCTCATGGAGGCGATGAAGGAGAAAGCGCCCGAGCGCTACCGCGACGAGGTCCGCCGCTACTACGAGGAACTGGTCCGGTGAGCGCGCGCCGCCATCCGCGCCCGACCAGCGCCGTCCCCGTCGCGCTGCTGGCCGCCGCGCTGACGCTCGGCTCCGCCGGTGGCGGCCTGGCCAGCAGCACCAGCTCGTTCCAGGTCGCAGTGGCCGGAAAAAAGGCGGAGAAGCTGCTCGATGACTGGCAGTTCGACGAGGGACGCGCGGTCATCACAGAGATGGTGCGCGTCGCGCCGCAATCGGGACACACGCTGTACGTGGAAGGCTACGCGCGATTTCTCGAGGGCGACTACGACGGATCGATTCACAAGCTGTCCGCCGCCATCGAGGTCGCGCCCACGGACACCACCGTGCGCCAGCTGCACATGCTGGCCACCGCCGCGCGCGACGCGGTCAAGGACCACAAGGAAGAACGGTCGGCGCACTTCCTGATCCGGTACCCGGCCGAGGACGCGGTGCTGGTCTCGTACGCGCTCGAGGCGCTGGAGTCGGCCTACCTGGCGCTGGATCACGACCTCGGCTTCAAGAGCAGCATGCCGATCCGCGTGGAGATCTACCGCAGCCCGTCCGACCTGGCCGCCGTGTCGTCGCTGTCGGTGGCCGAGGTGGCGCGGACGGGAACCATTGCTCTGTGCAAGTGGGCGCGCCTGATGGTGACGACGCCGCGCGCGCTGTCGTACGGGTATCCGTGGCTGGACAGCATCAACCACGAGCTGGTCCACTATGCGGTCTCGTCGCTGACGCGGGATCGCGCGCCGGTGTGGCTGCAAGAAGGGCTGGCCAAGTTTCTCGAACGGCGCTGGCGCGAACCCGCGGGCGGGCGCATCCCACCGTCGATGGAGCACCTGCTGGCCAAGGCGCTGCGCGCCGGCAAGCTGATCAGCTTCGAGGCCATGCACCCTTCAATGGCCAAGCTCCCCTCGGCCGAGGACGCGTCGCTGGCCTTCGCCGAGGTCGCCAACGCCGTCGCTTACATGCACAACGTCGGCGGTATGCCGGCGGTTCGCGCCGCCGTCGAAAAGGTCGGGCTGGGTCAAGACGCACGGCTCGCGGTCGCGGCCGCGACCAAGGTGACCTGGCTCGAGTTCGATCACGGATGGCGCGCGTTCATGCAAGCGCAGCACTACCGGACGTACGCGGCCATCGACATACCCACCACCCACATACGCAAGGCGAACGCCATCGCGTCGAAACGAAAACCGAACGAGGACGAGGCCCTGTCGGCATCGCAGAAGATCGCCCCGGCCTACCGGTTCTTGCGTCTCGGCAACATGATGCTCAAGCGCAACCGCTTGCGCGCGGCGGTGATCGAATACGAAAAGGGCGCCCGGGCGGGTGGCGACAAGGCGACTGCCGGCAAGGCGGGGGGCGCCGGTCACGGCGAGGCAGCCGCGCACTGGGTCTTCCCGGTCAAGCTGGGACGGACGTACCTGGCGCTGGGCGAACCGGAGCGGGCGCTCAAGGCGATGGCGGGCGTCCAGGTCCTCTACCCGGAGCTGCCGTGGCCCAATCTCATCGCCGGCCAGGCGCTGCTGGCCACGGGGGACATTCCGGGGTCGGTGGTGGCGCTGCGCGCGGCGCTGGCCACCAACCCCTTCGATCCCGCTGTCCACTGCGGCCTGGCCACCGCCTACGCCAGGCTCCCGGCTGGAACCTCCCGCCCGCCGCCCGCCACCATCGAACGGGAACAGCGCTACTGCCGCGAGCTGGCCGAGTAACCGCGGAGTAACCGCGATGATGGCAACGGAGGTCGGCGCGTGGCATTCTGGCCAGGATGTCTGAGCGCGAGCGGGGTTCGGTGATCTCGATGACGCAGGGGGGGGCCGACGCCGACCGCGATCTGCTGGCGGTGCGCGAGATGGCCGACGCGCGCCGGGCCATCCTGGGTGAGATCGGCAAGCGCATCGTCGGGCAGGAGGCGGTGATCGATCACCTGCTCATCGCCCTGTTCGCGCGCGGTCACTGTCTGTTCGTGGGCGTGCCCGGCCTGGCCAAGACGCTGCTGATCCAGACGCTGTCCGACGTGCTGGCGCTGTCCTTCGGACGCATCCAGTTCACGCCCGACCTGATGCCGTCCGACATCACGGGAACCGACGTCCTGGAGGAGGATCGCGCGACCGGGCGGCGCGTGTTCCGGTTTGTCCCCGGCCCGATCTTCGCCAACGTCATCCTGGCCGACGAGGTCAACCGCACGCCGCCCAAGACGCAGGCTGCCCTGCTGCAGTCGATGCAGGAGTACCGCGTCTCCGCCGGCGGCAACACCTACGAGCTGCCGCTGCCGTTCCTGGTGTTCGCGACCCAGAATCCGATCGAGCAGGAGGGCACGTACCCGTTGCCCGAGGCGCAGCTCGACCGCTTCATGTTCCAGGTCGACGTCTCTTACCCCAGCGAGGAGGAGGAGATCCGGATCGTCAATCAGGTAACCACCGCCTACCGCCCCACCCTGCGCAAGGTGCTGTCCCCCGATCGCATCCTAGAGCTGCAAGAGCTGGTGCTGCGCGTGCCGGCCGCCGCCCACGTCGTTCAGTACGCGGTGTCGCTGTGCCGCGCGACCCGCCCCGCCGAGCCCAGCGCGCCCGAGGCGATCAAGAAATACGTGGCGTGGGGCGCGGGGCCGCGCGCGTCGCAGTACCTGGTGCTGGCGGCCAAGGCGCGCGCGATTCTCGACGGGCGCTACGCGGCGTCGACCGAGGATGTCCGAGCGCTGGCCATGCCGGTGCTGGTCCACCGCGTCCTGCCGAACTTTCACGCCGAGGCCGACGGTCTGACGGCGCGCAAGCTGGTGGTGCAGCTGCTCGAGACGGTCAAGCCGACGTAGCAGATGCCACCACTCGGTACCAACACCGGGAACGCGGGGATCACCAGTGGCGGCGGCCAACCGCTGGCGCTCAATCCGCTGGACCTGGCGCGCCTGGCGCACCTGTCAATCCGCGCGCGGGTCATCGTCGAGGGGGCGTTCGCCGGCCTGCACCACAATCCGCACGCGGGAACCTCAATCGAGTTCGCCGAGCACAAGGAGTACGCCCCCGGCGATGACATCAGGCACATCGACTGGAAGGCGGTGGGGCGCAAGGGTCGCTATTACGTCAAGCGCTTCGAAGACGAGACCGAGATGCGCACCTTCATGCTGGTCGACACCTCGGCGTCGATGGGCTACCGGCGCCAGACGGTGTCCAAGCTGGAGTACGCCACCTACCTGGCGGCGGCGCTTGGGTACCTGCTGGCGCAGCAGGGCGATCCCGCGGGACTGCTGCTGTTCGACGACCGGACGCGTTCCTATCTGCCGCCGCGCAGCCGGGGCGGACACGTGCGCGATCTGTTGCTGGCGCTGGAGGCGGCGTACCCGGCGGGACGGACGGCGACCGGGCGCGCCCTCGGGCACATCGGCGAGCTGGCGGACCGGCGCAGCCTGATCGTCCTGTTCACCGATCTCCTGGACGCGACGCCCGACATGGCCGATCGCCTGCGCCAGCTGCGGTCGCGCGGACACGATGTGGTGCTTTTTCACCTGCTGGACCCCGACGAGGTCGAGCTGCCGTTCGAGGAGCTGACGCAGTTCGAAGGCGTCGAACCCGACGACACGCGGCGCCTGCTGACCGATCCGCGCGATCTGGCCGTGTCATTCCGGCGCGAATCGCTGGCGCTGCGGCAGCGGTGGCGCACGGCCTGCATGGAGGCGCGCGTGGAGTATCTGTTCGCGACCACCGCAGAGCCGCCAGCGGATGTGCTGCGCGGTTTCTTGTTCGCGCGCCAGCGGGGCCGCAGGTAAAGAGGCGGGGGCACGGCGGCATCATGTTTTTCCTGGTCCCATCTCTGCTGCTGGGGGTCGCCGCTGCGATTCTGCCGTGGCTGATTCACCGCATCGGGAAACGCCGCGCCAACCCGGTGCCGTTCGCCGCGATGGAGCTCCTGCTGCGCGCCGAGCGTCAGATCTCGGCACGGCGAAGGCTGCGTGAGATCTTGCTGCTGCTGCTGCGCACCGCGATCGCGGCCGCGCTGCCGCTGGCGTTCGCGAAGCCGTACACGGAGGTCACCTCTGATCTGCCCGCGTCCACGTCGCTGCCGCAGACCGCCGTGATCGTGCTGGACGATTCCGGCAGCATGCAGCGCGGGAAGACCGCCGGCGGCGGACCCCTGTTCGAACGCGGGCGCGCGCGTATACGGTCGCTGCTGTCGCACCTGGCGCCCGAATCCGACGTCGCGCTGGTGCTGGCGTCCGAGGGCACGCCGACTCCCATCCCGGAGCCGTCGACCGACCGCACGCGTATCCTGTCGGCGCTGGATGCGGCACGCTGCTCGGCGCGGCGCGCCGACTTCACGTCAGCGGTGCGGAAGGCGGTGCAGATCCTGGCGGCCTCGGCCCGGCCCGAACGCATCATCTACCTGGTCACCGACCTTCAGGCCGCCGGCTGGGAGGGCGGCACCGGCTTGCCACCGGCGGGACCGAGCGCGCACCCGCCGACGGTCGTTATCCTGGACGTGACCGACGGCAACCCGGGCAGCAATCGCGCCGTCATCTCGTTGTCGGCCGAGCCAGCGCCCGAGGGGGGTGCGCTGGGTCTGGCGGTCACCGCCGAGATCGCCAACTATGGCAACGAGCCGGTCAAGAACCTGGGCATCACCCTGAAGCTGGACGGCGTGGCCGTGGCCAAGGGGTTTGTCGATCTGCCCGCGAATGGGCGCGCGCGCAAGCGGTTCTTGCACGCGGTCGCGGAGGGCGGCACGGCGCACGAGGCCGAGATCGCGATCGACGGCGACAGCTTTTCGCTGGACGACCGGCGCTTGACGCGCGTCGAGGTGTCACGGGGCCTGCGTATCCTGATCATAGACGGCGATCCGCGCACCGTCCGTACCGAGGACGAGATCTTCTTCCTGGAGGCGGCGCTGCGCGCCGGTGGCAGCAGCTTCTCGGTATCAACCGCCATGCCGGACGAGCTCACCGGCCGCGAGGTCGCCAACGCCAGCGCCATCTTCATCGCCAATGTGGCCCGCCCCAGCGACGAGCTCGGCACGGCCTTGATCCGCTACGTTGAGGGCGGCGGCGGCGTCTTCATCTCGGTCGGTGACAAGGTCGACGTTGACGACTGGAACAAGCGGCTCGGCCGCATCCTGCCGCAACCGCTGGGCCTCAAGCGGACCGCCTCGGCGCCGCCGGGCGGCAGCCGCGAAGGCGAGACGGTCGACACGCGGCCGGCCGAACGGCTGGCCCCGATCGACCGGCGGCACCCGTTGCTGGCCAGCTTTGCCGCGCGCGGCGAGGGGCTGGCGTCGACGCGCTTCTTCCAGTTCATGTTGCTGGCCCCGGTGCCTGATTCGCCGTCCCGGGCGGTGGTGCTGCGTTACGAAAATGGCGCGCCGGCGCTGGTCGAATCCGAGATCGGGCGCGGCCGCGTGTTGCTGCTGACCACGACCGTCGACCGCGAGTGGACGGATCTTCCCATCCGTCCCGGTTTTCTGCCGCTGGTTCAGGAGGCCGCGCGTCGCCTGGCCGGCGCGCCCGCGGGGGAAGCGGTGCTGGCCCTGACCGTCGGGGACCGGCGCGAAATCAGCATCGGCAACGACGACCGACGCATCGAGGTGGTCAAGCCCAGCGGACAGTCGCGGTGGCTGACGCCCGAGAGCCGAGCGTCGGGCGGCAAGCCGTCGCGTGCGGCGGTGTTCACCGAGACCGATGAGCCGGGCGGCTACCGGGTGCGCGCGTCCCGAAACGACGGCGCCCTGGTCGATCGTCCCGACGATCTGTTCGTGGTCAACATCGACATGCGTGAGTCCGACCTCACGCCGCTACCCGCCGATCGGCGGCCCGATCGATCTCGCGCCGCCGCCGCGCCGGGTGACGCGGCCCCCAAGCGCCGGATGGAGCTTTGGCATGCGCTGGCGACCGTGGTTCTGTTGCTGGTATTGTTCGAGTCGCTGTTGACCCTGCGTTTTCGCCGAGCAGGAGGCGCCCGCTAGATGAACAAGCAATTCGGTAACGACGATCCGCGGGTGGCAGACTATGTTAGCCGCGTCTACACCCCCGAGGATGACCTGCTGCGCGACATCCGCGAGCGGACGGCCCGCGCGGGGCTGCCCGACATTCAGGTTGCCGCGCTGGACGCGCGTCACCTGGAGGTTCTTGCGCGGGCCATCGGCGCCCGGCGCACCGTCGAGATCGGGACGCTGGGCGGTTACTCGGGTGTCTCGCTCCTGCGCGGCATGGGCGACGACGGCGTGCTGGACACCATCGAGATCGATCCGGCCCACGCGGCGATCGCCGCCGAGAGTTTTCGCCGCGCCGGCTTCGCCGACCGCGCGCGCATTCACATCGGCCCGGCGCTGGCGGTGTTGCCGACGCTGCGGCCCGCCGGCCCCTTCGACCTCTGCTTCATTGACGCCGACAAGGAGAGCTACCCGCAATATCTGGCCTGGGCGGCCGAGAACCTGCGCCAGGGCGGCGCCGTGCTGGGCGACAACGCCTTCCTGTTTGGCAAGCTCACGGCTGAGCCCAAGGGTGATGGCGGTGACGCGGTCTCGGTTCGGGCCATGCGCGCCTTCCATGACAGCCTGGCTTCTGGCGGATTGTTTCGCGCGACCGTCCTGCCGACGGGGGAAGGGCTGGCCCTCGGCATCCGGCTCTGACACTCTGATGCCATGGTGATCTCCGACCCGCAGCAGCCCCCCGTACGCGCCGCCCTGGTGGCGGTCCAGCTGTCCGGGGCCAGTGACCGGGCCTTCCAGGCGTCGCTGGCCGAGCTGGCGCGCCTGGCCAAGACCCTGGGACTGACGGTCGCTGGCACCGTCACACAACGGCGGTCAGCGCTGCACCGGGCCACGGTGCTG
>DASRQT010000538.1:0-7989 GCA_035696485.1 Polyangia bacterium | reverse complement strand
CAGCGAATACTGTATGAGGTCGTTGGTCCCGATGCTGAGGAAGTCAGACTCGGCCGCCAGCAGATCCGCGATGAACGCCGCGCTGGGCGTCTCGACCATCACGCCGATGGGAACGCTGGGATCGTGGCGGATGTTTTCCTTCTTCAACTGGTCGCACACGTCGGCGCAGATGGCCTTCGCGGCCCGCAGCTCGGCCACGCCCGAGATCAGCGGGAACAGGATCTTCAGCGGCCCCACGGCCGACGCCCGATAGAGCGCCCGCAGCTGCGTGCGAAAGACGTCCACCTGGTTCAGCGAATACCGGATCGACCGCAGGCCCATGGCCGGGTTGGTGCTGCTCGGCATGCGGACCGAGATCGGGAGCTTGTCCCCGGCCAGGTCCAGGGTGCGGAAGGTGACCGGCCGGCCACCCACGTTCTTCAAGGCGGCCACCGCGTGCGCGTACTGTTCGTCCTCGCTGGGCAGCTCGGGGCGCTCCAGGTACAAGAATTCGGTGCGAAACAGCCCGACCGAGTGCGCGCCCAGCTCGGCGGCGATCGGGATCTCCTCCAACATCTCGACGTTGGCGGCCAGGTGCACCTGGGTTCCGTCCAGCGTCTGCGAAGGCGCGTCGCGCATGGCGGCCAGGCGCTGCGCGCGCGACCGGTGTACGTCGGCGCGCGCCTTGTATTTACGCAGGGCCTCCTCGTCGGGATCCAGAATCACGAAGCCGTTGTGGCCATCGATGATCAGCGTCACGCCGGACCAGACCCTGTGGCCCAGCCCCTCGACGCCGACCACGTAGGGCAACCCCAGCGCGCGCGCCACGATGGCGGTGTGCGACGTACGCCCCCCACCCTCCGTGCAGACACCCGCCGCCTCGGCGCGCCCGAGCTGGGCGGCGTCGGCGGGGGACAGCTCGTGCGCGACCACGATGCTGCCCTTGGGGACGTCTTCGGGCGACCCCGAATCGACCATGCCAATCAGCGTCCGCAGCAGGCGCTCACCGACCAGGGCGATGTCGCTGCGCCGGTCGCGGAAGTAGGGATCCTCGATACGGTCGAACACCGCCTGGATCTGATCCAGCGCCCGCCTCACCGCCCAGTCGGCAGAAACCTTCTCTTCGCGAATGATCCGGCGCGCCCGTTCCACCAGGTGGACGTCGCTGAGCATCAGCCGGTGCGCTTCCAGGATGCGATACTGATGGTGCTCGTCACCTTCGCGCTCGGCGATCTGTTGCTGGATGCGCGCCAGCTGGGCGTCGGTGTGGGCCAGCGCCTCCTCGAAGTGGCGCAGCTCGGCCTCGACCGAGTCGGCGGCGATGCGCCGTTCGTGCACCTCGACGCGGCTGCCCAACACGTGGGCCACCCCGATGGCGATCCCGGGCGACGCGGCGACGCCGATCAGGCGTTCCATGTCGGCCTTTCCTTCACGCTTCCACGCCCTCCCCGAACCCGCATGCCACCAGCTCCGACAAGGCCGCGACCGCCACGTCCGCATCATCGCCGACGCAGACGATCCGCATCGTCGTGCGATGCGCCGCCACCAGGGTCAAAAGGCCCATGATGCTCTTGCCGTTGGCCTCGGTGCCGTCCTTGATCACTTTGACCTCGCAACGAAACTTGTTGGCCGTCTGCACGAACTTGACCGCGGCGCGCGCGTGCATCCCCAGGCGATTTCGGATCTCAACCTCACGTTCCGCTTCATTGCCGTGGCTCTCCATCTAGCGGCTACCGCGGGTGTCGTCGTGTTGAAGGGTCACCTTGCCCGTCAACTCGGAGCCAAGCCGGATCGACCGCCGGCCCACATCGCGCAGCAACTCGGCCATCTCGGACGGATGCAGCCCGGCCCGGTCGATGGTCGCCAGCTTCAACAACATGGGTAGATTCACGCCGCATACGATCTCGATCGGGCGGCTGCCGTCCAGCACGGCCAGGCAGGCCTGAAACGGCGATGACCCGTGGATGTCGACAAGGATCAGCACACCCAGCCCGCTGTCGACGTCGTCGCACGCCCGTTCGATCCGGTTCACGGTGTCGTCGAAGCGTTCGGCCATCGCGACACCGACCGCGACCGCGGACGGCAACGGGCCGACGATGCCGGCGGCGGCTGAAAGGAAGCACTGCCCCGCGCCGCCATGAGTCACCACCACGAGGCCGACCATCGGCTGCGCTTCAATCCCGTCCCCCGACCGAGATTCCGCTGACATCGTCTGTATCTTACCCTAGGCGGCCCCGCCCCGCTGAATGTCGCGGTGTCGAATCGATATCGCGAAATGCTCGCCGAGGCGTTTTCCCAGCTCCTTCGCCATGGCGACCGACCGGTGGCGCCCGCCCGTGCAGCCGATGGCCACCGTCGCGTACGACTTCCCCTCACGGAGGAACCCCTTGACCGACACCTTCAGGAATTCCTCGGCCCGCTCGACGAATTCCTTGGTCTCGGGATCGTCGAGGACGAACTTCATCACCGCCTCGTCCTCGCCTGACAGCGCCGACAAGTGTGGGACAAAGAACGGATTCGGAAGGAAGCGAACATCCAGGACGATGTCGGCCTCGGCGGGCAATCCGTGCTTGAAACCGAACGACAGCAAGGTGACCGATAGATCCCCTTCGACGCGGCCGTAGCGTTCCTGGATCAGCGCGCGCAGGACGTGCACGGTCAGCGCGCCGGTGTCGACCACGGCGTTGGCCTCCTGGCGCAGGGCCGCCAGCCGTTCGCGCTCGGCCACCAGACCGGCACGTATGTCGGTGTCGGACAACGGGTGCCGCCGGCGCGTTTCGGAGAAGCGCCTGATCAGGATCTCGTCGCTGGCATCAAGAAACAGCACCTCCAGGCCGTGTCCGGCGGCCCGAATCGAGGCGAAGATGGCCGGCGAGTCCTGCAGAAACTCGCCGCCGCGCGCGTCGATGACCAGCCCGGCGCGGTCGATCTCCTCACGCGTGGTCAGAAGCTCGACAAACTTGGGCAAGAGCGGCAGCGGCAGGTTGTCGGCGCAGTAGTAGCCAAGGTCTTCCAGCGCCCGAAGCGCGGTCGATTTCCCCGCGCCCGACACGCCGGTGACGATGGCCAGCCTCATTCGACGTCGTCCCGCCATCGGCGCTCGCGCGCGTCGGCGAGAGCCCGGTCCAGCCGTTCTTGAAACTCCCGCGCCGAGTGGTGGCCACGCACCTGCAAGAGGCGGTTGCGGGCGGCCACCTCAATCAGCGAGCTGACGTTGCGCCCCGGGCTGACGGGAATGCGCAGCAGCGGCACCGGCACCTCCAGGATGGGGTACACCATCTCGTCCAGGCCCAGGCGGTCGTGGCTCTCGGTCTGGTCCCACTTCATCAGCTCCAGCACCAGCTCGATCTTCTTCTCGTCACGAACCGCCGCGACGCCGAACATGTCCTTGATGTTGATGATGCCCAGGCCTCGGACCTCCATGTGGTGCTTGATCAGCTCCGACGCCCACCCCACCAGCACGTCACCCGAGGTCCGCCTCACCTCGACCAGATCGTCGGCGACCAGGCGGTGTCCGCGCATGATGAGGTCCAAGGCGGCCTCCGACTTGCCGATGCCGCTCTTGCCCAGCAGCAACACCCCTACCCCAAGGACGTCCAGCAGCACGGCGTGGATGCTGGCGGTGGGCGCCAGCTGCAGCTCCAGGTGTTTCTGAATCGCGTCGATCGCCACCGACGAGACCAGCGGCGTGCGCAGCAGCGGCACCCCCGCCTTGTCACAGCCGTCCAGCAGGATGCGCGGCACATCCAGCCCCTTGGTCACCATGACGCAGGCGGGATTGAGCCCCACGAAGGCGTCGACGGCACGGCGCGCGTCCTCGTCGGACAGCGTCTGGATATACGAGATCTCGGTCGACCCCAGCACCTGCACCCGCTCCGGATGCACCTGCCGCACGAACCCGGCCAGCGCCAGCCCCGGCTTCTGGATGCGGTGGATGGTGATACGACGCCCGAGGCCCGACTCACCCGCCAGGAGCACAAGCCGCAGTCCGGAGCCCTCTTCGAGCAGGGACCGAACTGTCAGCATTGGCGTCAATCAGTCCTCAGGATGAGCGGCGGCGTCGGTCGTCCGGCGCTCAATATTTGGCATCCTCGTCTGAAATGACCTTGTACATGGCCTGCGCGTCGGGCGCCGACAGCAGCCGCTGGCGGAAGTCGGGGTCGCGAAATAGCCGCGACAGGCGCGCCAGCGCCTTGAGGTGCACGCCGGTCGAGCTGGCCGGCGCCACCAGCATGAAGATGAGGTGCGTCGGTTTGCCGTCGATCGACTCGAACTCGATCCCCTCCACCGATCTTCCAAGCGCGCCGACCAGGTGGCCGACCGCGTCCAGCTTGCCGTGCGGGATGGCGATGCCGTCGCCGATCGCGGTCGACGCCAGCAGCTCCCTTTCCTCAAGGACCTTGCGCAGCGCCTCGGCCTCCACGCCCGGCTCCTGTTTGGCCAGGTGAGCAGACAGCTCGGCCAGCACGGCCGGTTTCGTGCGCGCGTTGAGCTCCGCGACGATCCGGTCCGGCTGTAAGAAATCTATGACCTTCATCTTAGCCTCGTACCACCTCTTAACCCCGTACCACCCCGCGCTCAGGATGGGGATCCGGAGCGCCCGGTCTCTACCAGACCGTAGTTTCCATCCTTCCGCCGGTAAAGGACAGAGATCCCTCCGTTCTCGGCGTCGGTAAAGACCAGCAGGTCGTCGCCGAGAAGGTTGAGCTGCATCACCGCATCTTGCAATTTCATCGACCGCGTCGCGACCGTGGTGTCCCTGATGACGCGGAACCCCGGCGCGGCCTCCGCGGCGGCGGCGACCGCGGTCGCGGTGACGGCCGGCACGCGCGCCGCCTGAGGCTCCATCTCCTCGGCCGGGATGACCATCTCGCGGACCGACCCGCCCGGGGCGCCGTGTGGCTTGTGGTCGCGGATCTTGTCTTTCCACTTACGTACCTGGCGCTCGATCCGGGCCGTCGCCAGGTCGATCGAGGAGTACATGTCCTCGGTCGTCTCCTTGGCGTTGATCAGGATGCCGTTGGGCAGCGTGAGGTTGATGTCGGCGACGTGGTTGAAGCCGCGCTCGACGGAGAACACCGCGTGCGCCGAGATGGGATCCTTGTTGAAGTACTTGCGGATCTTGTCGAGCTTCTCGACGACGTAATCTCGCACCGCCTGGGATGCGTCCATGTGACGAAACGTGGTCGAGAGCTGCATCAACCTCTCCTCGGGGCTACGCGCACAGCTTTTACCCCATTTTCCCGTCGGAGCCCAGAATAGATCGCGCGGATGTTAACCGCCCGGCAACCGTCCGCTGCTCAGTACATCTGGCGGCGTTTGCTGCTGGACAGGATGCGCAGCTGCTCGCGGTACTTGGCCACGGTCCGGCGCGCGATCTCGATGTTCTGGTCACGTAAAAGCTCGACGATCTTCTGGTCGGAATGGGGATGCTTGACGTTTTCCTGCGCGATGATCTGCTTGATCTTGAGCTTGACCGCCTCGGACGCCAGATCGTCGCCGTCGGTGCGCGAGATCCCTGAATTGAAAAAGTACTTGAGCTCGTAGATCCCCTGCGGCGTGTGCACGTACTTGTTGGTGGTGACGCGCGAGACGGTCGATTCGTGCATCCCGATGTCCTCCGCGACGTCGCGCAGAATCAACGGTTTGAGGTGGGCCGTCCCCTTGTCGAAGAAGTCGCGCTGAAACTTCAGGATCGACTCGGTGACGCGCACGATGGTTCGTTGCCGCTGCTGGATCGATCGGATCAGCCACTGCGCGCTGCGCAGCTTTTCCTGGATGTACTCGCGCGCCTTGGGGCTGCCTGACAGGGCGGTCCGATAGAAATCGGAGATCTTCAGCTTGGGCAGCCCGTCGTCGTTGGCCACAACGAAGTACTTCTCGCCGACCTTGTGGATGTAGACGTCGGGCGTGATGTAGGTCGGTTCCTCCGACGTGTACTGGCGCCCGGGCTTGGGATCGAACGTCTGGACGACCTTGGCCGCCTCGTAGATCTCGTCGACCGGCTGCTGTAGATCCTTGGCGATGGCCGCGTAGTTCTTCTTTTCCAGGTTGGACAGGTGCCGTTCGATGATGCCGATCACCACGTCGTCGTCGGCCCCGATCATCCGTGCCTGGATCAGCAGGCACTCTCCGAGCGATCGCGCCGCCACGCCCACCGGATCGAACTCCTGGATCTTCTTCAGCACCGCCTCGGCCATCTCCACCGACACCGCGGCCTCTTCGGCCAGCTCGCCGAGCGGCTCTTCCAGGTACCCATCCGGCGTGAGGTTGCCGATGATGAGCATCGCGATGCCGTCCTCTTGCAACGTAAAATGCGACAGCTTGAGCTGCCACTCGAGGTGGTTGAACAACGACGTGCCGCGGGTCAGCGTCGACTCGAGCGACGGCAAGTCCTCGTTGTTCGACTTGTAGGACGGCATCGGCGCCGACTGCGCCTGGTTGTCGAGGTAGGTCTCCCAGTCAAAGTCGGCGACCGCCTCGCCGGAGCGGGTGTCGGCCTTGACCTCGGCCGTCGTGTCGACCTTGTCGGCCGAGATCTCCATCATCGGGGCTTCGGTCTCGCCGACCCGCTCGACATCGGGTCCATTGGCCTCGGCCTGGACCTCGCTGGCCTTGGCCTGCTCGTTGCCGGATTCGACCGAATCCTCGAGGATCGGATTCTCCAGCATCTCGTCGCGCACCATGTCGACCAGCTCCATCCGCGACAGCTGCAAGAGCTTGATGGCCTGCTGCAGCTGGGGGGTCATCACCAGCTGCTGGGAGAGCTTGAGGTGCTGTTTGATCTCTATCGACATAGGAGCGAAGCGACGTGGCGGCGATGCGACGCGCGAGCCCCTACTACTAGCATTTCCTGGGCCACCCGGTAAAGCGCCATCGCCGGGTGGTACATGTATTGCAGTTCCCTGCTTGCGACCACCTAAGTGGCGATGACGCTACGGATTTCCGTCGACGGTCGCGTGCGATTCCGCGGACGGCTTGACCCGCTCGGCCAGCCGCCCAGCCAGCGCCGCTGCGATGAAGGACTGGAACAGCGGATGTGGCGCCTGGGGTCGCGATTTGAACTCGGGGTGGAACTGGCAACCCACGAAATACGGGTGCGAGGGCAGCTCCACCATCTCGACCAACCGCTTGTCGGGTGACAGACCCGAAATAGAGAGGCCGCTGCTGGCCAGCCGCTCGCGGTAGTCGTTGTTCACCTCATATCGGTGGCGGTGGCGTTCGAGAATGTCACTGACGCCGTACGCCGCCGCCGCCTTCGATCCGGCGAGCAGGGCGCACGGGTAGGCGCCGAGGCGCATGGTGGCCCCCTTCTCCGTGACCTGCCGCTGCTCCGGCATGAGGTCAACAACCGGGTACGGTGGGCTGGGGTCAAACTCGGTCGAGTTGGCGTCCTTGAGGCCGGCCACGTTGCGCGCGAATTCGATCACCGCCACCTGCATGCCGAGGCAGATCCCGAAGAACGGAACCTGGTTTTCGCGGGCATAGCGAACCGCCTCTATCTTCCCTTCGATGCCGCGACTGCCGAATCCCGGCGCGACCAGGATGCCGTCCAGATTGCCCAGCAGCGCGACGGCGCCGCGGCGTTCGATCTCCTCGGAGTCGATGTGCTGAAGCTTCACGCGGCATTCGTTGCCGATGCCGCCGTGGATCAGGGCCTCGTTGAGGCTCTTGTAGGATTCGACCAGATCGACGTACTTGCCGACCAGACCGATCTCGACCTCCGCCTGCGGGCTGCGCAGCCGGTGCACGACGCGCTCCCATCCGGTCAGCTCGGGGGCGCGCGACCAGATGTTCAAGAGCTCGGCGATCTTGTCGTCGACGCCCTCGGCGTGAAAATGGATCGGCACCTCGTAGATGGACTGGACGTCCTCGGCGCTGAACACCGCGTCGGGGGCGACGTTGGTGAACAGCGCGATCTTCTTCTTCAGCGCCGGTTCGATGGGTCGTTCCGACCGGCACAGCAGAATCTCGGGCTGGATGCCGATCTCGCGCAGCTTCATCACCGAG
>DASRQT010000537.1:0-6072 GCA_035696485.1 Polyangia bacterium | reverse complement strand
CCAGGTAGCCATGCAACGCGGACGTCGGCCCACCAAAGGCGCGCGCGATACTGGGCATCACCTGGAGAACCTTCAGCGGCATCAGCCCTCGAACGCCGCCTGCAGCAGGGGGAACAGACGTGCGGCATAGCGGTCGAAGGTGAAGAGCTGGTGGTAGCGTCGCTGTCCAGCGCTACCGAACGCCACGCGACGAGCTTCATCTGTGAGGAAGCCGATGATCGCGGCGGCAATCTCCCGCGGATTCTGGCCGGTGACCAGCACGCCCGTCTCCCCGTCAACGACGGTGTCCCCGGAGGCATCTTCTCGGGAGGCGATGCACGGCACGCCCTCGCGCATGGCCTCGAGATAGACGAGGCCGAACCCCTCGCGCTGGCTTGGCATGGCGTAGACCCCCAGACGGGGATAGATCGCCGACAGCGTCGCGTCCGAGACGAAGCCAAGAAACAGCACTCGGTCTGCAATCCCCAGAGACTGCGCCTTGGCTTTGAGGCGGGGCACGTCGTCCCCGCTCCCGGTCACGACGAGCTGCGCCTCGGGAACGCGCGCCACGACGGCGGGCCACGCTTCCAGGAGCTGGTCGTGACCCTTGTATCGTTCATTGGCGTTCATGCGGCCAGCGATGAGGACGCTCTTGCTGCCGATCGCCGCCAGGGCGGCCTGGTCAGGCGCGCCGGTGTCGGGTTCCGGGAGCAGAGCAAGCGGACACGGGACCACCTCCCCGACCGTAGGCTGTGCCCGCATGACACGGTCCGCGGTGTACCTGGAGATGCCGATGCGCAGAGTCGCCTGCTTCATCGCGCGTACACGATCGGGCGGGATGTCCGCGCTCCATCCCTCGATGTCGTTGAGGACGACCGCATACGGCAGGCGCACCGGCGCAGGTACCACATTTTGGACGCGCGCGATGTTGAGGTGAGTGAACAGTAACCAGTCTGCCTGCCGCGACAGCTGACCGGCGATCAGCTTCGACGCGAAGGAGACTCGTTCCGGTATGGTCACGCCGTCGTATCGTTTCGGATCGAGCTTCAGCAGCCAGGGCGTACTTGAAGAGAACTGGCGCAGCGCCCGCTCGAACAGTCGGGACGAGTAGGCTATGCCACCGCCGTCGCGGCGTAGCGTCACCACCGCCAGGCCGGGGTTGGTGCGGAGAGCCAGGCGAGGACTGTCGCCAGCATCCGACGCGGACGCCGCGGCTCCCGATGTCTTTAGCGCGCTGGGACCGGAAGATTTCATCGAAGGGCGACGAGTATATCGACCGCGGTGCCTCTTGAGCAGGGGTATGAGCCAAGGTTTCCAGCTTTGCAATCCCTACAACCAGCACCTAGTATCTGCCGCGTTGCTCGTCGATATCGACATCCCCGTGGAGGCGTCGTGAACCGCCGCCGTCTCGTGCTGGACGTCTTGCTTGGCGTCTGGCTGGTCGCGGGAAGCGTTATCTACGTCCGGCAGTTCGTCGCGCAAGGAGTGGCGTTCTTGACCAGGCTCCTCGGACATTAGCGCGCGAACTATTTGCGAACCAGCACCTCGAACCCGTCGGCGGCGGCTTCCGACCGGTACCCGGGCAGATCACACGTGTAGGTACCCATGGGCTGACGATAGGAGGCGGGGCGCGTGCTGCACAGAATCACCGCCGGGTTGCTGGTGGCATCGAGCAGTCGGGTGGGACCGTCGTAGAGCAGACCCGCCTTGCAAGCGTTGTCGGTCAGCCAAAGTTCGGGTGCGCCGACCCGCCGGGCAATCACGGAGGCGGCTGCCAGCGCCTTTGCCATCGGTTCCTGCCATTTGCGGTGACGGGTGCCGATTCCCAGCGCTATCAGCGCCGGCAACAGCAGCAGCACCGGGACCGCGCTCCGCTGCCGGCGCCCCAGGCGTTCCCATAACGCCGCCAGCGCGTTGGTGTAACCGATCATCAGGAAGGCTATGACCGGAAGGATCAGACGCGGTGACAGCACCAGCGACTCGAACCAGTTGGTACCGAAGTCGACGAAATAGTAGAAGCTCATCATCGTTCCCATGCCGAAGATCACCAGCAATGGTCCGAAATCGCGCTGGCGCCAGAAGGTCCAAACACCGGCGATGAGTAGTGGCGGATTCAGCAGCACCGATAGCAGGTGCACCGGTCCCGAAACCGTGAGGTAGCGAAACCAGAAGGGCGGTGTTCCCAGAAAGGCCAGGTTGTAGCCGAACCACAGTTTCCCGGTGCTCACCAGATTCGACGCGACCGTGGCGGCCAGGCCGGCTGCGAAGGCCACAACGCCGAGCCGCATTCGGGAAAGGGCGGCCGGTTGCCGGATCTGCAGCGCGCGCCACATGGTCGCGCCCTCGCCGACGACCAGGGCGAGGCCCAGCAAGAATCCGATCGGCTTGGTGGCAGTGAGGGCGACGAACGACAAGACGGTGACGATGCGCCGATCATTTCGCAGCGACCACCAGGCGGCGACCGCGAAGAACGCCAGCAGAAGATCGGACATCACCGTGCGGGAGATGATGACGATCGTGGGATGAGCGAGGATGATCAGTGCCCACAGCGGATTGCGCCCCCACGATCGCAGCGCTCGGCCGCCAATCCACGCCAGACCGACCGCGGCAGCTGCTCCGCTGATGAACACGGCGCGCGGCAGCAGCGCCAGCAGCGGCGTGATGAGCAGCGGAACCATCAATGTGTACTGCGCCACCAATCCATTGGGCGTTCGCACCCAGACCCCGGGGGTATTCGCCGCCACGTGCAGCCGGCCCTCCAGGAAGAGCTTGGCCTGGCCGACGTACCCTATCTCGTCGCCGAAGCTGAGACTGAGCGGCCAGGTGATGAGCATGGCCACGATCCACGACGCGATACCCGCAAAGAAGAGGACATTCGTCCAATCCCTGGGCGCCGGTGTGCGCGGGTAGAATCCGTCAGCCATTCTCGGTCAGCCATTCACAGTGCCGAGTGCGTGACCGTATCATCGGGGTTGTGGGCTGTCCATCGCGGGGGGAGGGCGGTCGCTCGACATTGATGCGTGGATGTTCTATGGAGGGTGCATGCTGAGCACACCAGCGGCTGGAATGTCCAGCCCTATCCGGGTGGCGGTCGTCGGAGCCGGGCACTGGGGCCCGAACTTGATTCGGAATTTCGACAATCCGCCGCACAGCACCGTCGCATTGGTTGTGGACCGCGAAGCTGGTCGTCTGGAGCAAGTTCGCGCCCGCTTCCCCGGGGTCAAGGCGACCGAAGCGTTTGACGAGATTCTTGGCGATCGCGCCATCGACGCGGTCGTGATCGCCACGCCGACCAGCACCCATAACGCCCTGGTCAAGGCAGCGCTCGACGCGGGCAAGCATGTCCTGGTGGAGAAGCCCATCACCACGCGCGCCGCCGAGGCGGAAGAGCTGACCGCGCTGGCCGAGAAGAAGGGGCTGGTCCTGATGGTTGGCCACGTCTTCCTGTTCAACACCGCCGTGCAGAAGGTACGCGCCTACCTGGAGCGCGGTGACCTGGGGCGGGTGTACTACGTGTCAATGGTGCGCACCAACCTGGGGCCCATCCGGGTGGACGTGAACGCCTCATGGGATCTGATTTCGCATGACATCTCCATCGTCAACTACTGGCTGGGGTCGCTGCCGGAGTCGGTCTCGGCCATCGGCGGGAACTGGATCAACCCCGGGATCGAGGACGCGGTCTTCGCGACCTTCCGTTATCCCGGCAACGTTCTGGTGAACGTGCACGCCTCCTGGCTCAATCCCCGCAAGGCGCGCGAGATCACCGTCGCCGGCGACAAACGCATGCTGACGTTTGACGACATGAACCTCCTCGAGCCGGTGCGTATCTACGACAAACAGGTCACCGACAAGACCGTGAAGCCCGCCTTCATCGATTCGTTCGCGGAGTTCCGGGCCAGCGTGCGTGACGGGGACATCACCATCCCCAAGATCTCGGCGGGTGAACCGCTGCGGGCGGAGTGTGACCATTTCCTCGACTGCGTCCGCAACCGCAAGCGTCCGATGGTCGGGGGGACCGAAGGCGGCGCGGTCGTACGGGTCCTCGAGGCCATTGATCGCTCCATGCGCGACGGCGGGCGTGAGCAGCGAGTCTGAAGGGGCGACCTCGATGACAGCGAAGATTCCACTGGTGGATCTGGGCGTGCAGCATCGTCAGATCGCCGATGAGGTTGCACGTGGCTTCGAGGCGGTCTTCAGCAACACGTCCTTCATCCTGGGTGGGGCGGTCGAGGTGTTCGAGAAGGCCTACGCGCAATTTGTCGGCGCCAAGCACTGTATCGGTGTCGCCAACGGCACCGATGCCCTGGAGCTGGCGGTGCGCGCGGCCGGTATCGGGCCGGGCGACGAGGTGATCCTTCCGACCAATACCTTCATCGCCACCGCGCTGGCCGTGGCCCGCGCCGGCGCCACGCCCGTGCTGGTGGACTCCGACCCGGTCTACCACCTGATTGATGTGCAGCAGGCGGCGAGCAAGATCACCAGTCGCACGCGCGCGCTGATGCCGGTCGACCTCTATGGCCAGGTGGCGCCCATGGAAGAGATCCAGTCGCTGGCCAAGAAACACGATCTGGCGGTGATCGAGGACGCAGCCCAGGCGCAAGGGGCGTCGCGCAACGGCGTACCGGCGGGCACCTTCGGCCTGGCCGCGGGAACCAGCTTTTATCCGGGCAAGAACCTGGGTGCCTACGGCGACGCGGGCGCGGTGACCACCAACTCCGATCAGATCGCCGACAAGATTCGCGCCCTGCGCAACTACGGCAGCCAGATCAAGTATCACCATCCCGAGACCGGGTTCAATTCTCGGCTGGACACTCTTCAGGCGGTGGTGCTGAGCGCCAAGCTGGCGCGGCTGTCGGACTGGAACCGCGCCCGCCGGGCGGCCGCCGGTCGTTACCGCGAGCTTCTGGCTGGAATGCCCGATGTCGTGTTGCCCGAGGTGGCCGCGGGAAACGAACCCGTCTTTCACCTCTACGTGGTGCGCGTCCCTGGCCGGGACGACGTCCTGAAAAAGCTGAACGCCGAGGGGATCGGGGCGGGAATCCACTACCCGGTGCCCATTCATTTGCAGGGGGCCTTCAAGCACCTGGGACATCAAAGAGGCGCTTTCCCGGTGGCGGAGAAGGCGTCCGACGAGATCGTTTCGCTGCCGATGTTCGCCGAGATCACAGCGGAGCAGCAGGAGCGCGTGGCCGCGGCCCTTCGTCGTGCTCTTAAATTGGCGTAGATGTGTATAGCGGGCTGAAAGTTGTCCTGATCGCGCCCGTCCTCAATGAGGAGAAGAAGATCGGTGAGGTGGTGCGGCGCGCGCCGCGCGAGATCGTCGACGAGGTCCTGGTCGTCGACGACGGTTCAACCGACACGTCGGCGGAGGTCGCGCGCAGCCAGGGGGCCACGATCCTGCCGCTCGGACGTACGGTCGGCGTGGGGGCGGCGCTGCGGGCCGGGTTCTACTGGGCCAAGGAGCGTGGGTTCGACGTGATCGCAGTGTGCGCGGGCAACAACAAGGACTTCCCGGAAGAACTGCCCCGTTTGCTGGATCCGATCGTGGCTGGCGCGGATTTCGTACAAGGGTCACGTTACATGTCGGGTGGCAGCATCGGCGGGATGCCTCTGTACCGCAGGCTCGCCACCCGACTGCACCCCGTTCTGTTCTCCCTGTCGGTGGGCCGGCGCGTATCGGAGTCGACCAACGGGTTTCGGGCCTTCCGCACCTCTCTCCTGGATGACGCGCGGATCCGCCTCGATCAAAGCTGGTTAGACGATTACGAGCTCGAGCCCTATCTCTACTGGAAGACGATACGCCTCGGCTACCGAACCCAGGAGGTGCCCGTGACGAAGATCTATCCACCCAAGTCGATCGGGTACACCAAGATGAAACCGATTACCGGCTGGTGGTCGATGTTACGGCCGATCTTTCTGCTGGGTTTGAGGATTCGGAGCTAACATGGCTGCTTCGGGGCACCATCCGCTGGCGCTGGTGGAGAGCACGGCCATCGGCGAAGGGACCCGCGTCTGGGCGTTCGCGCACGTGATGCAGGGTGCAATCGTGGGACGCCGTTGCAATGTCGGAGAGGGGGTGTTCATCGAAACCGG
>DASRQT010000536.1:0-7598 GCA_035696485.1 Polyangia bacterium | reverse complement strand
CGGCCATCAAGGTCGATCTCCCCAAGGCCGCCTCCGGCAGCGAACAGGCCAAGACCACGCTGGGGCTGACCTTGATGAAGGACGGCTCCCTTTACCTCAATGGTGAGCGAACCGGCGATGCCCAGGTCGCCAAGTACATCGCCGAGACCTTGCCCAAGACGCCCGACCTGCAGGCCGTGATCTCGGCGGACAAGGTCGTTCCCCACGGCGACGTCGTGCACGTCATTGACCTGGTCAAACGCGCAGGCGTTCGCCGATTTGCCATCAACGTCGAGCCGGGGACCACCCGGCAGTAGTCTTGGATGTCCATTGATGTCGGTTGCGGTTGAGACCGATACCCCAGCGCCGATGGCGGCCTGGGCGCCGCCGGGCCCCAAGCTGCAGGTCGCGGGGTTGGCGGTCGCCGTGGCCATCCACGCCAGTGTGGTCGGCGCGCTGCTGGGGGTCGATCCGACCTGGTTCGGCAGGCGCGACACCGTCGTGGAGATGGACGTCGAGGAAAAACTTCCGCCGCCCGAGATCCGACCCGATCCGCCGCCGCCACCACCGGAACCGGAACCGCCGCCCAAGATCGTTCCGCGCCGGGTGGCCAACCTGGAGCCGGTGCGTAAGGTGAACCTGCCACCGCCCAGCGAGGAACCGAAGCCAAACCCGACCGAGGCGCCGCCGGTGTTCGGGGTCACCATGAGCTCGGTGGTGTCCGGCGACAGCGCCATGGCGGTTCCGGTGGGCAACACCACCATGACCAAGCCGCGCAAGCCGCCGGCGGAGCCGACGCCGGCCCCGCACGCGCCGGCGGGGACCGGCCAGTTCACGCCGGTGTCCGAGGTCTACATCGCGACCATGCCGGTGAAGATCAGCGAAGCCAACAGCGACGAAATCTACCCGCCGGAAGCCAAGAAAATGGGGATCGAGGGCAAGGTGGAGCTGCGCCTCGGGATCGACGAGACCGGTCGGGTGAAAGAAGCAAAGGTCCTCAAAGTCACCCCCGAGGGATACGATTTCGAGGTGCGGGCGCGGGCGGCGCTGATGGGACAGCTGATCAAGTTTTCGCCCGCGAAGACCAGCGACGGAAAAGCCGTCCCGTTCCGGATCACTTATATCTATCGCTTCGAGCTCGGGCAGTAATGGACTTCACGACCACGTCGGGGATATTCTGGGGCCCCCGTTGGTACCGACGACCCTTTCGAGAGACCCTCGATGACATCCAAGCCCCTAGTCAGCTTCGCGACCATTTTCGGAACAGCCTGTCTTTTGTTGAACGCGCCGCCCGCCCGGGCGCAACAGACGGCGCCCACGGACACGTCGATTGACGTCCAGCTGTTCCAGCCGGCGATCGGACCGCGCAACTTCCTGACCGTCGATTCGCCCGATGTCCCCGGCCACAAGGCGCTGGGCTTCGGGTTGATGTTGAACTATCAGTGGCGGCCGTACGTCATCTACACGCGCGGATCCAACCCGCAGACGACGTACGTGATCAACGAGCAGCTCGGCGCCGAGCTGAGCGCCTCGCTGGGGTTGTTCGATCGGATCCAGCTCGGCGTGGCGTTGCCGGTCACCGGATTCATCAAAGGCGACCAGGTCGACGCCATGGGCGCGCCGACCTTCATGCGGCTGGACGCCAACGGCATCGGCGACCTGCGCGCCGAGGTGAAGGCGAACTTCGCCACCGTGGGCTCCGACGACCAGGTTTCGATCGGTGGTCTGGCCGGCATCACCGTCCCCTCCGGCAAGGACAGCGCGTACCTGGGCGACAAGACCGTCACCGGGCGCATCAAGGCGCTGCTGGGCCTGGAGCTGGGACACCTGCGCGTGGCCGGCAACCTGGGCGTCCTGCTGCGCGAGACCTCCACCAGCTTCAAGGCGGAGGTCGGGCATCAGCTGCTCTACGGCGGCGCGGTTTCGTACCAGGTTCACAACCGCGTCGAGGCGATGGTGGAGGTCTTCGGTCGCAGCGGCTTGCTGGAGTTCACGAAGTTCTACTGGGACGTGAACCCGGTCGAGGTGGATGGCGCGGTCCGCGTCCGACTGAGCAACATGTGGTCGCTGATGGGCGGCGGCGGTATGGGCCTGGGCAAGGGCATCGGGGCGCCGCGAGCGCGTGGCCTCCTGGGCGCGCAATTCACGCCCGATTTCCGCGACCGCGACGGTGACGGCGTCTACGACATCAACGACAAGTGTCCCGACCAGCCCGAGGATCGCGACGGATTCCAGGACAACGACGGCTGCCCGGATCCCGACAACGACAACGACGGCATCCTGGACGCCGTCGACAAGTGTCCGAACAACGCCGAGGACATGGATCAGTTCCAGGACGAGGACGGGTGCCCGGAGGCCGACAACGACAAGGACGGCATCGACGACATCCACGACGCCTGCCCGAACGCCGCCGAGGACGGACGCGGCAAGCGACCGAAGGACGGCTGCCCCTCGACCTCGGAGGACGCGGACGGCGACGGCGTACCCGACGCAACCGACAAGTGTCCCGACGAACCCGAGGACCGCGACGGCTTCCAGGACGAGGACGGATGTCCCGAGCCCGATAACGACAACGACGGCATCCCGGACAACTTCGACAACTGCCCGAACGAGGCCGAGGATCCGGATGGGTTCGAGGACGAGGACGGGTGCCCGGAACCGGACAACGACAAGGACGGTTTCCCGGACGCGCAGGACAAATGCCCGAACAAGCCCGAGACCCTGAACGGCATCAAGGACGATGACGGCTGCCCGGATGCTGGCGCCGAGATCGTTCGTCTGGGGACCAACGTCATCGAGGTCACGGAGCGGTTCGGCTTCATCAACCGTGGCGGCCAGCCGTCGCTGCGCGACAGCGCGGTCAATACGCTGGGTCTGGTGGCGCTGGTCATGAAGGGTCACCCCGAGATCAAGAAGCTGCGAATCGAGGTTCGGGCCGACGGAGTCTCCAAGGAGGAGACGCAGCGACGGGCCGACATCGTGCGCGACACCCTGGTCAGCAAGGGCGTCGACCTCGGCCGGCTGGTCTCGGTCGGCATGGGCGGCGGCGGGACCCGCGTCGACTTCCTGGTGGAGGCGGTCACGGCCGCCCCCGCGCCCAAGTCGCCGAAGGCGGAGCCCGAGAAGCCCTAGTCCGGGAGCGCCATGAAGATCATAGGATGGGGAGCCTCCGATGTGGGACGGAAACGCCACCACAACGAAGACAGCTTCCTGTGCAATAACGACCTCGGTCTTTACGCGGTGGCCGACGGCATGGGCGGACACCTCGGCGGGGAGAAGGCCAGCCGCATGGCGGTCGACATCCTCGAGCGCGAGGTCGAGCGCGGCCGACAGGGTCTGGAAGCACAGGCGGCGCCGGCGGATGGGACCGCCGACGGGGACGGGGCACAGCCGAGCCGGGCGCTGCTCAAGCGGGCGGTGGTCGAAGCCGACCGCAGCATCTACGAGGCGGCGCTGGCCAACCCTGCCCGCTCGGGCATGGGGACCACGCTGACGGCGATGTTGTTCGCGGGCGGTTACGTCCAGCTGGGGCACGTTGGTGATTCGCGGGCGTACCTGTATCGCGACGGCAAGGCCCGGCAGCTCACCGAGGACCACTCCTGGATACAGGAACAGGTCCGCGCCGGGCTGCTGTCGCCGGAGGAGGCGAAGGAGTCGCGCTTTCGCAACATCATCACCAAGTCGGTCGGCTTCGAACCGTCGGTCGAGCCGGATCTGGCCGGACTGCCGGTTCAGGCGGGGGACTGCTACGTGCTGTGCTCGGACGGGCTGTCGAACTACCTTTCGGTCGAAGAGGTGGGTCAGATCCTGACCGCCCACTTCTACCGCGATGCCGCCCGCGTCTTCGTCGAGATGGCCAACGAACGCGGCGGCGACGACAACGTCACCTGCCTGGTCGTGTACGCGGCCAACGAACGCTGACTCTCGCAAGGTTTACCCTCTCCCAGTCCCTCCCCCGCAAGCGGGGGAGGGTTCACCGAACGGATCCGGTCCCCTCGCCCCGCGCAGCGGGGAGAGGGCTAGGGAGAGGGTCCGTGTCCTTGCGACCTAGCTGCCGACGTTCTTGTCGCTGTGCTCGCGGCCGTCGAAGCGGAGCATCTTCTGCTTGCCGTCGACGACCGTCAGCAGATTCACGGGGCGGCGCCAGATGCGGCCCAACGCGGACATGGTGCCGCGCGCGTGATCGGGATCGAGGTCGGTGCCCTCGTGGCGGTGGCGCAGCAGGAGCTCGCCGCGGTTCTCGTAGTTGGCGTCCTCGACGAAGATGAACGGATCGCCGAAGTTCGTGAGCTGGAACAGGATCTTGTGTTTGACCTTGTTGAACTCGCGCGAGTCGATCTCGTAGTTGCCGGAGCGGTCGTTGAGCGAGAACGAGAAGAACTTGTTCTGTTCGCAGAAGTCCGGCGTGAAGAATTCGTCGATGAAGGTGACGTCGTTGTAGTGCTGGCGCACCTCGAAGATCTTCTTGCGACCAAGCCCGAGGCGCTTGTCCCAGACCCGCCGTTCGTCCAGGTTCTGGCACTCGTTCCACTCGCGGCCGAAACGCCCCTTGTCCCAGCGCTCCTCAATGTGGCGCAGAAGTTCGATGCCGACCTTGTACGGGTTCCACTGTCCGGGGGCGGTCGCCAGCACGCCCGCATTGTGGTCGGCATAGTCGATGATCTCCGAAGCCTTCAGCGCCCGCTCGGTCATGATCTTGCTGTGCCAGTAGGCCGCCCAGCCCTCGTTGAGGACCTTGGTCTGGCGCTGGGGGGCGAAGTAGTAGGCCTCGTCCCGCACGATCTCCAGCATGTCGCGCTCCCAGGTCTCGAGCGGCGCGTTCTGCAGCAGGAACAGCAGCACGTCGCGCTCGGGCTCCTCGGGATTCTTCTTCGGCCGATCGCGCTCGCGTTCGATCTTGCGCCGTTGCTCGTCGATGTAGTCGGGCGGGTTGATGAACTTGTCCATGTAGGACTTGGCGCGGATGCGCGGGATCTCCGGCGTCTCCTCCTTCTTGTCGGGCCGCTCGGGCTGGCGACGGGTGATGAACGGCGACAGCGGATCGATGAGGTTCTCGATGCACAGGCACGAGTCGATGAAGCTCTCGACCTTGTCGATGCCCAGACGCTCCATGTGGCGCCGCACGCGCGTCGCGTGGTTGGCCATCCCGTCGATCATGCGGCGGCTGGTCTTGGAGAAGAAGTAGTTGTTCTTGAAGAAGTCGACGTGCCCCAGCACATGGGCGATGACCATCTTCTGATCGACCAGCGAGTTCCCCTCCAGCAGGTACGCATAGGCCGGGTTGTTGTTGATCACCATCTCGTAGATCTTAGAGAAGCCGTAGATGTGGCTCTTCGACAGGTGTTCGAACTCCATCCCGAACCGCCAGTGCGGATAGCGCACCGGAAATCCCCCGAACGCCGCCACCTCCTGCATCCGTTTGTAGTCGAGGATCTCGAAGTTCACGTTCCAGAAGTCGAGGCCATAGCCGCGCGCGTAGCCCTCGATCTCCCGCTGGATGTCCAGCAGGTAGGCGGGCAGCGGCGGGACGACCTTCATTTCCCCTTGCCCAGGAAGTCCCGGATCGAGTCCATGATCGACTCTTTGCCCTTGATCTCGGAGACGGTGAGGCTGTCGTCTTCGTCGAAGTGTTCGTTCAGGTCCTTGATGAACTGGCCCGAACCGTAGGGGCTCTCGACCTGGCCGTAACAGAACAGGTTCACCTTGGGCAGGATGTTGGTCTTGAGCAGCTCGATGCACTGAACGGTGTCGTCCACCGACCAGTTGTCACCGTCGGAGAAATGAAAGGGATAGATGTTCCACTCCGACGGGGGAAAGTCGCTTTCGATCATCTTGGCGCACAGCTTGTAAGCGCTGGAGATCATCGTGCCTCCCGACTCGCGGGTCTTGAAGAAGGTGTCGCGGTCGACCTCCTTGGCCACCGCGTCGTGGATGATGTACCGCGACTCCAGCCCCTTGTATTGCGAGCGCAGCCAGGTATCAATCCAGAATGACTCGATGCGCACGATCTCCTTCTGTTCGTCGCCCATCGACCCGGATACGTCCATAATGAAGATCATCACCGCGTTTGACTGCGGCATCGGGGTCGTCTTCCACGAACGGTAGCGGCGATCTTCCCGCACCGGGACAATCAGCGGCGCCGCGGCGTTGTAGGTGTTGGTCATCAGCTGCCGGCGCAGCGCCTGGCGAAACGTCCGGCGAAAGTGGCGCAGCGACTCGGGGCCGGTGCGCCGGATGCCGACGTAGCGATCTTTCTGCGTGATGATCCGCTGCTTGCCCTTGGGTTCTATCCGCGGGAGTTGCAGCTCCTCGCCCATGATCTGGGCCAGCTCCTCCAGCGAAAGCTCGACCTCCAGCGCGTGCTCGCCGGCCTGGTCGCCGGCCTTGCCCGACCCCTCCTGGCTGGGATCGCCCTTGCCCAGGCTGTCGCCGACGTCGCCCTGGCCTTGCCCGACGCCGCCCTTGTCCTTGCTGCCAAAGCGAAAGCGCGGGACGTTGATCTGCGGCAGCGGGATCGACACCACGTCCTTGCCCTTGCGACCGATGAGCTCGCCTTGCGAGATGTACTTGCGCAGGTCCTGCTTGATCTTGCCGCGCACGATGTCGCGGAAGCGGCGGTGGTCGGGATCGATTCGCAGCGCCATCAGATCACCCCGTCAGATCACCAGGTCAATGAACCGCCCGCTTTGCGGTTCGTAAACGCCCAGGCGGCGCCCTTCCCGCTTGGCCGCCAGCGCCTGGTCCAGCATCCCCAGCGCGCGGGTCAAGACCGCCATGGGCTCGTCGGCGTTCATGTCGGCCATCAGCTTCACCAGCAGCTGCGCGGCGGTCCCGTTGACCAGCACGGTGACCGGCGCGACCCTTGGATCAGGCATCACCTAGTCCTTCACGTCGCCCCGGGCGAAGATGCTGGCGACGAAGTTCAAGACGTCGGTCGAACAGATTTCGCAGTAGCCGTAGTTGCGGATCATCCGGTTCTTGACCACGTCGATCTTCTCCTGCGTGTCGCGATCGACGACCGCCGACACCAGGCTGGTCAGCTTGATGGAATCTTTTTGATCCTCGAACAGCTTCAGCTCCAGCGCCTTCTGCAGTCGTTCGTTGGTGCGGAAGTCGAACTGCCGCCCCTCGATGGCCAGGGCGCCGATGTAGTTCATGATCTCGCGGCGGAAGTCGTCCTTGCGCGAATCGGGGATGTCTATTTTCTCCTCGATCGACCGCATCAGGCGCTCGTCAGCCTCTTCGTCCTGGCCGGTGTACTTGTTCTTGACCCGCTCGCGCTGCGTGTACGCCTTGATGTTGTCGATGTAGTTCGCGCACAGCTTGGCGATGGCCTCCTCGTCGGCGCTGATGGCGCGCTGGACCTCGTTCTTGACGATGTCCTCGTACTCCTGCTTGACCAGCCCCAGCAGGACGCCGAACTGGCGGCGCTGCTCGTCGTTGGTGATGAGCGAATGGTGGCGCAGGCCCGACTCCAGCTCGTTCATGACCATGAACGGGTTGACGCAGCCTTCACCCTTGTCGCTGACGAGCGCGTTCGAGATCTTGTCTTGGATATAGCGCGGCGAGATCCCGTCCATCCCCTCGCGCAACGCCTCCTTGCGCAGCTCCTTGATGTT
>DASRQT010000535.1:0-5063 GCA_035696485.1 Polyangia bacterium | reverse complement strand
CGACGACGTCGGTGCGCGTGGTGGTCGCGAGGTCAAAGCGCGACAGGCGCTGCCGGTCGTGACAGGCCCCCAGCATCATCCCTTGCGGGTCGAGCGCCAGCCCCCCACACACCGTGTTGTCCTTCCACACGGTGAGCATGTTGTCGGCCGGCGTGTACTTGTAGATACGGCCGCCGGTGTAGCTGGTGGAGTTGACGATGTAGAGCGCCTTCTGGGCCGCCACCCACAGCGGGCCTTCGTTCTCGTCGCCGCCGACGTTGTCCTTCACCAGCGTGAGCGCGCGGTTGGTGGGCAGCGGGTTGCCCAGGACACCGGCCGGGCAATCGCTTCCGGGGGGCGCGAAAGCCGACGGCATGGGATTTCCTTCGGACATGGCGTCGCGGGCGTCGCCGCCCACGTTGCCCATGTCGACCGTCCCCGGGGTATCGGTTCCCCCGCCGGCGTCGACGGCGCCGCCACTTCCTGAAGATCCGCCGGACCCGCCCATGGCACCGCCCGTGCCGCTGGCGTCTCCGCTACCGCCGCCGCTGCCGGCAGCACCGCCCGAGCCGCCGCGGCCGCTCATTCCGCCAGCGCCGCCGCTCTGGCTACCACCGCTGCCCGGCGAGGCCGAATCAGAGGGCGTGCACGCCAGGCCGGCAATCGTTGTTGACGTGAGGAGGCAAAGGACAAGCGGGTTGTGGCGCGTGGCGAGCATAAGACACCGACTATAGGCGCGGCATCCGGGTCAAGTCGACGTACGTTCAGAGGTCACTAGCGTTGCGGATTCGTTCAGCGGCATGGCGGCAGAAACGGCAACGGCGTCAATCCGTGACGACCGTGCGTTGACACTGGTAGTCGCGCCAGCGATAGCGAGGGCCGCCTTCGACCATCTCGAAGTCTGTGGCTTTGAGCCCGCGCAGGGCCGCGGTGCTCATCGCAGCCGCCACGTCCAGGGTCGCGGTAATGAAGAGGTTGCCACCGTCGGTCAGGAACATTCCATAGGTTTGCAGCGCGCGCGCCACCGTGCGCGCCTCTGCGCTGGGCAGCTTGGTCAGATCGTAGTCGCCGCGTAGCCGGAGGCGGGCGCCGTAGGGCAACTGGTCATTGCCCCCGGTCGGTCCGCCGATGTGGGTCGCGGGATGGACGTAGACATCCTTGCGAATGTTGGCGTTCTTGATCGTGAACCGCATGGCGTGCGTGATTTTTCCCGAGCGCACGTCATCGGCCGTGAGGACCAGGGGCGCAATCGGAATGTCCGCGGCATCAGCTCCGTTGCAATGATCCCCGCGGCCAAACTTGGGCGGGGTGGCGGGCTGCCAGTAGTCGCGCGTCAGGTCCCAGACCACCAAACACCCGCCGGTAAACGTGCCGCCGGTGGGCAGTCCTGTCGTCACATCGGCCTGATACATCTCGTAGAGTCGTTTGCCCTGGTAAACCAGGAGATGGCAGTCGCCCGCGCCTCGACACGCATAGTCGTCCGAGCCCTCGATCTTGCCGCCTGGCGGCAGTGGTACCGGCGAGGTGTCACAGTCGGGAACGTCGCCATTGGAGGTGAAGGTGCGGCGAGGCACATCGTCCGCTGCCTTCAAGATCGTCATCGCCACATCAATGCGCAGCCCCGGCCACGCCGTCGACGCCGCCAGCGCCGGCATGATCGTGGCTGACTCCGCGTCGACCGCCGCCTTGGAGATGTCCTGGTAGAAGATCGCCGTCGCAGGCAGCGTGCCGCCGCCGGGCTGGACAGCGCCACCCTGGCCGCCGGTGCCCTGACCGCCGGTGCCCTGACCACCAGTGCCCTGACCACCAGTACCTTGGCCACCAGTGCCCTGGCCACCAGTTCCTTGACCGCCGCTTCCCTGACCGCCAGTTCCCTGACCGCCGCTCCCCCGGCCGCCGCTGCCCGCACCGGCGACGCCGCCAGTCGCACCGCCGCCGCCACCGTCGCCCATCACGTTGCCCCCGGACGACCCGCAGCCTGGGATCGCCCCCACGCCCAAGCCGACCGCCAGAGCGACGACTGAAAGCATTACGAGTCGTGTCATGCCGTTCCAGTGTGCGCCTTCCTCGCTCCCCAGCCAAGCAACAAGGGGCCAGGACCGGCGCGCTTGGTCTGCAATACCTCGGCGCACTCGCATGACAGCAACGTCAGATCATATTGAGACAGCTCGCTTCGTCGTTCCACACCGCCTCCGTGTGACGAGAGGGATATAGTTCGCCGGATGGTGGGGTTCGCGACCCGGATGTGGCGATTCATTGGGTGGGGTCTTCTGGCCGCGGCCCTGTCGTGCGGAGGCGGCAACGGCGGCCCCGGAGGTTCGGGCGGCGCTGGCGGGGGCAACACGGGTAGCGGCTCGGGCGGCGCGCTGGCTGGATCGGGCGGCGGCCCTGGAGGCTCTGGCGGGACATCGGGGGGTGGCGGCGGGGGAAGCACCACGGACGGCCCCGCGCGTGACGTTCCATCCTCGATCGACGCCGAATCGGACGCCAAGCGCTGCACGCCCATCAACGCGAACTTCGATTGCCCGGAATATACCGCCTGCGATCCGGCGACCATGCGCTGCACCACGAAGTGTTCGCCCACGCTGCTCTGCCATGGCGGCTGCTGCCTCAAAGGAACTTGTGTGATGGGACTGGACGACAGCGCTTGCGGGCGAGAGGGCCGCGCCTGCAGCGGGTGCACCTCAGACAGCAGCGGTCGCAAGTGCCTCATGTACCCCGACCAGGACTCGCCCAGCCGGCCCGGCGGTCACTGTTCGTGTAGCGACGCGACGGACTGCCCTTCGGCGACGAAGAATCTCTGCGAGACCAAATTCGGCGTCAGGCGCTGCTGCGCGCCCACCAACGCGTCCTGTGGCATCGCCGAGGACTGCTGCAGCCAGGGCTGCATTTTCGGCGCCTGCAGCTGACCGCGAGGACGAGGGCGAAGGCTGGCAACTGGGTTGCCAGCCTTTCACTGAAGTGCCTCCGGATATCGCCTTGCTTCAGCGATCAGCGAACGCGCGCCGCAGGGAAAACAGGGCGCGCACGCCTTGCCGGCGCAGCCACAGCCCGCCCCAGATCAGCGCCGCAACGTAAATCGGGAACAGGATGTGGCTGAGCCAGGGATGCCCGACCCGCACGTGGGTGGCGACGGCGCCGCCCAGGTATCCGGTCCACAGCACGGCGCCCAGCACCGCCGTACGCGGCATGAGGTAGATCAGCAGCAGGGCCAGCTGCAGCACCCCCAGCCCGAAGATGACGCCGACCGGGTATCCCAGCTCGACGGTCCCCTGGACCGCCGGAGGCAACTGCAGAACCTTGACGGTGGCGTCGAAGGCCAGGAACAGGACAGCCAGGCCGCTGATGCATCGGCCGGCCCATAGCGCTTTCTTCGACACCGGCGCCGTTTGAGCGATGGCTACCGTCTTCTCGGACGCGTGCTGATGGACGGTGGGGATGGAAACGAAGCGGTCGAGGTTGGATTCAATCGTGGTCGTGGTCATGGGAGCCTCCATTGTTCGGGTTTCAAATGGTTGGACCCCCCCGCCCACAGGAAATCATCGGTCCCGCGAAAAAAAATCCGTCTCTAGTCGATCAGCCGGGGCGGCAGACCGAACAGCGGGAACAGCGCCTGGGTATCCAGAAACGAGGTCACCGAGGTGATGCCTTCGCGCGAGAGATCGAGGACCAGCAACGCCCAGGGTGTCCTTCCGCCGTCGCGGTACTGCCCAAATGCCGGGCCACCGCTGGCCGCGGTCGGCACCAGGCGCGAGCCGCGGCAGCCCCCGCCGCGGCCGGACATCCAGGCACGGATCGCCTCGCGCCCGCGCAGCCACATCGTGTAGGGCGGCATCGACAGCGTGGCATCCTTGGTCAGCAACCCGGCCAGCGCGTCCAGGTCGTAGCGCATGAACGCGGTGGCGTAGCGATCGACCAGCGCAGCCTCGGCAGCGGACAGCGACGCGCGCGGCTGGCCGAGATCGCGCGTGGCCAGGGTGGCGCGCGCCCGCTGCAGGGCGCTCGTGACCGAAGCCACCGAGATTTCGGTGGCCTCGGCCACCTCGGCCGCCGACCAGCCCAGCACCTCGGTGAGCAACAGCACCGCCCGCTGTTTCGGCGGCAGGTGCTGCATGGCCGCGACGAAAGCCAGCCGGATGCTCTGCCGAAGCACCATTTGCTGGGCCGGGTCCTCGTCCGTCGGCACCACGCGTGCGTCGGGAACCGGCTCGAGCCAGTGCGCGCTGGGGCGGGTGTCCAGCGCGTCGTCGGGGGTCCCGTGCGGACCTTCCTCTATGGGGCGGGCGCGCCGGGTTCGGTCCGATAGCGCGTCCAGGCAGACGTTGGTCGCGATCCGGTAAAGCCAGGTGCGCAGCGACGACCGCCCGTCGAAACGTTCCAGGCTGCGCCAGGCGCGCACCATGGTCTCCTGGACCGCGTCGTCGGCGTCAAACGGCGAACCCAGCATCCGGTAGCAGTGCCCCGCCAGGGCCGTCCGATGTTGTTCGAGGTGCGCGGCGTCCAGGGACACGGCCCCGTGACCCTAGCAACGAGATCTCGCGCTGTCCATGCGCGCATCGGACCGCTACATTGCGCCCCATGGACGACAGACCGGTACGGTGGGGCGTTCTGGGCGCCAGTCGCTTCGCGCTGATGGCGGCGATCCCTGGCATGAAGCGGGCCCCGCTGGTCGATCTACGCGCGTTGGCCTCGCGGTCGCTGGCCAAGGCAACGCAGGCCGCGACGTCCGCCGGCGTGGCGCGGGCCTACGGCAGCTATGAGGAGCTGCTGGCAGACGCGGAGATCGAAGCGATCTACAACCCGCTGCCCAACAACCTGCACGTCCCCTGGTCAATCAAGGCGGCGCGGGCCGGCAAACACGTCCTGTGTGAAAAACCGATCGCGATGAGCGCCGCCGAGGCCGAACAGCTGGCCGAGGTGCAACGGCAGACCGGCAAGATCGTCGCCGAGGCGTTCATGGTTCGTTACCACCCGCAATGGGACAAGGTCGTCGAGCTGATTCGCGGCGGCCGCATCGGCGACGTGCGCGCCGTTCAGATCGCGTTTTCGTACAGCAACAGCGACGTCGCCAACATCCGCAATCA
>DASRQT010000534.1:0-3539 GCA_035696485.1 Polyangia bacterium | reverse complement strand
CACGGTCAGCGATCCCACCAAGGCGGTCAACTTCGCCAAGCAGCTCATCTTCGAGGAGAAGGTCAGCTTCATCATCGGCCCGTTTACGCGTCGTACAGCTACGGGCCCAAGGAGCGCAACGGCTTTCCGGACAAGAACATCGTCATCAGCCGTGGTCAGGTCGGCCGCGTTGCAGCCCCCGAGAGCGACAGTGATTCCCAGAACCCATCTTCCCCGTTTGAATAACACGGACACTTGCCGTACACGTAATGTGTCATACTTAATTTAGTATAATAGTTATGCAACCTACTGGTATTGCTTATGTTATGCGCGGTTCGCCAATTGCGTCATGGCGCCAGAAGCAACAGGGGTGTTGCCTCGGCAGCAACGAATTAACGACGACGCCCGGCAGACCGCCGAGCGTCGACCATCAGTCCCAGCGCCACCAGCAGGACCAACCAACTTGCCGACGTGGACCCGACGGCGCGGCACGAGCAGCCGCCGTCACCGGAATGTGAGCGTGCGGCGGCGTCGCGATTGCCCCCGTCGGTGCGCGCGTCGGAACCGCCGGCACGATCACTGTGGATGCTCGCGCCTGCGGCGAGAAGGGCTGCGCCACCGGCAGCGTGCGGATCGTCCTCCATAGCGTCCATTTCGACGTCACCGATGACGGCGTCGCTCGCCTCACCGCCGTCGGGGGCACCCGCCTCGGGCGGCCCGGCTTCGACAGGGGCCTCCGTGGCGCCGGTCTCGTCGGCGCCGACGCCTGCATCCACACCGCCGATCTCTTCGACGTCGATGGGGGCATCCACCCCGCCGGTCTCATCAGCGTCGACGCCGGCGTCCACCGTGCCGGTCTCATCGGCCTCGACGCCGGCGTCCACCGTGCCGGTCTCGTCGGCCTCGACGCCGGCATCCACCGCGCCGGTCTCGTTGGCTTCAGCGCCGGCATCCACCGCGCCGGTCTCGTTGGCTTCGGCGCCGGCATCCACGCCGCCGGTCTCATGGGCGTCGGTGCCGGCATCCCCGGTCGTTCCGGAATCGACGCCGGAATCGACGCCGCCGTCGGGGTTGGTAGCCGTGAGCGCCTTGAACACGGTTTGCGCCAGCAGCGCATAACCCTTGTCGTTCGGGTGAACGCCGTCGTCGGTCAGATATTGTGCGGGCATCGGTTGAAACGCGCCGAAGACGTCGATGAGGCTGACGCCGCGAATGTCCGCGGCGATCTTGCGGACGATCGGCACTATCTGGTTCTGGATGACCGCGCCGTCGATGGTGTGGGTGCTCTTGATCGCGGGTGGCGGCAGCACGACGAAGACCTTTGGCATGCTGGGCAGCGCCTGGTACTCGCCAACCATGGCGCGGTAGTCGGCGTCGTACTGGTTGCTGCCACCGCGCCAGTTGACGGTCTTGGAATCATTCGTGCCCAGCATGATGACCACGACGGCTGGGGCGTAGGCCTTGCTGGCTGGAAAGGTCGGCTGCAGCCAATAAGAATCAGCAGGTGGATCGGCGGGCATCTTCATCATCGTCTTGCCGCCGTTGCCGAAGTTTCGGACCTGCCAGGCACTCCCCAGCAGTCGCCCCAGCACGCTGGGATAGTCATTGCCAGCCGTCGATCCCGTCCCCACCGTGATGCTGTCGCCGACGCAGGCAACCTTGATCTGGGCGTGCGCTGCGCGCGTCGATCCAATCACGGCGACTGCCACGATGAGCAGAAGCCGAATGCTCGACATTGGCGACTTGCCGCTCAATAGACCGCGAACGGCGGCACGGAGTACGGTTTGCCGAACGGCACGCCGGCGCGCACGGTCTGCACGGGCCGCAGGAACCTCTGGCCGTCGCGCGCGTTGTTGCGCGTGTCGACGAAATGCACCGGGCCCTCGACCAGCTCCAGAATCGAGACGTCGCCGGGCGCACCGGGCTGCAACGTCCCCAGCTTGGCCACGCGCCCGATCACCTTGGCCGGGTTCACGGTGGTCATGGCAATGACCTGATCCAGCGTGAACCCCAGATTCAAGAACTTGCTCATCACCCACGGCAGATACGGCTGGCCGGGCGTGTTGCCGCTCAGCACGTGGATGTCGCTGGAGATGACGTCGGGCGCGAGTCCCTGTTTGATGGCCGGCTCGGCCACGGTGTAGTCGAAGCTGCCGCCGCCGTGGCCCACGTCGATGACCACGCCGCGTTTCTTGGCGGCCAGGGCCGCGGGCAGCACCTTGCCGTCCTGGACGATGTTGTTGCCCGACCCGCTGAAGGCGTGGGTCACGACGTCGCCCGGCCGCAGCAGGTCCAGCAGCTCGCCAAGCTGCCCGGGCACGTCGCCGATATGGCACATCACGCGCCCCTTGGTGCCGGCGCGCTGGGTGGCGGCAATGGCCCGCTTCAGCGGCTCCAGTCCGTTGGCACCGACGATGTTCTTGGTCATGCGTACCTTGACGCCCAGGGCGACGTCGGGATTTTCGGCCAGCGCGCGCGCCGCGGCCTCCACGTCGGCGTAGTCGATGTTCAACATCTCGGGCACCGGAAATCCCGCCAGCCCGTGGTTGCAGATGTGCACAAACGCGAACATGCGCGTGCGCGACTGGCCGATCAGGTAGCGGCGAAAGGCGGCGAAGTTGTTCGCGCCCGCGTCGCCGGCGCTGACCACGGTGGTGGTCCCCGTGTGCGGCACCAGCTCGTCAGCAGGAATGCCCAGCGCCGACCCGTACGGAAAGACGTGCGTGTGCAGATCAATCAGGCCGGGCGTCACCAGCTTGTTGGTTGCGTCAATCAAGCGATTGGCGCGTGTGGCCGGAATGTCCGCCTCCAGCGCCGCGATGTGACCGAAGCGAATGCCCACGTCGCGCCGCGCGTTCAACTTCTGGCTGGGATCGACGACCTTGCCGCCCTTGATCACCAGGTCGAACTTGTCTTCCGGGCGGATGGTCGGCTCCGCGGCCCACACCCGTCGAACCAGGCCCACGCCGCTGCCGGCGGCGACAAGACTGGCCCCGTTGCGAAGAAAAGTCCGGCGCGATTGTGAGGGCATGAAACCTCCCGCTCGGGACAGTCTCACACACACAAACCGTCTGCCAGGACGCGGCTCGCCGCGCGCGCTTTACAATGTAAACGGTGGTATTGAGCGACCCCGACTACCGCCCCACGCACTCCTTGGAATAGCGCCGGGCCATGTCCGCAGCTGGGGCGTCTGCCTTCTCGACGGTGGTGGCATACCGCTCGTACGCCGACCGGGCCTCATCGCATCGGCCGACCTCGGCCAGGGCATGCGCCTGGCCGTAAATTGCGATCGATCGTCCCCAGCGCTCGCGTTCGTTCGAAAAGTGCTTCTCCGCCTCCCGAAATGACGAAACCGCCTCATCGGTGCGCTTCAACTGGACCAGAGCGTCCGCGCGATCGTAGTAGCCCCATGGGTCATTGGGGTTTGCCTCGATCGCCGCCCCGGCCCATTTCAAGGCGTCCTCAGCGTCTCCCGCGATCTCAGCCTTCACCGCTCTGGTCGCCTGCTCAGCTGCGCGAAGCTCGCTGACGCTATGCGCTGAAACGGTCTGCGGTGGCGC
>DASRQT010000533.1:0-17801 GCA_035696485.1 Polyangia bacterium | reverse complement strand
TTGTGCCCGACCGACAGCGGGTTGCCGGCGTTGCCCGCGTGGTAGTTCGCGTGGGGCGCTCCGTTGAAGACGAAGTTCGGATTGTCGGGAGTGGGGTAGGCGCCCGTGAAGAAGGTGTGGCCGCCGCCGGCATCAAAGGACAGGTTTCCGAACCGGTAATAGTCGGACTGCAACCCGGTGATGAAAAGGTCGGCCATGATCTGGTACGCCTTCTCGAAGTCGCTGGCGGTGACGTGATAGGCGGCCGCCTCGCCGGGGCCGTCAATCTTGTAGGCGATGGCGGGCGGCGTCGGACGCATCAGGGTCACCATCCGCGAGGGCATTCCGCCGCTGCCATAGACCATCGTCTCCAGTTGGCGCACCCGATCGACGTGGTTCCTCAGGACCGCGATGTCGCGCGCCGGTAGCTTCGAGCCAGCGCCGGTCAGCCGCTGATATTCCGGGACCAGATAGTCGATGATCGAGTGTGACGCGCGTGCTTTCGGATCCAGCATTCCCCCGCTTGGGGTCGTTATCTTGCCAAAGACGTTGTCGAAGAAATCGACCGGCGACGCCAGATCGGCAAAATCGGCGGCGTTCTTGCCCTGTTCGTCATAGATCCGCTCGCGCTGGTAGTTGATCGCGCGGCGGAAGTAGATGCCACAGTCCATGATCTTGAAGCGCGTGCCGACTCCCGTCGGGTACTGCTGCTTCATGATCGCGTACTGCATGGTCGGCCCCTGCGGGATGACGTTGAATTGAGCCGCCAGCTTGGTTCTGAACCCGCTGTACAAATAAGGCTGACCGTAGTGATGTTGCGCCGTCACCGGATCGGCGGTGTAGGCCGCGGTCATGTCGATGTTGGTGAACATCGACAGCTTCTTGGCATCCAGTAGCGGCTTGTAGTACTGCAGCGTCCCGCCGAGCCCCCGATCGAGAAGGCTGTTGGGCGTGCCCAGCCCGTAATACAGGCTGATCACGCTGGTCGGGAGGTCCGATGGGGCGCCAAAGGCGCTCTTTTCCATCATGCAATCCAGGAACGGCAGACCGAGGGCGATGCCGCTCCCCTTGAGCAAGGTCCTTCGCTTCAGAACATGGCGGTAGTTCATGGTTGCATTCCTATCTGGTTGAGAAGATCGGCTGTCGGGCCAGGGCCTTCATCAGTGACCGGAAGGTCAGCTCGGGAGCCTTGGAGGCATCGGTCAGAACAGTCGACACCAGCTCTGGCGGATACTCGGTGTGCTGCAGGCCGTAGCGGATCACGTGGTCGGTGACGCACCGGCGAAACTGCGTGCTCTTGGAGACCTTGGTCAAGAAATCCGTGTAGCCATTAAAGGAGATCGTTCCCAGCCCGGTCTCGACGGGACCGTTGTCCTTGAGGCGCGGGTCTTCCTTGAAGAGACCGTCGCCACCCCATTTGTTGAAAGCAAACGAGTAGGTCTCGAACTGCCCGTGGCATCCCCGGCAGTCGGGGCGGGCCATGCGCGCCTCGCCGAAGTCCCGGGCGGTGGGATCGGGCGGGAGTAGCGCGCTGAGGTCGGTCGACTGAACGCCTGCGGGCGGCGCCGGGGTCGGCGGGACGCAGAGCATTCCGCTCGCGACATAAAGACCGCGGCTGACCGTCGATCCCAGCGTCGCGTTGCTCATCGCCATCAGCGTCGCCGGGTGGGTCAGGATGCCGAGGAACGGGTACTTGGGGTTGGGTTGGACTGTCTTTGCCGTCGAGGCCTGCCCGGTAATCCAGGTGGCGGTCGCGTCGTTGGTCACAAACGTGTTCAGGGTGAGGATCGAGGAGATCGGTTGGTTCTGATCGACGAGCGTCGCGAACGAATCGACCGCTGAGCTGATCAGGGGATTGACGGTTGCTGCGGGGATGTTCCTGAGCAGCGCGCTCGCCATGTCGAGATAGTCATAGGCAAAGGCAGCCCCCACGCCCGTGAGGCTCTTGGTGAGCAGGCGATCGATCTGCTTGTCCAGCTCACCGGCCTTGCGAAGCTGCTGGGCCTTGGCGACAGCATAGAGGGTGGCGTCCGGCGGCCCGTCAGTCAGGAAGTAAGACAGGCGCGAGGCGAGCTGGAAATCGGTGAGGGCGTCGTCGCCCCACTGGTACAGGAAGTGCGGAGACTGCAGGACCGCCCGCCCGATCAGCTTGACGGTCTCCTCGTAGGTCAGGGCCGCGGTCGTGCTGGCGTCGAGGATGGGCTGGAAGGCGGCAAGCTCGATGTCGATCGGCGGCCGCCGGAAGGCAGCCTCGGCGAAATTGAGTATGAACGTTTTGATGCAGGAAACCTGGGTGCACTGACCAAAACGCTGGTGAAACGCCGGCCAGTCGGTCACGTGATCGACGATGTAGGTGGCGGCCTTGTCGAAGCCCAGGATGGTGTCCACCGGTTGAAGCTGGGCATAGCCAGCATTTCTGAACGCTCCATGCCCGTCTTCCACCTTCAGCAGCTGTTCCGCGCCCACCACCGCGGCGTCACCGAACAGCGCCGCCGCCGAGTGGATGAACTGGGCATTGGTAAGGCGCGAGATCGCCTTGTCGCGCGCGTTGTCGATGTCGACCGTGCCGATCTCCTCGCCGGGCACGCGGGTCACTCCACCTCCGGCGCCGCCGGCGCCTGGCGGCACCGTCATGGGGCCACCGGGGCCATTGGAGGCAATCTCGCCGCTGCAGTTCACCCACAGCAGCAGCGGAATGACTCCAGCCAAAATCGTGAGCGGACGAAATCGAGGAGCACTCATCGGCTTTCTCCTTGGCACACTTCGAAGCACGAAACACCCAGGGGCGGGCCCCTGAGCTGAAGGCCTTCCACGCAAACGGCAGCCCGTTGTCGGTCGCTGCGCCTCGGACCACTAGCTAGCAAACGTGGTGCCCATGATTTGCGCCATTGTTTTGGGCCTTTGCGGCCGTGCCGACGACAGCACTGGGCAACAGCTGTTAACTCAGGACTACAGTTGCGCCGATCGTCCCGATCGCGGCCCTTGCCTGGCTCAGGGTCGGTTGCCGTCTGTACTTGAACCAACCCTCCTAGCCGGGGAATGCCATGCGAACAACAGCTCGTTTCTGTCAGCTGATCGCGCTCTCGGCGGTCGCGTCCTTGGCCGCGTGCACACCAGGCGACCCCTCCCCGGCGGCCGGGATCGGAGGGAAGGGGACGGGCGGCGCGGCGACTGGGGGATCGCCCGGTTCGGGATCGGGCGGCGCCGCCGGAACCACGGGCACGGGCGGCAGCCCGGCGGGCGGCGGTTCGGGTGGCGGCCCAGCGACCGGCGGTTCGGGCGGCAGCCCGGGCACGGGCGGTTCGGACGCCAGCGTGACGGACGGCAGCACCCCGCCCCTCGAGGGGGGCGCGGGCGACGGCGGCCGCGCGCCGGCGATTCCCAGCACCGGCTGCGGGCAGCCGGCCGGGCAGGCGCTGATGATGTACGTTCGCAAGAACATCATGGTCAAGAACACAGCCCGCGTCTATGACCTGCTCCTGCCCGACGCGTACGATCCCAAGCGGGTCTACCCTTTGATCATGACGTCGCATGGCTGCGACGGCAGCATCCCGTTTCGGATCGAGAGGGTGACAAAAACCGACGCCATCGTCGTCGCGCCGCGCACGGCCGGTGGCGGTTGCTTTAACACCGGCCCGGGATCGGCCAGCTTGGTCGAGGTCGACTACTTCGACGTGATGCTGGCCGACGTCGAGGCCAAGACCTGCGTGGACAAGGCGCGCGTGTTCCACACCGGGCATAGCAGCGGATCGTGGTTGTCGAATCTGCTCGGATGCGCGCGCGCCGGCGTCACCACGGGGCCCTCGGGCGGTCTTCGCGGCCAGGGCAACACGGCGGGCGGGATGCCGGTGCTTCCCGCTTGCACCGGGCCGATCGCCGCCATTCTGGCGCACGACATGAAAGATGATCAGAACGCCTTTCACCTGGGCGAACTGGCCCGCGATCGCATCCTCAAAGTCAACGGTTGCAGCGACACCACGGTTCCCTGGGATTACGACGGCGATCCGGCGACCCCATCGCCCTGCGTGATGTACCAGGGCTGCATGCCGGGCTTCCCGGTGGTGTGGTGCCCGACCAACGGCAAGGGTCACTCGGATCAGGTCGGCCCGCCCTTCCCCAACCTCAGCACCATCGGTTTCTGGCGGTTCTGGTCGCAATTCTAAGCCCGCGGGGATCGCTCGATACCGTCGGCCGACCAGTCTCTCGTCGGGGTGCTTTGCTGGTTAGGGTGGCGGCCGCATAGGCGAGGGTAAACGTTTGCCTCTCGGGCGGATGACTGCCGCGGGTACTTAACCCGGGATTGCAGCGGGTTGGCACGCCGCGGCAGGCAGCTATGTGCCAATGTCCGGTTCAGAGTTACAAGCCATTTTTCTGCCTGCTTGCCGCTCTTTCCGGTGTCTTAATACTCATGCGGACACCTTCTGCTTTTTGGGGGTTCTGGGCACTTGCTCTCTTCGGCTGCGCGGAGGGGGCGATCGGCGGCGGAAATAGCCGTCCAGGTGATCCGCCCAGCGGTCCGGGTGGGCCAAGCGTCATAGGACCTAACGGGATGAACAGCCTGTCGACGTTGCCGTCGCCCGAGGTTTGCAAGCAGCGCGCGATTGAACCGGGGCCGGCGCCGATGCGGTTGCTGTCACCGGAGCAGTACCTGAACACGATGAACGATCTCGTGGGTCCGGTTCCCTCACTGGCTTCGATGTTCGCCAGCGGCAGGAGCGCATCGGCCCTCGGATTCTTGCAGGCCGACGTGGGTCAAGTGGAACTGGAGAACTACCAGAAAGCCGCCGATCTGGTCGGCAACACGGTGGCGGCGAACGCCGCGACCATGAATAGCCTCGCTCCCTGTGCCACGGGCGCCGACAAGCGAAGCTGCGCCAAGACCTTCGTGCAGACGTTCGGCGCCAAGGCCTATCGCGCGCCCGTCACCGACGCGGCCGATATCGAGCGGCACCTGGTCGTCTTCGATGCCGGCGTGACCACCAGTTACCAGCAGGGGATCGGGTTGATGTTGAGCGCGATGCTGCAATCGCCGCGGTTCCTCTATCACGTCGAGGTCGGGACCACGGACAAGATCGCGGCCGACGCGGTCAAGCTGACCGGGTTCGAGGCCGCCGCGCGGCTGTCGTACGCGGTGTGGAACACGATGCCCAACGACAAGCTGACGGCGGCCGCCACGGCGGGAATGCTGTCGACGAAAGAGGGGTTGGCGGCGCAGTTGACGTGGATGCTGGCCGACCCGAAGGGACAGACGCTGGTTCGGCGGTTCCTCGAGTCGTGGATCCACCTGTCGGATGTCGACGGGCTGGTCAAGGACAAGACGTTGTTCCCGCAGTGGGGCAACGCGACGTTGAAGACGTCGATGGTCGATCAGGCACGTGCGTTTTTCGACGATGTGCTGGGCGCCCAGGGCGGCAAGCTGGCCTCGTTGCTGACCTCGCCCAAGGTGTTCGCCAACAAGGATCTGGCCCCGTACTACGGCACCACGTCGGCCAGCACGACATTCCAGCCGGTGCAACCCCAGGGCAGCGGCACGGCTTCCGGCCTGCTGACGCTGCCGGTATTCCTGTCCACGCTGGCCAAACCGGACGAGAGCTCGCCCATCTATCGCGGCAAGTTTGTGCGTGAAGAGCTGCTCTGTCAGCTTTTGCCGCCGCCGCCTCCCAACGTTCCCAAGGCACCGGTAGTGCAACCAGGTGTGTCGACCCGCGAGCGTCTCAAGCAGCACGAGGTCGATCCATCCTGCAGCGTCTGTCATGTGCTGATGGATCCGATTGGTTTCGGTTTCGAGAACTACGACGCCATTGGCCAGTTCCGCGCGACGGACAACGGTCAGGCGGTCGATGCCAATGGCGAGGTGAATGCCCCTGCTGATGTCGCCGGCAAGTTCAACGGCGTGGTCGAGCTGGGACAGAAGCTGGCCAGCAGCAAGATCGTGCAGGAATGCATGTCCCGCCAGTGGTTCCGTTTCATGCTCAGCCGGTTTGAGCAGGAGGTCGATGGCTGTTCCGTAAGCGCCCTCGTCAATACGTTCCGCGCCGACGACGGCAGCCTGAACAGCCTGCCGCTGGCGTTGATTCAAACCGACGCGTTTCTCTACCGCCGCCCCCTCGATTCGAAGGTGTCACCATGAACCGCCCACCTGTGATCGATTCGCGCACGCGTATCAGCCGTCGTCGCCTGCTGCGGGGTATGGGAGCCACCGCCGTGGCGCTGACCAGCCCGATCTGGCGTCCGGCCACGGCATTCGGTGCCGCTGCGGCCGGACCGGGTGCCAAACGCTTCATCGGGATCTTCTCGGCCAACGGGACGATACCGTCGGCGTTCTTCCCCCCGGGTACGGCCACGGATTCGCCGCTGACGCTGGGGCGGATCCTGGCGCCGCTCGAGAAGTACAAGGACAAGATGTTGGTGCTCAAGGGCGTGCACATGATCTCGACCATCGGCGCCAACAAGCCGGGCGGTCCGCACATGAAGGGCCCGGGCGCCATGTTGACCGGCGGATCGCTGCTACCCGGAAGCTTCACCGGCGCGCAGGGACCGGCCGGCTGGGCTGATCGCGCGTCGGTAGATTACGCCATCCGCGAGCGCATCGGAACCACGACCACGTTCAAGTCGCTGGAGTTCGGCGTTCGCACCATCGGGCAGGAACCCCTGCGGTGCATTTCCTACGGCGGTCCCAGCCTGCCCAACCTGCCGGTGCAGGACCCCTGGGCGATGTTCACCCGCATGTTCGCCAACGCCAATCTGTCGCAGGCGCAGCTCACACAGTTGCTGGCGCAACGGAAGAGCGTCATCGACTTCTTGAAGGCCGACATCGGCGTTCTCAAGAGCCGGATCAGTCCCAGCGACAAGGTGCGACTGGATGCCCACCTGACCGGAGTCGCCGGCCTGGAGCAGGCGCTGAACAACGCCGCCACCTCCTGCACGCCACCCATGCTACCGGCGAAAATGGACTCCGGCGCGATTGGAAATTTTGCCACCATCGGGGCCCTGCAGACGCAGCTGATGGTGCTGGCCCACAGCTGCAACCTGACCAAGGTGTCGACGTTCATGTGGTCGAACGCGGACAGCTGGCAATTCTTTCCCTTCTGCGGCGTCAACGAAGAGCACCACACGCTGTCTCACAGCAGCGACGGCGACGCGGCGGCGACCGAGAAGCTGGTCAAGATCAACGTCTGGCACGCCGAGCAGGTTGCCTCCTTGCTGGACAAGCTGGCGGTTGCCCCGGACGTCAATGGCGGGACCGTCCTCGACAACTCGCTTGTCTTGTGGGGAAACGAGCTGGGCGTCGGCAACAGTCACACCTACAAAGACATCCCCTGGGTGCTGGTGGGCGGCGGCGGTTATTTCAAGACCGGCCGCTATCTCCAGTTCAAGGATCAGCCACACAATAATTTGCTGGTCTCTGTCTGTAACGCGATGGGTATGGACGACGTGAAGACCTTCGGCATCCCCGAGATCTGCACGGGGGCGCTTCCCGGCCTCACCGCTTAGGCCTCGTTTGACAGGGGCTGGGCCGGCGACACCGACCTTCTTCCCAGTCCCGCAGCGAGTTCGAATTTCAGCAACGGATCGACGGCAGGCGGCAACAACTCGATCGTCCTGTCGACGGACGCGAACATTGTGGCGCCCGACCTCGATCCCGGCGACGGCGAACAGCCAGAAGGATCAGCGCCCCGAGGCCGAGGACAGTCAGGCAGGAAGGCGGAGGGGTCCGGGCCATCACGGTGCAGCCGTCGCTGACGACGCCGTTCTGGCGTTCAGAGGGACTGGCGTCGGCGCCCGGGGGCGACGCGGTTTCCTCGGCCGACCCGGCGTCGGGCGTGGCAACGCGGGGCGGGTTGCCGTCAGCCGCGACATCGGGAGCGTCGCTGGCCGGGTTTGCATCCGCGCCCGCGTCGGCGCCGGCGTCCGGACCCGCGTCGACGCCGGCGTCGGGCGAACCGGCGTCCGGGGCGATCGGCATGGCCAGGGCTTGGTAGATAGCGGCGGCGATCTTTTCGTTGCCGGCGTTGTTGGGGTGGACGTTGTCGGGAAAGTCCCCGCTCGCGTTGATGAGGGCGGTGAAGACGTCGATCGTGGGCGTGGTGGTATCGGCGGCCGCCTTCTTGGTGGCCGGGACAACCTCCATCCCGATGATGGGGCCACGGATCATGTAGGGGTTCGGGCCGAAGGCGGGTGGCGGTAGGACCGCATAGACCGTGGGGTGGCTGGGCAGGGCCCGGTAGTGAGCGATCATCTCCTGGTAGTCGCCCTCGAAGGCAGCCTTCATCGCCCAGTTCGCCGGTTTCGAGTCGTTGGTCCCGAGCATGATCAGCACGATATCGGGGGCGAAGGCGTCCGAGGCCGGGAACACCGGGCTGTTCCAGTACGGGAGATTCCCGCGCTTCAACAATGTCGTTCCGCTGACGCCGAAGTTCCGAACCTGGTAGGCGGCCCCCAGGCGTTGCCCCAGCCGCGTGGGGAAGCTGCCGGCCGCCGTCCCGCCGACCCCGACGGTGATGCTGTCCCCCACGCACGCCACCTTCGTGGCCGCCTGCACGTCCGTTGGGCCGGCCAATACCAGCCCACCGAGAACGCATGAAAACGCTGCCGCAACCTTCAAGGGTCCTCCTGAAGGCGTGGACTATCCGATCGAGAGCGATCCGAGCGCAAGGAAGTTCAGGACGCCTTGGCCAACGTCTGGCTCAGCCATTTGAAAAGTCCGATTGAGGCCATTTAGAACTGTCCAATCGCGGCCTGACCAAGAATGCATGGACCATTCCGCAGCCTTCGTGCCACCTCTTTATGCGGAGGATTGTGATGTTCAAGAGGATATCGCGACGGGCAGTGATCCGAGGCGCGGGCGGCGTGGTCATCGCCTTGCCGTTTCTAGAGGCGATGCGGCCAGGTCGGGCGCGAGCTGCGGACACGTCACCGAAGCGGTTCATCTCGTGGTTCACCGCCAACGGCCAGATGCCGGCGTATTGGTACCCCACCGGGACAGAGACGAACTTCATCCTCAATACGGCTCACAAGCCGCTCGAGCCCTACAAGAGCAAACTCGTCCTGTTCGACGGAGTCAAAAACGACGCGGGCAAGGATCCGGTCTACGGGGGCCACCAGGGTTCGCACGCCGCGATGATCAGCGGCGTGCCGTTCACGCACCCGCAGAACTTCGGTACCATGCGCCCGGGCGGACCTTCGCTCGACCAGCTGGTCGCCGACAAGATCGGCGCCGCCACCAAGATCAAATCCGTGCAAACCGGCGTGAACCCCAGCGGCGACGGCGGCGATCCCTTGCAGGTCCTTTCCTCGTGGCGTAGCGACACCGAGCTGTTGCCGACGATGGGGAAACCAGCCCAGCTCTTCGACTACCTGTTCATGGACGGGGGGCCTGCCGCCACGCCGCAAGACATGGTCGCCGCCGACAACCTGCGTAAACGCCGCAAGAGCATTCTCGACGCGGTCGCGAATCGCTTTACGACGTTGCGCGCGCGCGTCGGCACAGTCGACAAGGCCCGCCTCGACAGTCACTTGACGTCGATTCGTGAGGTCGAGACACGGGTCTTGGCGCTGCAACCCCAGCTGGCGTGCATGGTTCCCACCCGGCCCGCAGACGCCTTCAGTACCATCGCGTCGAACCTTCCGGCGTGGAGCAAGGCGAATCTGGATCTGATGGTTCTGGCGCTGGCATGCGACCGGACTCGCGTGGCCAGCTTCTGCTGGATCGCGATGGGCTCCGGAGGCGTGACCTTCAGCTGGCTTGGCCATACCAACGGCCACCACAATCTCGCGCACGGCAATGCCCTGAAAGAGATGACGGAAATCAACACGTGGTTCAGCACACAGCTGGCGTACGTCATGAGCGCGCTGGACAAGTACCCGGACGTCGCCGGTGGGTCGTTGCTGGATAACACCCTCATCCTGTGGTGGAACGAGCTCGGAAACGGATCAGCTCACCTCGCCAACCCCGCCCCCTTCGTCCTCGCGGGCGGCGCCGGTGGTGCCATAAAGATGGGCCGCTTCCTCAACTACACGGCGGCCCCCATTCAGAACACCCAGCTCCTGCTCACGGTTTACAACGTGCTGACCGGCAGCCAGGCCAAGGACCTCGGGCCCACAAGCGTGAAATACTGTCCGGGGCCGGCGCCCGGGCTCTGATCCGCCGCCACGCCAGGAGTGGTCCTGGCACTCGCTCGTGTCAGCGCGCCGAGGGGCCCACCGCGGCGGGTGCCTCGAACAGCTCGTGGACCTCGCAGGTGCCCTGGCCGACCGCGTTCAGGAACTTTCGGCACAGCTCGACGACCTCGGCCTTCGAGCCGGCGCGCATGAGGGCGTAGCCACCGATGACCTCCTTGGCCTCGGTGAACGGCCCGTCGGTGACGGTGGTGTCTCCGCCGGCGGCCTTGTGGATGCGCACGCCTTCCTGGCCGAACTGCACACCCTCGGTCGCGATCAGCCAGCCGGTCTTCATCCCGTCCTCGATGAGCTTGCCCATCGCGGCCATCTCGGCCTCGGTCGGGGGGACGTTGTTCTTCTTCTCGTGCGTGAAAAGGCTGATGTAGCGCATGGCGTTCTCCTTTGTCGGGGGTTGATTTTTCTCTGCTGCCACCCAGGACGACGAACCATCGGGGGCGAAATCGACACGCCGCCGTACTTTTTTTCATCTTTTCTGCAACGACGCCGTGGTGATCGCGCGCAATCGCGTCGGGGACGGGCGCCCGGGCATTGTTCTAATTTTGGAACAGACATTCCAGTTCTCTGCTACTGGTGCCCCCGGCGGAACAGCCGTATCCCTATCCCATGAGCATGGAGATTGGCATCGACAGCTTCGCGGCCGCGTACAGCGATGCCAGCCTGGCCGTCAGCCCTTCGGATCGGCTCCGCGACCTGCTGGACGAGATCGCGCTCGCGGACGAGGTCGGGCTCGACGTCTTCGGCGTGGGCGAGCACCATCGCCGGGAGTACCTGGACTCGGCGCCTGCGCTGATCCTCGCGGCGGCGGCTGCGCGGACCAGACATATCAGGCTAACCAGCGCCGTCACCGTGCTGAGCGCCATCGATCCCGTCCGCCTGTTCCAGAGCTTCGCGACTTTGGATCTGCTGTCGCGCGGCCGCGCGGAGCTGGTGGTGGGTCGCGGGTCGTTCATCGACGCGTTCCCGTTGTTTGGCCTCAACCTCGATGACTACGACGACCTCTTCGCCGAGAACCTCGACCTTCTACTCCAGGTACGCGCCAACGCGCACGTCACCTGGTCAGGCAAGCACCGGCCCGCGCTGACGGGGCAGGGCGTCTATCCGCGGCCCGTACAGGACCCCCTGCCGATCTGGGTGGGGGTGGGCGGCACGCCGAAGTCGTTTGCACGCGCGGGCACGCTGGGGTTGCCGCTGATGGTCGCCATCATCGGCGGGGAGACGCGACGTTTCAGGCCGCTCATCGATCTTTACCGCGAGGCCGGCCAGCAGGCGGGGCACTCGCCCGAGCGGCTCAAGGTCGGCATGCACTCGCCCGGATACGTGGCGGCGACAAGCCGGCAGGCTGTCGACGAGTTCTTCCCGGGCTTCGCGCGCGCCGTGGCGTCGGTGGCCCGCGAGCGGGGATGGCGGCCCCTCACGCGCGCCGGCTTCGACCAGCAGCTTGGCCCCGAAAGCGCGATGCTGCTGGGCGAGGCTGAAGAGGTCGCCGACAAGATCGTCCGGCACAGCGAGACGCTCGGCGGACTGTCGCGCGTCACGTTCCAGCTCAACGCCTCCTCGCTGCCTCACGCGAACCTCATGCGGGCCATCGAGGTGATCGGCACCAAGGTCGCGCCCGCGGTGAGGCAGCGGCTGCCGCAAGAGGCAGCGAGGGCCGTTTCCAGTTCGTGATGAAACTGGCAGGCTGCGATCATGTCAAATCAATCGGCGTCTCCCAAGGTGAAGGTCCTGGTGTTCGGCGCCTCGCTTCGCGCGCAATCGGTGAACGTCAAGCTGGCGGCGCTCGCCGCCCGCGCCGCCGAGCGACTGGGGGCGAGCGTCGATATCGCGTCGATGCACGACTTCGACGCGCCCTCCTTCAATGACGACGTCGAGACCATTCCGGAAGGCGCGCAGGCACTCCGGCGCCGGCTGCTCGAGAGCGACGCTTTCATCATCGCGGCGCCGGAGTACAACGGTTCGATGCCGGGGATGCTGAAGAACATCATCGATTGGACGTCGCGTTTTCGGCCACAGCCGTTCGACGGCCGTCATGGGCTGCTGATGTCGGCATCGCCTTCGCTGGCCGGAGGCAACCGCGGGCTCTGGGCTCTGCGCGTGCCGTTCGAGCACCTCGGCTCGAGGATCTTCCCGGACATGTTCTCGCTCGCCATGGCGCACAAGGCCTTCACAGCTGGCGGTGAGATCGCCGACGCCGCGCTGGGCGCCCGCTTCGACAAGAATCTCGAGGCCTTCCTCTCGCTCGCGGAGGCCGCGAAGCACTATCCGTGCATCAAGCGCGCCTGGGTCGAGTTCCTCGGGGAGCCGCCCGGCGCGGGCATGGATCGGGTCGACCCACCGACCGCGTGAGCAGCGGGGTGCCCCGAGCACTGAACCCGGGTCTGAACGAAACTTGCGCGCAGCAGCGCCGGCGGCGTCGCGCTATGGTGCGGGGGTGCCGAAGCGCGCGACTTTGATCAAGGCCGTGGTCGCGGTTCTGGGGGTGCTGCCCGCGGTAAGGTTGTGGATCATTCTCGAGCGAATGAATCCGCACTTCGTGAAACTCCACGATGTTCGGACCTACTCGCTCGCCATCGCCGAAACCGGCGCCTGGGCGTTCGTCTTCATGCTCATCACGCTGGCGTGCACGCCGCTACGCCGGCTGACAGGTTGGCGCTGGTTCGGGGAACTGCGACGCACGCTCGGGCTGCTGGCGTTCTTTCACGTGGTGATGCACTTTTTCGCCTACCTGGTGGTCGGCCAGAAGTTGCACTACGAGTACTTGCTGCTGGATGCGCTCGGCCAATACTCGCGCATCCCCGGTTGGCTGTGCCTGATCCTGATGATTCCGCTGGCCGTCACTTCGACCGATGGTATGACGCGCATCCTCGGGGGCAAGCGCTGGAAGGCGCTACATCGGCTGGTGTACCTCGCCACCGCGCTGGCGATCGCGCACCTTTACTGGACCGAAGTCGACAGGAAGAGCGACCACCATTTGACTCGCAACGTTGCCGTGCCGTTTGCGATCTTGATGGCCGCGCGCCTCGTTCCCAAGCGGGCGGACGCGAAACCGCCCACGACCAGCACGCCGGCCGGCTAGAGCCTTACCGCAACAGGCTCCTGGGGCGCCGTACTAGGTCAGGCCGGGGAGGGCGCCGCTGCCGTCGTCCAGCGAGCCGAATTTGGTGTCGGGCAAGCCCATCAAGTTGCAGATCGAGACCAGCAACGGGTTGTGTTTCTTCTTGCCGAAGTCGACGTAGCGACCGGTCTTCAAGACACCGCCGGCATGCCCTGCCATAACCACCGGAATCGGCTGCTGCGAGTGCGCGGCGCCGTCGGCGAGCTCGTTGCCCCAGACTATCAGCGTGTTGTCCAGCAGGGTGGTGCCGCCTTCTGGAACCGCCTTCAGCTTGTCCATCAGGTACGCCAGCTCGCCCGAGTACCAGGTGTGAATCTGGGTCATCTGCGTCCGCGCGGTCGCGCTGGTGTCGTGCGAGATGGTGTGATGACCGGTCTTGATGCCGAGCCAGGTAAAGCGAATGTCGCTGGACGCGCTTGACCACAGCATGCTGGCCACCCGGGTCATGTCGCACGCCAGGGCGATCGTCATCATATCCAGCTGCAAGCGCGAGATGGCCGGGTAGTTGTCGTTGCCGAGCGGCTCCAGCTTGGTGGCGGGGAGCGTCGGTGGAGTGCAGCTCCCCGTCGCCATTGGTCCGGCGGTGGTGCTGCCAGCAAGCCGTTGCTCGACGCTGCGCACGGCGGTCAGGTGCGCGTCTATCTTCAAGCGGTCGCCCTTGGACACCCGCGTCTGCATGGACGTCAGGTTGGCCAGCACCGCGTCCATGACGCTCTTGCGGCGGGCCTGCAGCTTGGCCAGGTCGGCCGTGCCCAGGTTCTGGCCGGCGTCCTTGAACAGACGGCTGAACATGACCGCGGGATCGGGTTCGGTCGGTATCGGCTGGTTGGCGCCGGCGTAGCTGACCCGCGTGTAGATGTGATGCTTGCCCTGGTAGACGCCGAACTCCAACGATTTGAACGGCGTCGTGACCATCTGCTGCGTGGCCAGGTGGTTGGCCACCTGCTGGTCAACGGAGATCCCGCCACCCCAGCCGCACGGCCGGTCGCCGGTGCTGTTCGAGAAGTCCTTGCCGGTCAGCATCGGCGATCCGTTCCACATCATGCAGATGCGCATGTGGTCCACGCCGGGCCCGTCGCCGTACTGCCAGCCGAGGCCGTCCAGCACCAGGATGTCCTTCTTGTGCGCTTCCAGCGGCGCCAGCGCCTTGCTCAGCGTCAGCGAGGTGCCGTCGAAGCCGGGCTTCCAGTCGGTGTGGACGCTGCCGTTGGGCGAGGTCAGCAGGATCAGGCGTTTCTTGACCCCGCCCGGGGCCGCTTCCGCCTCCAGCGTCGGGATCAACGCGCCCATGCCCGCGGCGCCGATGCTGCCGAGAAACGTACGCCGCGAAAACACTGGCTGGGTCATGGCGCCCCCTTTTCAAAGCGTCCGTAACGGAACGCATCGGTTGCCACCAGCTCGACGAGCAGGTCGCGGATGTTGTTGGTCTTGGTCAAGGCATCGGTCACCGTCTGCAGCGAGCAGGCGTCATCGCTGCCCGCGGTGCGACCGAAGCCGAAGTTAAACCATTTCTGAGCCACGCAATCACTGACCTCCTGGCTGTGGGCCAGCTTCTGCGACAGCTCGAGGACGCCGCTGAAGTCGCCGTCGACGTCGGTCCCGGTCAGGGTGCCCGACGCGTCGATGGGCATGCCGGATTCCGTCGCCCGGTAGGCGCCGATGCCGTCGTAGTTCTCGAACCCGAACCCGATCGGATCGATCAAGGAATGGCAGGCCGCGCAGATCTTGTCGGTGCGGTGTTTTTCGAACCGCTGGCGCGTCGACGCGTTCGGATCGGGCGCCGGCGGTGTCAGGTCCACGCCGGGCGGCGGCGGGGCCAGCGTCTGACAGAACAGCTGTTCGCGAACCAGCTTGCCGCGGCGAATGGGCGAGTTCTGATCGGCGTGCGACATGATGGCCAGGACGCCCGGCTGGGTCATGATGCCGGCCCGTTTGCCGGGGTCCAGGTTGACCGGCTTCGACGGATCCTGGTTGGCCGGGACGGTGACGCCGTAAAGCGTGGCCAGCGGTCCATTGCTCACGAACGAGAAGGGCGCCGTCAGCAGCGTGGCCAGCTTGCCGTCGCCGGCGCGGATCACGTAATCCGCAAAGCGACCGGTTTCGGCCGCCATGGCATCGCGCAGCTCCGCGGTGTACGTCGGGTAGACGGCCTTGTCTTTCTCCATCGACGAGATCTGGTCGGTTCCCAGCCACTGGCGATGGAAGCTGGCGATGGTGTCGGCGGCTCGCGCGTCGGAGAGCAGGCGGTTGGCCTGCGCCCGCAGCTTCGCCGGTGTCGACAGGTCGCCGGCTCCGGCGGCACGCAGCAGCTCGGCGTCGGGCATCGAATCCCAGAGGTAATACGCCATCCGCTCGGCCAGGATGTAGGAATCAAGACCTACGACGTCCTTGGCTCCGGCGGGCTGCTGTCCCAGCTCGTAGTGGTACAGGAACTGCGGCGACTGCAGCATCGACTGAATCACGCGCTGCACGCCTTCCGTAAAGCCCACGGTGGTGCGCCCGGATTCAAAAAGCGCCACCATGTTGGTGCGCTCGTCGGGCTGCAGCGGACGGCGGAAGGCACGCAGGCCGAACGTGTCGACGAACTTGGCGCCGCAGGCGGCGTCGCCGGTCGCGGCGTCGCAGGGGACCAGCGTGGGCAGTTTGCTGGTGACCGCGGCTTCGGCCAGCGCCTCGGCCGCCTTCAGAAACTGTTCGGCCAGAAGGTCGCTGATCGGGGCGCTGGCGTTGCTGAAGAAGGGCCCGACTTTTTCGTCCAGAGCAAAATCAACCGCGGGGTTGGCGTTGACACCCAGCAGGTCGCGAACCGTGTTGTTGTACTGCGAGCGGGTCAGCCGGCGCAGGGGCGACACGCCGACCGACGGCGCCTGCGACGCCACACACTTGAGCGGTGAAACGGTGGCGCCGCCCGTACCCATGTTGTTCGGGTGATCACCCCCGGCACCGATGTCGCCCGTGCAAGCGAATGCTCCGCCCAGACCAAGCAACAGCGAGGCAGCCAAAGGCGAACGGATGGCCCCTCCGATCACGAGGTGCTCCCAGGCAGTTCAGCGGTTGGCATTCTTGACCTCTGCTGGATTGTCAGTTCCGGCCCCGGCCCCCGGCCACCTACACCACGACTAACGCATAGATAGTCGTAATGAACGCGGCTTTTCGATCATGTCCGCGGTGGAACAGGCGCAACTTTTTCGCCGCAGCACATCACTCCCGCCACCGACCTTGGCTACTGTCTCATCGAAACTATTGTAATCATTGGGGAGAATCTATCTACCGTCGTCTTTCCAGGGATCGACCATAGCGATACCGAGTCCTTCGAAATGGCGGGTGTTGCCGGTGGCCAGGGTCGCGCTCCTGGAAGCGACGATCCCCGCTATCTCGACGTCACGAAAATCCACCGGTCGCCCAGCCAACCGCCGGTGTGCCGCTATTTCGGCAGCATGACCAGCTGCCTCGTCCTCGAAGGGAAGAACCCTCCGCTCAAGATCATCGTGCAGGGCGCGCGTAAACATCTCTTCGAGACGCCGTCGCCGCTTGCCAGTCGGCAGTAGTCCAAGGCCGAAACGAATCTCGAAAACCGTGATCGAGGTCGTCCAGACTGAACCGGATTCTTGTCGGTCGAGCCAAGACACCACCGTGGCATCCGGCTCACGGAGCATTAAGGCCGACACGACGTTCGTGTCCAGGATGATCATTCGTCGAACGGCGCGGCACGCGGTCTACCCCCGCGCAGCTCGGAGATCGGACGCGCGAGGCCAATGCCCTTGAATCGTCTGCTGATACGACTCCCTAGCGGTTCCTCCGGCGTCTCTTCCGCCAGCACGGTCTTCCTCAGGATGGTTCGGACCTCTTCTTCCATGCTGCGCCGGTTGCGCTTGGCCCGGCGAAGGAGGCCCGCCTTCACGCGCTCCTCGAGGTTGCGGACGACCAGTTGCGCCATGTTGTCTCCTGGGACGATATCACGATATCACTACTGATATCAAGATATCATACCTCGGATCTGCCCGCCATTTGGGAGTATTCCAAACCCTCTTCCCCATGGTCTGACACCACCGGTCTCCGCCGTGCTCTGTGAAGAGGCTCCACGACTGGAACTCTGTCCGCGGCGAAGGAGGTCGAACGATATGAGCGAACTGGATGGCCGCGTCGCATTGGTCACCGGCAGCTCGCGTGGCATTGGCGCGGCGATTGCGACGCTGTTTGCGTGCGAGGGGGCGAGGGTGGCCGTGCACGGTCGGGACGAAGCGGCGCTCGACGCGGTACGCGCGGAGAATCTCCCTGGATCACGGGTGTCATCATCGACGTCGCCGGCGGCGCAGTCATGGTCTAGCGGCCGCTGAGGAAAGGAAGCGCGGTTTCCGCCACGCGTGTCGACGCGAAGGCCTCGTAGTGGGTCATGTTGGGGATGATAGCGAGACGGTTCTTGGGCATGTTCTCGCGGTTCCAGCCCGCGTCTTTGAGGCCGCCGCCGAGCAGCTGGTAGAACTTCACCTCGTGCTCGGGACGGATCATGTCGGCGTCGCCGAAT
>DASRQT010000532.1:0-9704 GCA_035696485.1 Polyangia bacterium | reverse complement strand
GTGCTGGCGGTGCTGGTCGGGGTCGGCCTGATCGCACCCGTGTTTGTGCTCGCCAGGGGGATGCGCCCCGACCTGGCCTTCTTGCCCACCCCCTGGGTGGTTCTGATGGCGGTCTTCTGGGCGGCCGGGGCCTTGCTGCCGCTTCTGACGGCCGTGGTTCCGCCGCGTGGCGAGGTCCTCCCCGACACCGCGCGGGCCGGGCGGTTTGCGCTGGCAGCCGCCGTCATCCTGCTGGTGCTTGGGCTGTTCACCACCGTCAGCGCGCCAGGACACACGGTGATGCCGACGCAGGCCTTCGACGGGGCCTGGCAACACTGCATCCGGTTCGGTCTCGCGGTGACGGTGCCGGTGTTGCTGGTCAGCCTCCTTGTCATGCGGCAGTCGCTGCCAGTCGGTGGTGTATCGGTGGCGGCGGCTCTCGGTGCCGGGGCCGGCGCGCTGGCCGGCCTGACACTTCATTTCGTCTGCCCGATCGGAGATGGCGTACACGTGGGCCTTGCCCATGCGGGGGGCGTGATTGTCGGAGCCTTGCTGGGTGTGGTAACCCTGCCTCGGTTCATACAGAGTTAGCCGAACACCACACAATTGAGGACCCCCGATGCTGAAGCACAACAGCTACTTCGACGGCAAGGTGCAGAGCCTCGGGTTCGAACGCCTGGGGCGGCGCATGACCGCCGGCGTGATCGCCGCCGGGGAATATCACTTCGGCACCGAGGCACCCGAGCGGATGACCGTGGTCAGCGGCGAGCTGGAGATCCGGCTGAACGCCGGCGGCGACTGGCGTGGATATCCGGCCGGCACCACCTTCGAAATCCCGGGCCGCAGTGGCTTTGACGTGCGCGCCACCGAACCCGCCGCCTACGTCTGCGAATTTCTGTAGACCGTCAGTCGCATCCTGCATCCCGATCGTCGGTGAGCGTGGATGATACCCACACACATTCTGCGAGCCGGGCACACGTTGCCTGACGGTTGACGCGCGAAATCGGCGGCCCTACAGCCGGAGACCATTTCTGTCGTTGGAATGTGCGGGCCCATGGTGCGTTTCATCAACGTAGCGGTGCGGTAGGTGCTGGGCCCAACGATGAGCAGCGCGCGGACGAAGATAGACGACGCGATCACGGCCTTCGCGGCGTCAGCAGGCGACGTCATTGACGGTGACCGCGTGGACGCCCTGATGCGCGTCGCGGCCGGCGCCACGCCGCGCGAGCTGCTGGTCGCGGCGACCCTGGCCGTGACCCAGCTCCTGGGCCAGCGCGGCTCGTGCATCCTGGTGGAAGGCGGGCCGCGCGTGGCGTTTGCCCCGCACGCGCCGGGGCTGGTCGACTGGCCGGTCAATCTCGCGCTTTACCCGGAGGTCGTCGCCGCGGTCGAGAGCCGCGTCGTCGTCGCCATCGACGACGTCCACAGCGACGCCCGGCTGGAGACGGTGCGCAGCAACCTCCCGCGCGAGCTGGGCTCGGTGGCCGTGGTGCCGCTGGTCGTCGCGGATCGTTGCCTGGGTGTTTTCCTGGTCCAGTCGGCCTCGGCTCAAATCGTGAGTCCGGAGGCGAAGGCGACCGCCGCGCTGATGGCCAAGATCACGGCGCTGGTGCTGTCGAAATCCCCGCCGCTGCTGGCCCCCATCGCCGCCGAACCGGCCGCGCCGCGCCGGTCGATTCCTCTGGCCCCGGCCGCAGAGGTACAAGGCGATCCCGCCGCGCCCGGCCGTATATTGATCATCGATGACGACGAGGCCTTCGCCTCTGTGCTCACGACCTCGCTGACCGAAGAAGGCTACCTGGTTGAACACACCACGAACGGCCCCGACGGGTTGAGCCGCATCGCCACGGTGCGACCGCAGCTCGTGCTTCTGGACGTCAACCTCCCCAGCCTGAACGGATTCGACATCGCGCGCATGCTGCGCAGCACGCCTGTCCATGGCAACGTGCCGATTCTTTTTCTTTCGGGCGCCGACGATCTCGCACTGCGCGTGCGCGGCATTCGCCTGACCGACGTCGACTTCTTGCCCAAGCCGTTCTCGATAGACGAGCTTCTTACCCGCATCCAGCGCGTGGGCGATCAAGCCGCAGCCCGCCGCAAGCTGTTGCTGGAAGCCGAGCACGACGAGCTGACCGGGCTTGGTAACCTGCGGCTTCTTCGGGCGCGAATGGTCGCTGAACGCTCCCGCGTCGAGCGCTACGGATCGGCCCTGACGCTGGTCGTGGTCGACGTCGACAAGCTGAAACAGATCAACGATCAACACGGTCACGTCGCCGGCAGCCGCGCGCTCAAGGCCATCGCAGACGTGTTGCGCAAGGAGGTGCGCGAGACCGACCTGCCCATCCGCTACGGCGGCGACGAATTTGTCGTCCTGCTGCCGCATACCACCCTGGCCGAAGGGCTGGCCTTCGCCAACCGCGCCCTTAACCACATCGCCGAGATCAAACCGGGCGGTATTGCCGTGACCGTCAGCATCGGTATCGCGGCGCTGGCAGGGGGCTCGAGCTCCGATGACGATCTGCTACGCCGCGCGGACGCCGCCGCCTACCGCGCCAAGCGCCTCGGCGGCAATCGGCTCTGCGCCGACGGAGACGACTCGCAACCTGGGTGACAAACCAGCATGGATGACTCCCTCGTCCGCGCCCTGAGCCACGAGCGTCTCGCCAACGCCCGCCGCATCAACCTGCTGCGGTTCATCGGCGTCACCTTCCTGTTTGCCCTGTTCGGGACCCTGGGCGTCATCCTCGGCAAACGATCGTGGCAGGGCAACCTGTCGGTCCTGGCGCCGTACTGGATCGTCACCACCGCGCTGTTCTTGGCCAGCCATCGTTTGCCCGCCGTCGCGCGCCTCGCGGTCTGGGCCATCCCGGTCCTGGACATGCCGATGCTGTTCCTGGTCCAGTGGATGACCTTTCCCAACACGCCAAATCCGGGCGCCGTAGCCGGCTACACCATGGGCGTGTACGTGTTGTTGCTGCTGGTGCAAGCGCTGTCCCTGGACGCCCGGACCATCTATTTCGCCGCCTTCATCGGCGCGACACTGGAAGGCGTTCTGCAGCACCTGGCCGGCATCGATCCGGGCGCCATCGTTTCAACCTACGTCATCATGGGTTTCGCGGCCGTCAGCTGCGCCTACGGAAGCAGGCGAATCTCGGATCTCATCCTGCGCGTCGTCAAGGACCTGCGCGGGGTCCATCGCGCCGAGAGCGCCGTCATCGCCCGCGACGAATTCATCTCCGTGGCCTCGCACGAGCTGCGTTCTCCGCTGACGACCCTGCAGCTGGAGCTGCAAAGCCTGCTGCGCGCCGCACACAAACCGAACGGCGTCGTCATTGGAGAACCGGTCATGCGACGCCTGCAAAACGCGAACGCGCATTCGCAGCGGCTTGGCCGCCTGATCCACAATCTCCTGGACGTGTCGCGCCTTTCCGCCGGCCAGCTCCAGCTCGAGCTCGAGGACGTCGACCTGGCGGAGGTCGCCGCCCACGTCGTCGACATGGCCAAAGAATCGATGGCCCGCGCGATCTGCGTGTGCACTACCGCCGCCCCGGGACCGGTGGTCGGTGCATGGGATCGCCAACGCCTGGAACAGGTCCTGACCAACCTGCTCGAGAACGCGATGAAATACGGAGCCCGAAACCCGATCGAGGTCACGGTCAGCGGCGACGACCAGTGCGCCGAGTTGGTCGTCCGCGATCACGGGATAGGTATCGCCACCGAAGATCAGCAGCGCGTGTTCGAACGTTTCGAACGCGCCAACCCGTCTCGAAAGCAGCCGGGCCTGGGACTTGGACTGTGGATCACCAGCGAGCTGGTTCGTGCCCACGGCGGCACCATCCGCGTCGAGAGCCAGGTCAATCAGGGCGCCACCTTCACCATCCGGCTGCCTCGCCGGCCCGCGGCCGCATCGGGCGGTCCCGACATGTTGTCGGCCTGACCCCCCCGGCGTCAACGCCAAGCGCGCCGCGTCAAGGCGCACTGAGAACTGCGGGTCTACACCGCTTTGCGGCCCTATTAAGGGTGTTACGGCCACCCCCCGGCTGAACCTGTTGCACGCTCGGGGATCTCTGCTTCAATATGGCCCGAATTGAGCCTACCGCTCGCTAACCGTCCCTACGATTACGCACCGGGACATCGATTGCTGGAGATCGCCTGCATCGGGGGGCTCTTTGCCCAGCTGATCTACATCGGCGTCCGCGTCGGTCACGGCATCGCCACTCCCGCCCAGGCCTGGGGCGTGTGCGGCGCCCTGGTGGCGGGATACTTCGGCGCGGATTTCATCTCGGGCTTTTTCCACTGGGCAGGCGATGCGCTGGGGAACGAATCAACGCCGCTGCTGGGGCCGCACTTCATCAGGCCGTTTCGTTTTCACCACCTTGATCAGAAAGACATCACGCGTCACGACTTTATTGAGACCAACGGAAACAACTGCATCGTGTCGGTGCTGGGGCTGGGCCACGTGGTGGTCTGGATGCCCGACGAGCCGTCGTTCTTTTTCTACTACGGGACGTTGATGTTCTCGACTGCGCTGTGCACCTTCGGAACCAATCAGTTCCACAAGTGGGCACACGCCGACAGGGTCAGCCCGATCGTGGCGCGGCTTCAGAAGATGGGCGTCATCCTGTCACCCGACCATCACCGGATTCACCACACCGCCCCGCACGACAGCTACTACTGCATCACCCACGGACTGCTGAACCCGCTGCTGGCGAGAATTCGGTTCTTCCGGTTGTTGGAACACGCGGTCGCCCTGGTCGCCCCGACGTTCCTGCACCTCGAAGAACGGAAGAAGTTCGCCGAGGGGCAAGCGAGCCCCGAAAGAAGCTAGCGGCGATTGCTAGCGGGCGACTGCCCTAGCGTCGATTCGATTGCGCTAACGGACGATTGTACTAGCGGGCTTGGGCGGTGGCGTTCTGCTGCTGCAGCTTCTCGTTGGCCTTGATCTGGACCTCGACGCGGCGATTCTGCTGCCGCCCGGCGTCGCTGCTGTTGTCGGCCACCGGCCGGTCGTCGGCGAAGCCGTGGGCGGTCATGCGCGGACTTCCGACCCCCTGTTTGCCGAGGAATCCGATGACGGCGCCCGCCCGTTGCTCCGATAGCTTCTGGTTGTGGGGCTTCTTGCCGGTGTTGTCGGTGTGGCCCTCGATGATGAGGTCGGTCTCCGGGTAGGTCTTGAGCACCGTGGCGAACTCCGACAGGTCCTTCTCCGACGCCGGTTTCAGCTTGGCCTTGTCGGTGTCGAAAAGGATGGCAGAGTTGAAGCGAACCACGAGCTTGTCCCCCTGACGCTCGACGTTGGCGCTCTTGACCTTCTTGAGCTCCGCTTCCTGCTTGTCCATGTACTTGCCGATGACGTTACCACCGACCGCGCCCGCCCCCGCGCCGATGGCGCCGCCAATCAAGGCGCCCCGACCACCGCCTGCCAGGGCACCGATGCCCGCACCCAGCGCCGCGCCGCCACCGGCCCCGATGGCCGTTCCCGTCCCCTGTTTGGTCGCGCAGGCCGCCAGCAGTGGCACCACCACGATCCCGGTAGCTATCAGTCGGAAAACTCGCAGGTTACGCACGTTACGGACCGTCATGATGTGTCCTCCCCCTTTGGAAAGGTCGCGATTCTAGCAAGGGTTGAGACGCGTACACCCACGCCCTGCAATTAGCTTAATTCGTCTGTAAAATTAAGTGGTTACATCGCTGGATTGGCTCAGACAACCCGATCCAGGAGGCTGCGGCCGCTGGTGAACCGCGCCAGGTTCTCCAGAAAGTGCTGCACCAGGCGGACGGATTCGGTGGCGTGGCCGCCCGCCGTATGCGGCGTAATGAAGCAGTACCGGGCCTCCCAGAGCGGGTGCTCAGGGGGCAGGGGCTCCGGGTCGGTCACGTCGAGGTAAGCCGCCGCCAGGTGGCCACCAGCCAGAGCGACCATCAGCGCCTCCTGATCCACGGTCGTTCCCCGGCCGATGTTGTAGAAGACGCTGCCCGGCTTGAGCGCGGCAAACCGCTGGGCGTTGAACCAGCGATCGGTCTGCCGGTTGGCCGGAAGCAGGTTGATGACGTGATCGGCATGCGCGAGGACCCGCGCCGCGTCAGCACCGTCCACGGCGAACGTGGGGACCGGCTCGTGACCGGTTACCGTGCGCCGCAAGCCGAAGAGGTTCATCCGCAGCGGCGCCAGCAGCTCCACCAGGCGCTGGCCGATGCTCCCGAAACCGACCATGACGGCGGTCTGCCCCCCCAGCAACGCCGATTTTGCGCGCAACACCGGCGTGGGCCAGGCGCGCGGCTCGCTGGCGTTGGCCAGCGCGGCGGGGAGCTGGCGCGCGTGCGCCAGCATGAAGGACAAAGCGTGCTGGGCGCACGGCTCGTCGAACACCATCGAGCTCTTGGTCAAGGCCCCCTGGCGCGCGCGCAAGGCCGCTCGCACATCGTCGCGATCGAACGCCGTGTATCCCGCGGACGTGACCTGGATCCAGAGCAGCCGCGGCAGGGTCAGGATCTCGGTGGCGTCAGGCTGTCCGAAGGCGATGTCCGCTTCGGCCAGCTGTCCGGCGGCGCGGCCCCCGCCCGGTTCCAGCAGGCGATGCCCTTTGACCCCTTCCGCCAGCAGCGCGAAGGCATCACGAGGCAGGTTGGCATTGCACCAGATGGTCAGTGGCGTGTTGTTCGAGGGCGACATGACGTCGAATCTACCTCGACGACCGGCCATGAATTAGGTTTCCTGCATGCTGTCGCTTTTGCTCGCCGCCGCCATTGCCAGCGCGGCGGCCCGCGACCTTGCCCGGGGGCAGTCGGCGGTCGGAGTCAAGGTCGACGAGGTCGTCTCGGACCTGGGCGGCGTCACCGACTTTGCGTTCCTGCCCGACGGGCGGCTGGTGATCATCGAAAAGGAAGGAACCGTCCGGGTGCGCCGCGCGGATCGATCGGTGGTCGAGGCGGCGCGATTGCCGGTCGACGATGCCAGCGAAAAGGGCGGTCTGGGCGTTGCCGTCGACCCCGACTTCAAGCGTACGCAGCGGATCTTTCTCTATTACTCGGCCGCTGACAGCGTCGGCGGCACCGACCTGGATCGGCACCGCGTGGTCTCGATTCTCCTCAAACCCGACGGCCGCCTGGATCGCGCGTCCGAGAGGGTCCTGGTGCACGGGCTGCGCGGTCCGCGCAACCACGACGGCGGCGGGCTGGCCGTCGGCCGCGACGGAAAACTGTACATCGGCGTGGGCGACACCGGATGCAACTCGAACCGCCCGCCCGAACCCCCCTACCAGCCGAGCAACACGTTCGCCACGTGCCTGAGCAACGCCAACGGCAAGATCCTGCGCATCAACCTTGACGGCAGCATCCCGACCGACAATCCGCTCTTCGATGTTCTCGCGGTGACCGCGTGTGGCACGAGCTGCCGCGACGGCGTCTCGACGAAGACCGCGCCGCCGCGCAAGGAGATCTGGGCGTGGGGGTTCCGGAACCCGTGGCGTCTGTGGCCCGATCCCAAGACCGGCCGCGTCTGGGTTGGCGATGTCGGCGAGATCACCTACGAGGAGATCACGATCGCCGACAAGGGTCGCCACTACGGCTGGCCCTGGCGCGAGGGAGCAAGCGGCTGGCCCCGGAGCCGCTGCCAGCAGATATCACCCAACGCCGGACCGTGTGTCGATCCGGTCTACTTCTGCGGCCGCGAGGCGGGGTCCATTGACGGCGATTGCCGTTCAATCACGGGCGGCGAGATCGTCGATGGCTGTCACTGGCCGGACGAGCAGCGCGGCCGCTACGTCTTCGGCGACAACGTCACCGGTTACGTGTGGTCCTTGAAGGTGAACGCCGATCGCGGCGGCGTCGACCGCCGCTCGCGCAGGGAGCTCTACCGTTTACCGAAGGGCGTGCCGGTCACCATTCACGTGGGCCCGGATGGGGACGTCTACGTCGCCTCTTTCCCCGGCGACGTGGGCCGGATCCTGCGCATCGCCCCGGAAAAAGCCCGGCGCTGCGAAAAATAGCTGAAAACGCCGTGACGGCGCGGTCGCGAAAAAAACGCCCCCCCTCCCCTCGCCCCGGTTCGGGCTTAGCTTTTCCCTAGAGCTTGGAGAACAACCATGCGGATATGGAACACAATCAGTCTCAGTGTCAGCCTTTGCTTCTCAATGTTGGCCGGCCTGCCGGCGGTGGGTCACGCCGACGAGCCGGCCGGTGGCGTCTCCGAAGATCGGACGGAGCCATCCGCGCCGCTGCCCAGCAAGACGGATCTCCTGGATCCATTCGCCGAACCCAGCGCACCACCCGCCGAGTCCAGCCCACCAGTGGCTGAGCCCAGCCCACCCCAGGATGTCCCGGCGCAAGCCCCTGCACGCCCGGCGGCGGCGCAGACGACGCTGGCATTCAGAAATGACGCCGGCAACGCCTTCGCGCTCAGCGAAGCCCGCTTCGTCATGGATGGAAAAGAGCTGCCGACGGTGATTACCAATCCGGAGCGGGGCAAGCCCTACATGATCTATTCGGGCCCGGTTGCCCCCGGCCGCCACGTCGTGACCGTACGCATGGTCTATCAGGGACGCAGCCGCGGCGCCTTCAGCTACATGAAGGGGTACAAGTTGAACGTGGCGTCGGATGAGGTGTTCACGACGCCCGAAGACCGCGCGGTCGGCTTCACCATCGTCAGCAAGGAACAAAAAGGGATCAACGTCCCGCTGGAAAAGCGGATCGCCGTCGGCGTCGAAGACAACCAGCGCCGCTAGAAACGGATGAGGGGTCCCAACGCGTGAGCGAGGGACGGCTCTGCCGGCCCGAACTCGTCGCGGGAGGGTTTGGGAACCCTCCCAGGGTTCCCATCACAATGTTTCCAGATAGCTGATCAGGTCGGCTACCTGGGCGGGGTTTAGGTTCGACGTCTTGCCGTGTTTGTCGCCGCCGCCGCAGGCTCCAAAGCGATCCTTCAGCGTCGGCGCGCAGCCGTCGTGCAGGAAGGGCGCACGCGCGGCGACGTTGCGCAACGACGGCACCTGAAACAGCTTGCCGGTCCCGACGTCGGCGGACTTGTTGTTGGTCAGCCGCGCGCCGGTGTGGCAGGTCGCGCATGCCACGGTCGTGTCGTTGAACAGGACGCGGCCCCGCTCGGCAGCCATTTGGTCGATATCCGTCCTGGCCGGCAGACCGGGAATGGTGTCGATCCAGCCCAGCAACGCGTCGCTGATTTCGGGTCGCAGCGCCGGCCCCGACATGCGCCCCTCGAACACTTCGTGGACCAGCTTGCCGAAGGTCGTCATGTCGCCGTCCCAGTGAAACGGTTCGGTGCCGACGATTCCGCCGCGCATGGATTGCGTGCGGCGCGCGCCGATGCAGGCGAACTTCCAGACACGGCCATCTTCGCCACCCTCGGGATGGCACGACGCGCACGCGACGCCGCCCCCGGCGTTGGTGTGAAAGACCTGCTGGCCGGTGTCAGCGCGCGACGTGGTGGACAGCGAAATCACCTGGCCGGTGCTCCCCAGCCACAGCGTCGCCGGCTCGCGCGTCTGCACGGCGACGGTGTTGTCCGACAAGAAGGCGACCGCGACCGCCTGCCCGGGCGGCGTCGGCTGGGTGACCACGCCGGGCGCCGGCGCGACCGAAGGCGACGGCATTCCGCTGGGAAACGCGCAATCCATCCCCTTGGGCGTCAGCATGTCAATCGGTGACACCGTTACCTGCGGCAGCGCCGGCACGCCGGCGTTTCCGGCCGAGACGATCGCCGCCTGCCG
>DASRQT010000531.1:0-7092 GCA_035696485.1 Polyangia bacterium | reverse complement strand
GTGTGGCGGCGATTCCGGAAAGGGTGTGACGCCGGGCGTGGACGCGGCGCGCGACACAGGGTCCGTCGATACCGGAGGACCGAACCCGCAGCCTGACACCGGCAATCCAGCCCCCGATACCGGCACGCCGCCCCCGGCCGAGCCGGCTTCTGACGGGGGTACCCCGGTCGATATGGGCGGTGGACAGCCAGACGTCGCGCCGCCGACAGACACGGGGACCGACGGCCCGCCCCCTAACGTCAACGCGATGATCGTCGACCAGATGCGCAAGGTCGCCGACTGGCAGCTTCCCCGCGCCGGCGGCGCCAAGGACTGGATTCATGGCGCGATGTGGACCGGCATCTTTGCCACGTACCAGACCACCAAAGATGTGAAGTACCTGAACGCGGTCAAGAGCTGGGCGGGCGCTGGCTGGACCCTGTCCGGCGGGGCGGGCGCGCGCGGCGACAATCAATGCGCGGCGCAAACGTTCTTCGACGTCTACTTGCTGGATCCGACGCCCGCGAACATGTCGATACTGGCTGGCGCCAAGCCGTCATTCGACGCCGTGCTGGCCGAGAACCGCGCCGGTCGCGCTGAATGGTGGTGGGAGGACGCGCTGTTCATGGTGCCGCCCGGGTTTGCTCGGCTGGGCGTGGCGATGAACGACAAACGCTACTTCGCCAAGATGAACACGCTGTACTGGGACACGTACGCCTATCTGTGGAACAACGGGGCGGGCTTGATGTACCGGGACAACGGGTTGCGCGGCAGTTTCTGGGCACGCGGCAACGGCTGGGTGATGGCCGGCATCGCCCGCATCCTGCAGTATTTGCCGCAGGACGATCCCAAGCGCCCCGACTTCATCAAGATGCTGCAGCAAATGGCGACCGCGCTCAAAGCCGTGCAGGGCACCGATGGGTTGTGGCGCGCGAATCTGCTCAACCCGAACTCGATCCCCAACCCCGAGACCAGCGGGACCGGGTTCTTTACCTTCGCGATGGCGTGGGGGATCAACAACGGGCACCTGGACAAGGCGACGTATCTCCCCGTGGTGACCAAGGCGTGGGCGGGCTTGAACAGCCACGTCGACGCGGCCGGCAAGCTGGGGTACGTGCAGCCGGTGGGTGCGGGACCGGCACCCGCCGGCGCGGGTAGCACTGTAGAATATGGCGTGGGCGCTTTCCTGCTGGCCGGCAGCGAGATGGCGAAGCTGGTACCGTAAATGTTTGCCTCGCGTCGATCCCTTACATCAGGAGACCTGAGCATGAAAAAAACGATCGCTTGTCGTCGCGGATGGATCATGGCTTCGCTGCTGGGGGCGGGTGCCCTGGCGGGGTTGGGATGCTCGACGGATCCGGCGCCCCAGAGCGGCGGCAAGGACGCGGGCGCTGACGTCTCGTCTTCCGGCAGTGGCACTGGCGGGTCGACGGGTTCGGGCGGTACCACCACCGGGTCGGGCGGCGCCACCGGATCGGGCGGCGTAACCGGCAGCGGCGGCTCCGGTTCGGGCGGAGCCAGTGGTAGCGGCGGCTCCGGTTCGGGCGGCGCCAGCGGCAGCGGCGGCTCCGGTTCGGGCGGCTCCAGCGGTAGCGGCGGCGGCAACCCCGGACCCGACGCGAGCGCGGACACCGTCTCGGGCGCGCACCCCACCTGCACGCTGGTGATCGGCGTCTCCGTCACCTATGACTGGTTCACAGGTGGGTTCGAGACCGGCGTCGACAACGCGCGCTGGGAGGGCCTGGCGCCCGCGGCCGCCGGGCGGTCGTTCATCGAAGACTGGGCCGACCCCACCTCCGGGCTCTGGACCATGGGCAAGCTGTCGCCCTGTACCCAGAACGCTGCCAACCCCGACCGCGTGATCTTTGTCGGCGTGAACTGGACGTTCAACAGCGCGGCGCAATGGCTAGCGCAGTACGACGCGGTCATCGCCACCCTCAAGGCCAAGTATTCCAACCTGAAGTCCATCTACCTCGATACGTTGATTCGCGGGCCAGGGAACAAGAACTGCGGCGGGAACGACGCGACCTCCGAGGTCGTGGTGCGGCCCTACATCGACGACGCCATCGGGATGGCGGTGGCCAAGTATCCGGGGCTGGTCAAGGCCGCCCCCAAGCTGTACGTCCCGAACTGCGGTGTGTTCACTGGAGCCGGGCCGCATTTCACCGCCGCCGGGATCAGGGTCGTCGCCAAGGTCTACAGCGACAACTACGCCACGGACCAGTAGGCTATTTCGACAGCGCCCAGGTGACCGCGGCGTCGAATAGCTTCAGGCCGTCGGCGGTCAGGTTGGCGGCCAACGCCTCACGGACGGCGTAGCCCACTCGTCGGGCGGGCGCTGTCTGTCCGCCAACCATTGCGGCACCGGCGGCGTAGCCGAAGACCGCGGCGCGCGCTGGATTGCCGGTCAGGGTGGCGACGATGACCGCGCCGGGCGCCGGCACGCCCCATCCCAGCTCGCCGGCCATCGATGAGATGGTCACCGTTGCGGTCAAGCCTGCCGCCAGCGGATGGTTCGGCATGGTGATCGTCACCGAGGTTTGGTTCGCCAGCATGCCCGAGTCGGTTCCGGTGTTGGTCCCACTCATTCGCATCGGGCCGTATTCGCCGTTCTCGATGCTGACCACGGGTACGGTCACGTCGCGCACCTTGGTGCCAAGCGGCGCCGACTCCGCGCTGCTGGAGATGACGATCAGATCGTGACTGGCCGCGAACATGGTGGTGACCGCCATGTCGCTGACCGTGTCCACGACAAAGCCACGGCTCTTGAGCCGGTCGCTCATGACCTTGTCGCCGGGCGTCAGCGTGTTGCCGGGGATGGTGATCATGACCGCCTTGAGACCGGACGGCAGACCGTCGCTGGTCGGGCCATCGCTGGGCGTGTCGGGGCCGCCCTGCTGGCCGGCGTCCGTTGTGGTATCGGCTGACACGTCAGCGGCATCCGGCCCAGCTGAGACGTCCACCGTCGAGGCGACGTCCGCCGGCGCGTCCTGGGACGATGAGGTGTCGGTCGTCCCGAGGTCAGCCACGGCGCCATCGTTTCCGGACCCCTGGGCGTCGGGGTTCGGCTGATTGCCGCCGCCCGGCGTGCCGCAGCTGCCGCAGGCGACCAGGAAAACGGCCAATGTCCACCGCAGCGCGTTGGTAGAATTTCGCATCCGCGTGAGGCTACCGGTCGCCCGGCCTTGCGCCAAGCCCGATCGAGACAAATTTCTGGCCCTGGCCGCCCAGAACTAGCTCTGCCGCTCGCGGAAGCTCTGCTCCTGGTGCCGCCAGCCGTCGGGCTTTTCGCTGGCGTCGACCGGGAAGTCCTCCAGCTCGAACAGCTGGCGAAGTTCTGACTCGCCTTCCGCGGCGCCGACGCCGTCGACGTGAATCTTGATGAAGCGCTTGCTCCACTCGATCGCCTCTTCCTTCGACTTGACCTGGAAGATCGAGTAACCCGCGATCAGCTCCTTGGTCTCGGTGAAGGGGCCGTCGATCACCGTGCGCTTGCTGCCGGCGTAGTGAACGCGCGCGCCCTCGGAGCTGGGCTTGAGCCCTTCGCCCGACAGCAACACGCCGGCCTTTGCCATGTCGTCCATCAGCGCGCCCATCTCGGCCAGAATCTTCTCGTTGGGAGGACTGCCGGCCTCGGTGTACGCGTCGGCCTTGAGCAGGCCCATGTACCGGATGCGCTTGTCGCCGGGTTTGCGCGCGGTCTGGGCGGGAGCGTTGTCGCGGAACTTCTGTTCCTGATCGCGCCTTCCCTCCGGTTGCTCGGCTGGATCAACGGGAAAGTCCTCCAGCTCGTAGAGCGGCCGGATCTCGACCTCACCGTCCTGGATCGGCGCGCGCTTCGCCCAGTCGATCGCCTCGGCCTTCGACTTGGCCGAGATCAGCCAGAAGCCGGCGACCAGCTCCTTGGTCTCGGCGAACGGCCCGTCGATAACGCGGTACTTGCCGGCCCCGTAGCGAATGCGCGTCCCCTTGCCGCTGGCCTGTAGACCCTCGCCGGCCAGCATGGCGCCCGCCTTCACCAGCTCGTCGTTGAATTTTCCCATCTCGGCCAGGTCCTTCGCATCCGGCAGCACCCCGGCTTCGGACTTGGCGTCGCTCTTGACCATCATCATGAATCGCATGGCATCTCTCCCGTGATTTGTGGTTGCGGCGAGGACTCGGACGCTAGCAACTGCTGGGTTCCGGCTTCCCCGCTTCTAATGGGGCGACGAACCAGCCACCGCAAGATCGACACTCGCGCGAACTTTTTCGAGCGCCAGGGCCAGCCGCACAAGCTGGCGATTTCGTTCGTGATCCAGAGGCCTAAGGGATCTCGACCGGCATCTCGAAGACCACGCAGTAGTTGCGGTGGTCGCTGCGCAGCTTGATCTCCGCCATCCCAGAGGCGCCGGTCCAGGGCGCAGACAGCCTCATGCTGCCATCGGATATCTTGGCGGCGACCGTGGTGTTCCCCGGCAGGCCCGCCCCCTCGGCGACGTCGCGCTCGCCGTGGTACTGGAAGGCGTTCCCCGCCTGGGCCTGGATCATCGGCGAGCCGCTGGTGACGGCACACGGGATCGTGGCGGCATCCCACCCGACCAAGAGATTGGAGTCGCGCAGTTGGCCTCGGCGCCCGCGGGTCGGGCCTGCCATGGCGCCGGAACCATCTTGCGCCATCGCATAACCAACCGTCCAGCCGGCGGCCTGACTGTCGGCCGCCAGCGTGATCACGACGGTGGAGCCCTCGATGGCCACGCTGTCGATGGCGACCCGCCCGCCGGCGTTGCTGACCTCGAAGCCGCGCCCCTTGGCCCACTCGGTCAGTGCCGCCTGATGCGGCGGCGTAATGGTCTCGTCCCAGTTGAGCGGCCCCGTCGGAACGTTGAAGGTGACGGTGATGGTCTTGCCGCGCTTGACGGCTGACAGCGGCTGCAGCGGCTGCCAGTTGCGGCCGCGGACAACGCGCTCGAAATAAACTTCACCGTACTTTGCGCCCATTCGGTCGTACTCGTGTGTCGTCAGGTGCCTGCCGTCGCCCGCGTACTGATACTGATACTTGGGACCGACGCAGACGAAGTCGCCCGGGTACTTGACGCCCAGCCGCCACATCGCCAGCGACGAGATCGTCGACGATCCGGGGCCGAACGGCTCCGAATGCTGCTGTGTCAGATAGATTGGAATGGACGTGGTCTGGCCGGTGATGGCCTTGATATCGGCGTTGTAGTCCGCCCACAGCTTGTGCACGCCATCCTCGTAGCCGTTGTTGGTGGAGTCCTTCTCTCCGTGAGTCATGATGATGGCTGCGACGCCGTAGCTCTTGCCGGCCGCCATGGCCAGGCGCTTGAGGGCCCTCATCTCGAACAGGGTCACGGCGTACGCCCGGCCAGTACGTCCCATGTCCACCGCCCCCTTGCTAATCACGGACAACGGCTGCCCCGATTCACCGATGATGGAATGAACTGTCACGTAGTCACCCTGACCGGTCGCCGCATACAGCGCCGAGATCTGGTTGGCCATGAAGTAATGAGGCGTCTCGCCGAAGATGTTGCCGGGATAGGCACTGGGGAACGCCGCCAATGAGATCAGCGGTCGGATCGGCTCGGTCAAAGGCGCCATCGTCAGCGAAGCGCTGTTGGGATCAAAGGGCGGGCCCGTGATGCCGGAGAGCTTCAAGTTGTGGTACGGGTTGGGCGTGGTGTTGACGGGCACGCCGAGGTTGCCCACGGCCAGACTCTGACCGGTCCCGATGACACCCATCCAGTCGAAGGGGGGGCGCCCCGGCGGCGCGACATCCTCTCGGCCGTTGCCGAGGTCAACCGACGTGCCGGCGTCGACACTGCCGCCACCGCCGCCGTCGGCCGGCGCACTACCGCCATTACCTCCTGAGGCTCCCCCCGCTGGCGCGTCCGGCGTGGTCGTGCCGCCGGTCCCGCGGGCGGCGTCGGGGTCGGTGACCCCCGGATCACCCGTTGGGACGCAGGTGACGGCGGCCAGCGCGCCGATCACAATCATCAGACTGCCGCGGCGATGATGATCCGGTACTGTCCACATACCGCAATAGAGGATAGACGGCAGTTGTCTTCGGATCAGGCAAAGAGGCCAACATGGAACACGCATACCCCCCGGACCTGGCCCGATATGTCGAGGAACACTGGCCTTCCGGCCGCCAGCTGCCGGTATCTCTGGACCTTCTCTGCGAGGCGTTGTCGGTCGCTTTCCAGGCGTCAATGACCTCCGAGGAGTCCCGGCCGACGACTTTTCGACTGCTGCTGACGCCCGCGGATCAGCTGCCCGAGGCCGGCGCCGCCAACGAAGGCGTCCTGCGTCTGCGGTTCGATCAAAGCCGTCCGCTGAGCGCTGACGAGCTGCGCCGCCTCAGTCCATCGGCGCCGTTCGAGACCTCGCTGATCGGGGTCCACTCCGAAGACGGCAAGCTGCGTATCTGGGGCATCGCGCACTCCGGACCGGCATGGCTGGCCCCGACGTGGGGTGGGCGCAGCGTGGTTCCCAACTGGACCTACGACCCGATCATTCACGTCCTCGGCCCGGGCCGCCTGGCCGTGCGTCGCGCCGGCAAGCTGGCCGGCGCGCTGGAGCGCGGTGTGCTGGTCGACGCCATGATGGACGTGTTCGACTCGCAGTGGCTGCCGGCGCTGTTCGCCAGCGAGCGCGAGCGCGTTCGAGCCGAACACGCGGCCCGTCAAGCGCGGACGTCGTCACCAACACTGGCTGACAATTCACTGGTGGCGCGCGTGGGTCAGCAAATGGTCCGACGTGCCATTCAGCTGGTTCGAGGCGCCCGACACGGTGGCATGATCCTGGCCGTCGATCCAGCTTCGGCGGACGCGTCGAATCAGCTGGCCGGCCTGCGGCTCAAATATCGCTTCGAGCAGGACGAACCGTCACGCCGTTATCAGACGCTGCTGTTCGAGATTCTGGAGGCTGTCGCCGCCGCCACGTCAAAGGCGTCGGTGGGGTGGTCGGACTTCGCGCTGGATTCCAGCCCGGGTCTGGAAAAACTCGAGCAGTCGGTGTTCGAGATGAGCCGCATCATCGCCAACCTGACCGCAATCGACGGGGCCGTGGTGCTGGACAAACGCTTCGACCTCCTCGGTTTCGGCGCCGAGGTCTCGG
>DASRQT010000530.1:0-2242 GCA_035696485.1 Polyangia bacterium | reverse complement strand
CGCAGGGGATCTCGGCGCAGGGGATCTCGGCGCAGGGGATCTCGGCGCAGGGGATCTCGGCACAAGGCGTGGCCCTGATTGGCACCGACATTTTGGTGGCGGACCACAAGGGTGTCGCGGTCTCGTCGGTGGAGATCCGTGGAGGCACCGCCACGAGCGCCATCGAACCTCACGAGCTGACGGCGCGGGCGGGGATCAGCACCGGCAGCGGCAGCTACATCGCGGTCGGCGGCGCCTCGGTGGTGGGCCGGTACGCGGTGGCGCATCTGGTCGATGGGGCCGGCAATCCTGCGGAGGACCTGGATCTGTACATCGCGGAGGAGCGTCCGGACCCGAAGCTGAACCTTCTGCATCGGGGCGAATCGCAAGACAACGACGACGTGACGCTTTACACACCGTTCTTCTTCCACAAATGGAGCGGGCAGTGGGCGTCGTTGTGTCCGTTTGATCCGTTGACCGGTGGGGCCTCGGCGATCGCGCTCGCGGAGGAGCCTGTCGTGGCGCCGAAGAAGTTCTTCTTTGCCTGTACGGCGACCGGCGTCGCGTCGAAGTGCGCACGTAACTGGGGCTATGCGCCCTGGCGCACGGAGAAGACGTGGCTCTACCAGGACGCCACGACGTCGTGGGTCGAGCAGAGCTTCGAGCTGAAACCGTTTTACGACGCGTGCAAGACGGCGGCGCGCGCGGCGTATTGCCAGGACGAGAAGAGCTTCACCAAGAACGGAACGCTGGTGGATCTCTACGATACGCGGCAGTTCATCTGGCCGAACGCGATCGAAAATCCGCTCAACGAGTTGAACGACGATTCGCGCTGGATGTTCGCGCAGGAGTATTTCGTCTCCTTCGACCATTTGATCTCGGACCCGGCGTTGAACGTGACGGCGCTGCAGCGGACGCGGTACCGCGAGCTGAGCCCGGTCGGTGAGTGCGCGAATTTTGCCACCGTCGGTAGGTTGGAGCATGACCACTTCGAGGACGGGCGCTGGGCAAGCCCGCTGATCGCGACGCCGCGGGTCGAGGTGTTCTCTCCCAACTACTGCACGCACAGTGAAAACCAGCCGGGGGAGGCGCTACCCTGGGACTGCAGCCCCTGCACGAAGGCGATCTGTCGGACGATGCCCAGGTGCTGCAGTCCTGACCCGACGCTGGCGCAGCCGGTGTGGGATGCCCTGTGCGTTGCGGAGCGGCTGACGGCGTGCCGCGAGAATCCGTTGGCGCCGCTGTGGCCGCTGGGCAAGGTCTGGCCGCGCGATCTGCCGCCCGCACCGCCCAAGTCGCCGCTGAAATATCTGCTGGGTCCCGGTGGTGTCGTGGATCGGGTGGACGGCATCAGCGCAGCGGCGACGTCAGCCACAGTCTCTGGCTGGGCCTGTGACCCGGAGTGGCCGGGCGCGGCGGTGTCGGTGGCGATCTACGGCACCGCGCCGCGGGATCAAGCGGGCAGCGTCTTTCTGGGCGAGACGCGCGCCGAGTTGGCCATCCCGCTGCCGCTGGCGCGTGAGGTCAGCGCGGCGTGCGATGGGCCGAACCGATCCACGGCGCGACACGGATTCTCGTTCACGCTGCCGGCCGGTCATACCGGCAACGTCTTCGCCTACGCGCTGGATCGGGCGACCGCCGACGGCCCGGCTTCGCCGCCTGCGCTTTTGCGCAACGGCATCGTCCATGTCCCGACCTGCCCGCACAGCGAATTTGTGGTCGGCACCGCGCTGGATCCGACGTGTAGCCCGTGCGTCGACAGCGTCTGCGATCACGCTGCCACCGCGGATTGCTGCACCACCGGGTGGACTGAGGCTTGCGCGCAGGCGGCGGAGGTATGCGCGCCCCAGAATCTGTCGGCGTCGGCCAACGAGCGCGCGTTTGCGGCGGTGGCCACCGGCTGGATCGAAGCGCCGGTGTCCGGTCCCTACACCTTTGAATCGTCACGGGTTCCGAGCCGCCTCTTCGTCAACGGCAAGAAGCTGGTCGACTGGTGGGACGGGCCGGGGCCGACGTCAGGAAACATCGATCTGGTGGCCGGAGGCAAATATCACGTCCGCTGGGATCGATTTCACAGCGCCCCGCCACCAGGCGGTGGTGACGCGGGCCTGACCTGGCGAGCTCCCGGGTCGGCGGTCCAGGCCACGATTCCCGCGACCTTGCTGTACCGGCTGGCGCCGGGGATCGGCACGGGGCTGCTTGCGACCTATTACGACGGGCTGAATCTGACCGGGGCTTCCGTGGCCCGTGTCGATGGGACCCC
>DASRQT010000529.1:0-5756 GCA_035696485.1 Polyangia bacterium | reverse complement strand
CGAGGACGAGATGACCGCCGCCGACGCGCTGGGCGTCGTGGGCCAGGGCCCGGTAGTGGTGCTCAAGGAGGAACGCGAGGTGCAGGGCCACCCCGGGCTGTTCGCGTGGCTGTTTGAACCGTATCTGCAGGATCTCTACGAACGCCGCCAGTGGAAGGAGATCGCCCAGTTCGAGGCCTCGTCGGCCGGCGCGCGTCTGGTGGCGGCGCTGGTGCTGGCGACCGCTCGCACCGGCGAGCTGGTCAGCAACACCGAGGCGGCGCTGCTGGAGAAATTCCACGCCGAGCGCCGGCGCTGGCTGGTCGGATACCTCTCGGGACGGACCTGCGACCCCGACTGCCGCGGCAAGCTGGTCGACGCGATGCTGAGCTCGTACGGCGAGGCGCAGGGCGACTACGACGAGTCGTTCAAGAAGCTCTTGCACCAGCCGCGCGCCGAGGCCGGGGCCGCCCTGGGGCGCCTGCACGCCCGATTGCTGTGGTGTCAGGTGGACACCAATGACCTGTGGGAGTTGCGCGACCGCGTGCTGGTGACCGGGCTGGTCGAGGCGCTGGCCAAGCCCAACGGCGAGGCCAGCATGATCGAGGACCTGGTCGCGCTGGTGGCGCTGGCCCCCGACCCTCCGGCTAGCAACCCCAAGGCGCAGGCGGCCTGGAAGGCGATGCTGGAGGCGCTGTCGAAGGCCGACAACCGGTATCAGCGGGCGTTCGCGGCGCGGCGGGCCTCGGCCAAGCGCGAGCGGACCAACCCGCCGCCGATGATCAAGAAGGTGAACTTCTGCAACGCCGCGCAGATCGCCGCCGGCGGCGTGCCGTCACTGGAGTAACGACCGCCGCGCGGCGCGTGCCGCTACTTGCGCGCCATGTACATCATCAGGTCGACGCAGCGGTTGCTGTAGCCCCATTCGTTGTCGTACCAGCTCACCAGCTTGAAGAAGTTGCTGTTGAGCTCGATCGAGGCGCCGACGTCGACGATGCTGGACCGCGGGTCGTGGATGAAGTCACTGGACACCACCTCCTCGTCGGTGACGGCCAGGATGCCCTTGAGGTAGGTCTCGCTGGCGCGCCGGAGGGCGGCGAAGATCTCCTTGAGGCTGGTCGCCTTCTCGGTCTTGAACGTCAGGTCGACGACCGACACCGTCGGCGTTGGCACGCGGAAGGACATGCCGGTCAGCTTGCCCTTGACCTCCGGCAACACCAGGGCGACCGCCTTGGCCGCGCCGGTGGATGACGGGATGATGTTGAGGGCGGCGCTGCGTCCGCCGCGCCAGTCCTTCTTGGACGGACCGTCGACGGTCTTTTGCGTCGCGGTGTAGCTGTGCACGGTGGTCATCAGCCCCTCGCTCAGCCCAAAGCCCTCCTTGATGATCGCGTACACCAGCGGCGCCAGGCAGTTGGTCGTGCAGCTGGCGTTCGAGATGATGTTGTGTTTGCCGGGATCGTATTTCTCGTGGTTGACGCCCATGACCACGGTGATGTCCTCGTTCTTCGCGGGCGACGAGATGATGACCTTCTTGGCCCCGGCGGCGATGTGCCCCTTGGCCTTGTCCGCCTCGGTGAACAGCCCCGTCGATTCGATCACGTAATCGACGCCGTAGGTCTTCCAGGGCAGCTCCGCCGGCGACTTGGCGCTGACCACGTGGACCTCCTTGCCGTCGACCAGCAGCACGTCATCGGCCTCCTTGTCGGGCGACGACTTCTTCGACCCGACCTTGCCCTCGAACTTGCCCTGCACCGAGTCGTGCTTCAGCAGGTAGGCCAGGTTGTCCGCCGGGACGATGTCGCCCACCGCGACCACCTCGACCTCCTTGCCGAACAGCCCCTGCGTGTAGAGGGCGCGAAAGACGAGGCGGCCGATGCGGCCGAAACCATTGATAGCGACGCGAATGCTCATTGCAAAATCTCCCGTGGGCCTAGTTTGGACGCAAAACTTATATGACCCACCGCCCGCCGCAAAGCAAAAGCTAGGTTGGTCAGCGCTGTTGCTTGCGAAGCAGCACCACCGTCGCGCCCGGGCCGCCCTGGGCCGGTGGCGCCGAGGTGAACGCCAGCACCAGGCGCGCGCAGGGTCCTTCGCAGAGCGCCCGCTTGACGGCCTCCTTCAGCACCGGTCCCAGGGTGCCCGAATTGAGGCCGCGCCCGTGGATGACCAGAACCGCGCGCCGCCCGTCGGTGCAGGCGCGGCGCAACGTCCGTTCCAGCGCGGAGACCGCCTGCTCGCGCGACATGCCGTGCAGGTCGATCTGGACGTCAATGGCAAATTCGCCGTCACGCAGACGCCGCAGGAGGCGCCGGTCGATCCCGGCCGCACGGCCCGACATGACCTCGCCGGCCTCGTCGACCGTCAGCTTGCCGCGACCGGCGACCAGTTCGGCCAGGTCGGCGTCCGCCAGCGCATCTTCGCGGCGGGACCGGGCCGCCGACGCGGCGCGCGAGGGGGCCGCATCGGGGACCGAGGCCGCCCGGCGCGTGCGATCGGACCGGGACAGCGGCACCACGCCGCGCATCGCCTGTTCGAAGAGTTTCTGCTCTTCGGCACCGCGGCCGGGCCCCGGGGTCGGGTGCGATGGGGTGGGTGAAGGAGCGGCCCGCGTGGTCGGCGCCGCCGCAGGGGCCGCCTTGGGGGCGGGAATCTGTGCGGCCGCTGCCGCGGCTTTGGACTGCGCTTGCGTGGCCGCCTTCAGCTCGCGAAACGGCGTGTTGAATCCTTCCGGAGGCTTCTTCGCCATGACCCGCGCGACAGGCTACCAGCACACCTGCTACCATAGCCAGGTGCGTCGAGCGACGATGTTGCGCCTCCTGACCGGCTGCCTGCTTGTCGTCGGCGCCGCCCGCTGCGTGACCAGCCGCCCGAAGGACGATACGCCGGTTGTGGTCGACACCAACCCGTCCCCGTCCCTGTCCCCGTCCACGTCCGAGGAATCCCCCGCGCCGGTGGCGATCATCCAGCTGCCGCCGCCGCCCGCCATCATCAATGAACCGCTGCCGCCGGTTCGAGGTGGGGCGCGGGTGCTGCCGCCGTACCGGGGACCCGAGCCGTGCAAGATGGCGCTGAACGGGCAGTCACCGGTGGCCAAGGCTTGCTCGGCGGGCGGCATCCGCAAGGCGATTGAATTGATGCAGTCGTTCGTCAGGCGCGCCCGGGCCGAGGGGTTCGTGTTCGAATGCGCCGACTGCCATCCCGACGAGGACGACCATTCCAAGCTGGCACCGCAGGCGGAGGCCGAGTTTCGGAAACTACTGTTTCTGGCGCGGCCTGATAACTAGGATCCCACTTGCGGGGTCCTCCGAGTATTGTGGCGCCCGGAGGCGACAATGACGATTTTCCGTTTGCGGGCGATGGCGATTGTGGCGCTGGTTGCGGTGTCGTCTTGTCAGGACCCCGAGCTCACCGACAACGAAGCGGTCGAATTGCGAACCGCGGCGGCCAGCATCGAGTATCCCAACATCGGGTTCGAAACGCGGCCGTCATACGTCGCGAACAACGTCATCGGGCTCAGCTTTGACGACGGGCCGGACCTCACGAACACGCCCGCCGTTCTGGACGTGCTCAAGGCGAAGAACGCCAAGGCGACTTTTTTCATCAACACAGACAACTTCGCCGGACCGGTGGAAAACTCGGCGACGCTGAAGGCGCTCATCCAGCGCATCGTCAACGAAGGCCACCAGCTGGCCAGCCACACGGTTCACCATCTGCACCTGCCGACGCTGACGTCGGCGCAGATCGACACCGAGGTGGTCGGCGTTCAAACCGTCGTCAATCGCGCCGACGTGCTGGGACCGAATTTCCCCAAGCTGACCCTCCTGCGCGCCCCCTACGGCGAGCCCTATCAAGGCGAAGGACCGGGTCAGCCCAACTACGACAAGGTGGCAGCGGTGGTCGGCAAGTACGCCGTCCACATTGGCTGGGCGCTGGACACGTTCGACTACAACTGCAACACCGGCACCGCGGCCGCCAACAAGCAGTGCGTGTACAACAACTTCATCAACAACGTGAACACCGTCGGCAACGGAACCTATGGCATGGTGCTGATGCACGCCGTTCACCCGCAGACGGCAGCGGCGATCGGCGACATCATCGACACCTGCCGCGCGCGCGGCTTCGTCTTCCGGTTGGCGGAGGACTTCGTGCAGGCCAAGTACGGCAAGTCGTCGAACCAGCTAGTCTACGGCGGCGCCTGTAACCAGACGCCGTTTGGCGGATCGCCAAGGGCCATTCCCGGCACCATCCAGGCCGAGGACTTCGACAACGGCGGGCAGGGCTGCGCCTACTCCGACGCCACGGCGGCCAACGAGGGCGGCGCCTACCGTCCAGGCGAGCAGGTCGACATCCAGGCGACGACCGATGCCGGCGGCGGCCAAAACGTCGGGTGGACGCAACCGGGAGAATGGCTGGAGTACACGGTCGCGATCGCCGCCGGCGGTTCTTACAAGCTGGAGCTGCGCACCGCCGCTACCGCCGCGGGCAGGACCGTCGACGTGCTGGTGGACGGCGCCGTGATCGCGGGCGGCGTGGCGATCACCAACACCGGCAACTTCCAGACCTTCGCCACCGTGACGGTTCCCAGCGTCACGCTGTCCGCCGGCACGCGGGTCCTGCGGCTGCAGTTCAACGGAAGCGGCGTGAACGTCAACTGGCTCCGGTTCTCGTCGCTGGCAAGCAGCAGCTATTTCTACTTCGAGGCTGAAGCCGGCGGCGGCGCCGCCACCGCCCCGATGTCGGTTCAGGGCGACGGTAACGCCTCGGGCGGCCAGTACATCTGGAGCGGAAACACCGGCAGTAACGCGGCCGTGCCCGGCAACGGCCACGTCACGTTCGCCTTCAACGCGCCCGTCGCCGGGACGTACAAGGTCTGGGGCCGCTTCCTGGTCGGCCCGGCCGGCGCCGAAGACGATTCGCTATGGTCCCGGATCGACGGCAGCCCCTTCGTCCAGTGGAACGACGTCTTCGCGCGCGTCGGCAATGCCGGCTATCGCTGGGACAGTGAACACGACACCGTGAATGCGAACGGGGTGATCACGCGCAGCCTCGGCGCCGGTAACCACGTCCTCGAGATCGCCTACCGTGAGACGGGACTCAAGATCGATCGATTTCTGGTCACCAACGATCTCGCTTTCGTACCCTGAGGCGTGGCATGCGGTCGTTCCTCGTCGCGGTCGCCGTCGTATCGGCGGTCGCGGCGTGCTCGGGAGGATCCGCCAAGCCCGATGGGTCGCCGACCGACGGCCAGGTGTTGGACGGGCGGAGGGATAGCGGCGCGGCTTCCGATGCCGCTGATCGCGCGGGGAACGCGGGTGGCGACGCGGCGATGGGCGGGTCCGGCGGCGATGCACCGGTCGCGCCGTCCGATGCGGTCGACGGCGTCACGCCCGGGACCGACACGATTGGGCGGAGTGACGGCTCGGACGTGGCACCAACGGCCGGGCGCACCGTCGGCGAGATCTACTGTCCAGCGGGGGCGCCCGCTGCGGATCCGCTTCCCGCCGATCGGCAAGCGACCCTGGTTCCGATCGCGCCGCCTGGAGGCATCAGTTTTCTCGAGGGCCCGGTGTGGATCGCCGATCGCGGCGTTCTGCTGTTCTCCGAATGGAACGCGGGACACCGCATCCTGCAGCTGACGCCTCCGCAAACCGTCGAGGTGTTCATGCCGGCGACGGGGAGCAACGGCCTGGCCCTGACACCCGACGGCAAGTCGTTCCTGATGGTGACCGAGGTGCCGGCGGCGGGGGTGTCCCGGGTCAGCCTGGCGGACAAGA
>DASRQT010000528.1:0-5991 GCA_035696485.1 Polyangia bacterium | reverse complement strand
CGAAGTCCTTGCCGAACAGCTCGCGGCCGGTGGTTTTGGGCGGCGGTTTTTGCAGATAGGGATGGGCGTGCAGCTCGGCCAGCAGCGCGGCGTCGATCTGCCCGCGCGCGGCGCGCCGTCCGTCGACGTCGTAGCTGTCGCGGCCGTCGGAGGCGGCGCGGGCCACGGCGTCCAGGGCCATGTTGCCGGGGCCGTTGTCGAACGCGATGACGTCGGCCAGGTTCTCGCCGACCACGGTCACGTTGGCGATGCCCCCGATGTTTTGCAGCGCGCGCAGCCGGCCCGACGCCCGGAACAGGAGATAGTCGACCAGTGGCACCAGCGGCGCTCCTTCGCCGCCGGCGGCGACGTCGCGCATGCGGAAGTCGCTGATCACGGGACGCCCGGTGCGTTCGGCGATCACCGCAGGCTCGCCGATCTGCAGCGTCGCTCCCAGCTTTCCTGCCGAGCGCGGGTGGTGGACCGCAGTTTGCCCGTGCGATCCGATGAGGTCCACGCGGTCGAGGTCGACGGAGGCCGCCCGGCACGCCGCTTTCGCGGCGTCGGCAAACGCATCGGCCAGCAGCACGTTGAGATCGCACAGTTCGGAAGCGTCGGCCTGCGCCAGGCGAAAGATCCGCTCGCGAAGCGGGCGATCGAACGGCGTGGTCACGAAACTCTTGACGACCAGCGACGTCGAGATCCCGGCGCCGGTGATCTCGCACAGGGCGGCGTCGGTCCCGTCGGCGCTGGTCCCTGATAGCAGGCCCATCACCAGGCGGGACGGTCGCTCGCGCAACGCCAGCAGCGCGGCCAACAGATCGTCGGAGGGAGAGAAGGGCAAGCTAACCTCCTCGGCCGTCTTCCCCGATGGGCAGATCCCCGACGATGGCGCGCAGCGACCCGCGCTGTTCAACCAGGAGCTCGCGCGCCCGGGCCGCCGAAACGTTGGCGTGGAACATGACCAGCGCGACCTTGGCGCGCCCCTGCGCCTTGTCCAGGAGCTTCAGCGCCGCGTCGTCGTCGAGGCCGGTCAGCGAGCGGACGATGCGAACGGCGCGCGCCCACAGCTTGGCGTTGGTCGGACGCACGTCGACCATCAGGCCGCCGTAGGTCTTGCCCAGCATGACGAAGGCAGCGGTGGAGATGGCGTTCAGCACAACCTTGGTCGCGGTGCCGGCCTTGAGGCGAGTCGACCCGGCGATGATCTCGGGCCCGGTCTCGATCGCGATCACGACGTCAGCCATCCCGGCGGCTGTCGCCGGCCGTCCGCAGGTCACGAAGATGGAAGCCGCCCGCCGGAAGCGCGCGTACTCCAGCGCCGCGCGCACGAACGGCGTCACGCCCGAGGCGGCGATGCAGCAGACGGTGTCGGTCGGTCCCACCGCCACGCGACGCAACCGCTGGTCGGCGTCGCGCGCGTTGTCCTCCGCCCCCTCGACCGATCGGGTCAGCGCCTGCGGCCCGCCGGCGATGATCGGGACCACGCGCGACGGGGGCACGCCGAAGGTCGGCACACACTCGACCGCGTCCAGCGTCCCCAGGCGTCCGGAGGTCCCGGCGCCCACATAGATAAGCCGGCCACCCGCCGCCAACCGTTCGGCCACCAGGCGCGCCGCGCGCCCGATGAGGTCGGCCTTGGTGCTGGCGGCCTTCACCGCCTTGACCTCCTCGGACAGCATCAACCTCGCCACCTCCTGTGGCTCCATCGTGTCCAGCAGCCGGGACGCCGGATGGATCGCCTCGGTGGGCAGCTGGCCAAAGTCAGAGGCCGAGGGGCGTGGGCGCGGCATCACCCAATCTTAGTCGCAAACCTTCAGGACGTCGCGAACCCGAGCACGTCCCGCATGTCGTAGAGGCCCGGCGGCCGCCCCGAAACCCACAGCGCCGCGCGGACGGCACCGTGCGCGAAGGTGTCGCGCGACGTCGCGCGGTGGGTGATCTCCACGCGCTCCCCCTGGCCCAGGAAATAGATGGTGTGGTCGCCCACGACGTCGCCGCCGCGCAGGGTCTGGATGCCGATCTCGGCGTCGGTGCGTGGCCCGATGTCACCGTGGCGCTGGTAGCGGGCGGTGGCGCCGAGATCGCGGCCGGTGGCCTCCGCCAGCGCCTCGGCCAGGCGGAGGGCCGTCCCGGACGGGGCGTCGCGCTTGGCGCGGTGGTGGGTCTCGACGATCTCGAGGTCGAAGCCCGGCCCCAGCGCGCGGGCGGCATCGGCACAGAGCTTCAGCAGGACCGTCACCCCGACCGAGGTGTTGGCCGCGAGCACGATCGGGATCTTCTTGGCGGCCGCCGCCAGCTCGGCCTTCTGCGCGGCCGAAAGACCGGTGGTCCCGATGACCATCGCGACACCCCGCGACGCCGCGGCCTGCGCTGCCGCCAGCGTCGCGGCCGGGACGGTGAAGTCGATCCAGACGTCGACCGGGGCCGCCTTTGGTTCGGGAAATCCCTGCTGGATGATCACACCTGTGCCGCCGATGCCGGCGATGACGCCCGCGTCCTGCCCCACCGCCGCCGAGCCTGGCCGCTCGACCGCGGCGGCGAGCTGCGCGGATTTATCCTCGCGCGCCGCGATGGCGCGAACGATGGCGCGGCCCATGCGTCCGTCGGCGCCCAGCACCCCTATGCGCGTGGCCATCGGCTACCTCGTCACCGGTTACAGGAGCCCCGCGCTCCTCAGCGCCGCGCGCACCTTGTCGCGATTGCCGGCGGCCAGCGGATACATAGGTGGCCGCAGCTCGTCGGCCATCCGCCCCAGCATGCTGAGCGCGGCCTTGACCGGAATCGGGTTCGCCTCCACGAACAGATCCTCCGCCAGCGGCAACAACTTGTAGTGCAGGGCGCGCGCCGTCTTCCAGTCGCCGGCGGCGGCGGCGTCCCACATCGCGCTCATGTCGCGCGGGGCGACGTTGCTTACCACGGAGATGCAACCCTTGCCGCCGATCGCATAGAGCGGCAGCGCGGTGGCGTCGTCTCCCGACAGCAGCGCCAGGCGATCGCCGACGCGCGCCAGGATCTGCGCGCCACGCAGCGTCGACCCGGTCGCTTCCTTGACGCCGACGACCTGGGGAACCTCGCACAGTCGCGCGATGGTGTCGGGCAGCAGATCGCACGCCGTCCGCCCCGGGACGTTGTAGAGAATGGAGGGCAGGGGGACCGCCTCGATCACCGCCTTGAAGTGGCGGTAGAGGTGCTCCTGTCCGGGCCGGTTGTAGTACGGCGTGACCAGTAACAGCCCGTCAGCGCCCACCTCGCGTGCGGCGGCCGACAGCTCGATGGCTTCACGGGTGGAGTTGGACCCGGTGCCCGCGATCACCGGAACCCGCTTCTTGGTCGCCTCGACGGTGATCTTGATGACGCGGATGTGCTCCTCGAAGGTCAACGTCGGCGATTCGCCGGTCGTCCCCACCGGGACCAGGCCGTCGATGCCGTTGGCGATCTGATCCTCGATCAATCGGCGCAGCGCATCCTCGTCGATCGCGTCCCCGCGCAACGGGGTGACAAGAGCGGTAATGACTCCGGTAAACATGGCGGGAACCTACCATCGTCAGCGGCGCGGGTCACTGTCGACGCGGGCCATCGGCACAAATCTGTCGCCCTCCATTCGCCCCGCCGCGGCGCGGACGGAATGGAGGTCCGGAACCGGCAGGGCCATTCGCCCCTCGCAGCTGTCGAGTCGCAGGGTTCGCCGCTCGGTGATGATGCCGGCGGCGGTTTTCATCACCAGGAGCAGCTCCAGCGCCGGGGCGTCGGTCCCCTCCGGCAGCCGCCACTTCACGATGGTGTGCCGGCGATCCCACGATGTCTGGATGCCGGGCACGGGCAGCTCGCTCGCTGTCGGGGCGGGCGGTGCCAGCTTTGCCGCGGGCGCGGGCGCTTTGTCGGGCGCGGGCGCTTTCTCCGGCGCGTTTGCGGTCTTGCGCTCCAGTTCGACCAGCCGGCGGCGGCGGCGCGAGCCCGTGATCTCGTCCGGGGCCTCCGCGACCAGCCGCCGGTAGATCGCGATCGCCTGGTCCAAGAGGCCCTGGCCGACGCACAGCTCGGCCATGGTCTCGGTCTCAAACATCGTCGGGCTTCACCATCGCACGCGTGCGCGCGACGTCGTCGTTGATTTGCGTCACCAGCGCGCTGGCCGAGGCGAAACGCTGCTCGTCGCGCAGCCGGTGCCGCACCTCGATGCGCAGCCGCCGTCCGTAGAGGTCGGCGTCAAAGTCCAGCAGGTAGGCCTCGACCGACAGCGCCGCCGCCGTCCCCGAGACGAACGTCGGGTTGGTCCCCACGCTCAGCGCGCAGGCGAAACGTCCCTGCGCCTGTCCCGCGCTGTCCAGCACGACGGCCACGGCGGCGTAGATGCCCGCGCGCGGCAAGAGCTCTCCCTCGGGCGTGACGTTGGCGGTCGGGAACCCGAGACCGCGCCCGCGCCCCGCGCCCTTGACCACGACGCCCGTGATCTCGAACGGCCGCCCCAGCAGCAGGGCCGCCCCCTCGACCCGACCCTCCAGGACGAACTCGCGCACCTTAGTCGACGAGCAGGTCAGCCCATCGACCGTCACCGGCGGGACGACCGTGACGCCTACACCCAGCGCGCTGCCCAGCTCGGCCAGCGTGCGCGTGTTGCCCGCGCGGCCGCGCCCGAAGCTGAAATCGTACCCGACGACCACGTCCCGGGCACCCAGCGCGCCAAGCAGAACCTCGCGGACAAACTCTGGCGCCTCGATGGCCGCGAACTCGGGCGTGAACGGCTCGACCACGGTCACCGCGATGCCGCTGTCGGCCAAAAGCTCCAGCCGCCGTTCGAGCGATACGATCAGCGGCGGCGCCAGCGCCGGCGCGAACAGCTGCGCCGGGTGGGGATCGAACGTCAACACGGCAGGAACGCCACCCGATGACGCCGCCTTCTGACACGCGATCCGGATCAGCGCCTGGTGCCCGCGGTGGACGCCGTCGAAGTTGCCGATCGCCAGCGCCAGCGGCACCGCGGCCCCGGAGCCAGTAACGGCCAGCCCGTGGCGGCCGCGCACGATCTTCATCCGCGCCTCAGCTTGATCATCGACACGATCGACTCCAGCAGCGCCTCCAGCTCGAACGGTTTCTCGATGATGCGATCATGCGTGACGCCCAGCGCGGCACGTCGCTTGGAAGGTACGCCGGTCATCAGCGTGACCGGCGCCATCGGAAACAGCGCGCCCAGCTGCGCGGCCAGCTGTTCAGGCCCCGCCGATCCCGCGACCATCAGATCGCTGATCACGGCCGACGGCGCCAGACCGCGCTCGGCCTCCGCGCGCGCGGCATCGACGTCGCGCACAAGCTGCGGTGTGTAACCCGCCTCGCGCAAGACTTGCGCGACCAGTCCGCCGATGTGGAGATCGTCTTCGATGATGAGAATGACTTCGTCGGGCATTGACTTCCGAGTGCGAGAAAGAAAGAATATCCGTCCGAGTTGAAGACAACATTCGCCTCGGCGTCAACAGCAGACGCGAACCAGGAGCTTCCAAGCCATGACCGCGCCTGCTAGGACCACTTCCAAACAGACCAAGTACATCTTCGTCACCGGCGGAGTTGTCTCGTCGCTGGGCAAGGGGCTGGCGTCTGCCTCGATCGGCAGCCTGCTGGAGGGGCGGGGCCTCAAGATCACCATCCAGAAGCTGGATCCCTACCTCAACGTCGATCCCGGCACCATGAATCCGCTGCAGCACGGCGAGGTCTTCGTCACCGACGACGGCGCCGAGACCGACCTGGATCTCGGCCACTACGAACGGTTCATCTCGCAGCGGATGACCAAGCTGAACAACGCGACGTCGGGCCAGATCTACCTGAGCGTCATCCAGAAGGAGCGGCGGGGCGAGTACCTGGGCGGGACGGTCCAGGTGATCCCGCACGTCACCGACGAGATCAAGCAGCGCATCGTCGCCTGCGCCAAGGGCGAGGACATCCTGATCGTCGAGGTGGGCGGCACCGTCGGCGACATCGAATCGTTGCCTTTTCTGGAAGCCATTCGGCAGCTACGCCTCG
>DASRQT010000527.1:0-13985 GCA_035696485.1 Polyangia bacterium | reverse complement strand
TCAAGGGCCGGCTCACCCGCGTCGAAGAAGGTGGTCTGTCGAAGCGCCACTGCCTAGTGATGATGCGCGTGGCTCATGGGTGCCACCGCCACACGAACGAAGGCGATTACACCGAGGGGCAGCCGCGACCCGTAGCCGTCTTGCAGCGCCGAGGGGACAAAATTGACGGTGCCACGCACCCCCACGCCGGGCAGCCATCCGCCCCAGGCTTCGGCAGACCCCAGGTTGCGCAGGTAGCCGGCCGACAGCGCTCCCACGGTGAAGGCGGTGTCGTCGAGGGTGGGGGCCAGCACCAGGTCGTGCCCGGTCTTGCGCACCAGCTCGGCGCGGCCGAACAGGACGTTGGCAAGGTCCAGCTCAAGGTTCGCCTCGGCCAGCAGCGAGGGCGTCGCGTGATCGCCCTCGCGGTTCAGTCCGAAACCGAACAGCGCCGCCAGGTGGCCCTCCGCCAGCAGGGGCCGGTGCACCATCGCGGACGCGGTTACGCGGTGGACATGCTGTCCCGGGTGCAGCGCCTCCGGTTCGCGCAGGAACCCGTAAGACACTTGCGCGCTGACGCCCGGCGACGGGGCCACCGACAGCCGGACCGCGTACGAGTCGGGCGCGTGCAGATCCAGGTTGGTGCGGGTCTCGTCCGGCTCGCGTCCGTTGAACCACGAACCCTCGAGCTTGGCGTGGCGGGTGACGACCCCGGCCGTCACGACCCCGAAGCTGATGTGCGTCGAGTCCTGCCAGTGATGTCCCAGCGTCGCCAGCGGGTCGGCCATCGCCGACGCCCGATGCGGGAACGCGATGGGACCCAGCGCCGGCTCGCCCGAGGGCGCCACATATAGCTGCAGGACCCAGCCGGGGCCCAGCTCGTGGTTGTACAGCGCGCCGAGCTCCATGAAGAGGTCGTGGGGATGCTGCCGGTCGTGCAGGGGCTGGCCCTGGTAGGTCTCCCCGGTCTGCAGCAGCAGCGGATAGCCGCCGTTTCGCACCGTCCATGGTTCCGGGCTCAACATGATGCGCAGCCCGAGCTCCCCGTGTTCAACGCGGCGCCGCGCCATCCCCATGATCCAACCAACGCCCATGGCCTGCTGATCACCGCGTGCTCCCGTCTGGCGATCGTAACCGCCGAACAGCAGGGCATGGAACATCAGCTCCCAGCCGGCCGCCTGGACGTGCAGCGCCGCGTGCGGCGTGTTCTCCGGCTGCCATGCCGTTCCCGATCCGTTTCGCGCGGCCTCGAGGTCGAGAGCGTGCGGCGGCTGGGCGGGTTGAGCCTCCGCCGGCTGACCTTCGGGCGGTTGACCTTCGGGCGGTTGTTCCTCCCCGGATGGATGATGTTCGTGCGCGGCGCCGTGCCCCTCGTGCTGCGCCCAGGCCGGCGCCACCGCCGCCGCCAGCGAAAGCGACACTAACGGGATGAGTCTGGCCCTTATCACCATGAATCGACGCTACTTGCCCGTGACGCCGCCCGAAACGATGAACGACATCACCTCGCTGGCGTCCAGGGGAACCGCGGTCACCGCGGTCTGCGGCACGATGACCAGCTGGCCGGCGAAGTTGTAGGCCTGCGGAAAGTAGACCGCCAGGTCGCCCGGCCGGCCAAAGTGCTCCATCGAGCTGCGGGTCACAAACCCCAGGACCCTGATCCGATCGTCGGCGCCGATGCTCACCAGCACGGGTTTGTTGAAGCGGCGCTTGTCACCGACAAAGGCGGTCATCAGGTCCTTCAGCGACGAGTGCAGCAGCTTCAGCAGGGGCAAACGATCCAGCATGCGCTCGAAGAATTGCAGGATGCGCCGGGTAAAGAAGTTGGACGCCAGAAATCCAAAGGTGGTCACCCCCACCAGCATCACCAGAAATCCCAGCCCCGGGATCGGCAGGCGCGTCAACTGCCGGATGGATGCGTCTATCGTCAGGAAGACGCTGCTGGCCGCCCAGAACGTGACGATGATCGGAACCAGAAAGATCAGCCCCTGGAGGAAGTAGTACGCAAGTCGTCGCATGACCGCAGGGTAGTTGAATCCCGGCCCCGAGGGCTACTGCCGTCGATCAACCTTGCTCGTGGCGCGTGAACGCAAGCAGCTTCCTGGTCAGGCCGTTCGCCCGTTCGATGGCGGATAGAACTTCACGCAGGTCCGGCGCCGCCCGATGGTTTGCTTCCAGCGATTTGAGGGCGAGCAAGGTGAATCCTCTCATCGCCGTCAATAGGTTGTTGAAGTCATGCGCGACGCCGCCGATAAATTGTCCGACCGCGTCCGTCTTCTGAGCTTGATGCAACTGAAACTGCAGACGTCGCTGCTCGGTGACGTCGACCGAAAGAACAAAGAGCCCCTGGGGGCAGGGTTCGATGCGCAGCGCGAAGATCGCGCGGGTACCATCTGGATAGGCGAATTCGTTGTCGAACCGGCGCGCGGTTCGACCGCGCATGCTGGATAGCAACACCCGATACAGCGGCGTCTGGTAAATTCCCGGATGGACGTCGGCCAGGGCCTTTCCGGCAAGTTCGTCCCGGCTCCGCTTCGTTTGCCGGCAGGTGGCCCGGTTCACATAGAGATAGCGCCAGTCGAAGCCGATGATCTGGATGCCATCGGAGATGGCGTCGAGCGCGAGCGGCAGGATGCTGGACAGCGCGGGGTCTTCTGGCAGTGGGTCGCCCGGCGATGGGTCGTCTGGCGATGGGTCGTCTGGCGATGGGTCGTCTGGATCGTCCGGGTTACCTTCGCTCACCGCCGTCGCCTGGGCTCCAGGAGACAGCACGCGCCGTACCAACCCATTGTCTTCGAGGCTTCAGCGATTTCCAGTACAATGACGGCCGAAAGCTGAGCACGGTGCCGGCCGGTGGGCTCGATGCCGATCGGTGGGCAGGACGGGGATCATGTCAATGTTCGACGGGGATACGGAGATCACCAGCGCGGCTGACGTCGACGCGCAGCCGCGCGCGGTCATGAAAAGCACTCCGGACGCCGTCGCGCGGGAGCGCGATCAACTGGCGATGATCTTGCGCGTCAGCGGGGCGGCCGCTTCGCTTGATCTTGACGAGCTGGTCGAGCAGGTGGCGAACTGTTTCCAGACCAGCCCGTGGCTCTGGGACTTCACCAGCTTGTTCCTGCACGAGCCGGCAGAGCATGCCCTGCGGCAGCACTCCCTGTACGTCGTTCCGGGCGTGCTCGAAAATGCCAAGAAGTACAACGGGACCTTGGTCCCAATCGAGGGTTCGCAATCCGGGATGGCGTTTGTGACCGGCGAGCCCATCGTCGTCAACACCAGGGCCGAGTACGAAGCCAGCATTTCGCCCGTCTGGGCTGCCCAGGCCATGAAGTACATCCCGGCGGCGTACTCCTGTTGCATCGTGCCCCTCGTGTGCCGCGGTCGTCGCCTGGGGACGCTGGTGGCGGCGTGCGTGCGCGACCAGGCTTTCGACGCCGAGGCCGTTCATTTCCTGCGTCGAATCGCGCACGTGATCGCGCCGGCGGTGGATAACGCCCTGGCCTATCGCCAGATCGACGAGCTGCGCGACCGGCTAGCGAAGGAGAAGAGGTATCTCGAAGGCGAGATCAGCGCCAGCCTCGGGGAGATCGTCGGGCAGAGCGATGGGTTGCGCCGCGTGCTGTCGCTGGTGGAGTCGGTCGCCGGTACCGACTCCACCGTCCTCGTCCAGGGCGAGACCGGAACCGGCAAGGAGCTGGTCGCGCGGGCGGTTCATCAATTGAGCCATCGTCGCACCGCGACGTTCGTCCGGCTGAACTGCGCCGCCATTCCCACCGGGCTCATCGAGAGCGAGCTGTTCGGCCACGAGAGGGGGGCTTTCACGGGAGCGGTGTCGCAGAAGGTCGGTCGCTTCGAGCTGGCAGATGGTGGCACGCTGTTTCTCGATGAGGTGGGGGAGATCCCCCTTGATCTACAGTCGAAGCTGCTTCGCGTGCTGCAAGAGCACGAGTTCGAACGCCTCGGCGGCACGCGCACGATCAAGGTCGACGTGCGCGTGGTCGCGGCGACCAACCGTGACCTGGGCGAGATGGTGGCGGCCCGGACCTTCCGCAGCGATCTGTTCTACCGGCTCAACGTGTTTCCCATCGCGGTCCCGCCCTTGCGCGAGCGCCGGGAGGACATTCCCGCGCTGGTGCGTCACTTCGTCGATCGCTGCGCGCGCCGCATGAAGAAAGGCATCGCGGCGGTTCCGGCGGCGGCGCTGGACGCGCTGTCACGTTACGACTGGCCGGGCAACGTCCGCGAGCTCGAGAACGTGGTGGAAAGGTCGGTCATCCTTTCACCCGGCCCGGAGCTGGTGGTGCCGCCGGGCGCGCTGGGTGTCCCGTCGAATGGACGGCCGAGCGATCCGTCGCCGGGCGGCGTCCTGGTGGCCGGGGCGCCGCAAACCTTGGCCGAGGCGGAACGCGCCTTCATCCTGCGGGCCCTGGAGCACGCGAGCTGGATAGTGGCCGGCCCCGGCGGGGCGGCAGTGCGCCTCGGCCTCAGTCGAACCACGTTGCAGGGGCGCATGCGCAAGCTCGGGATCTCTCGCCCGACGCTAAATCGTCACTGAATACGGCGCGCGATCTCAGACCGAGATCTGGTTCAAGGCCGAATCTTGCAGAGGACCTTCAGGTGCGGGCGTCGCCAGCGCGGCCTTCGAGAACACGGGGTTGGCGGCCTTGGCTCGTTGCAGACGGTTCGCGGCGATCGCGGTCTCGTACAGCGAGGACAGCGTCGCGACGACGGGGCCCCTGGCAAATCGCTGGATGAGCGCCCAGCGACCCGATTCCCCCAACCGGTGCCGCGCCTCGGGCGGCAGCTGCATCAGCCTGGACATGGCGTCCGCGAGCGCCACCGGGGAACCCGTCCGCACCGTGAAGCCGCTCTTACCGTGACGAACCAGATCGTCGCGGTTGGCCTGGTGAGTGACGACGGCGGGAACCGCCGAGAGCAGGGATTCCAGCACGACGTTCGGCATACCTTCGGCCCAGGAAGGCAACACCAGCGCGTCGCTGGCCCGGTAGAGCACGGACGGGTCGGTAAAGGCGCCGAAGATTCGCAGATGCGAGCGAACGCCCAGAACCCGCGCCAGGGTGGGAACGATCTTCGACGCCAGCCAGTCGCGCTGTCGTCCCGCCAGCACGACCTCGACGTCGGGCGAAAGCGCGCCCCGCCGCTTCAGAATTGCCAGCGAGAGAACCAGTCCGATCTGGTTCTTGACCCAGGACATGCGGGCAGGAAGTACCCAGACGAACGCGTCCTGCGGCAGCCCCAGCTGCTGGCGCGCCTCCCGTCGCTCTTCCGTGCTGGGCGCGCGGAAGGTCGATTCGTCGATGAGGTTTGCGATGACCTGCATCTTCGTCCTGGCGACGCCCGAGTAACGATGCAAGGCGGCCTGCACGCCCACGGAGTTGACCGTCACGCGGTAGGCACGTTTGTGCATGAACCGCGCCCACAGCAGGTCAAGTGGAAGAATCGGACGCCCCCGCACCGACATCAGCCAGGCGGGACCGGTTGACGTCGAGCCGAGCGCGCGCCAGACGACACGATTGACGCCGTCGCGAAAGGAGTGAACGAGGTCGGGCTGGAACTCCGCGATGGCCGATCGCACGGCTCTGACCGCCGCCGCGCCCTTGGCCTGAAACGAAAATCGCGGCTCCCCCTGCGGCACGCCTCGGTAGTGAATCTCCGGCGAGAGTGTGCAAAGGGCGGTTTCGAACTTTTGCGGATCGAGGGATGCCATCATCCGCAGGATCTGACGCTCGGTTCCCCCCTGCTGCAGATTCTTGATGACGAACAGAATGCGCCGGCGACGGGTCATGACCAGCCAAGCAGCTCGGGTACTGTGACCAGCGCGATCCGGCGCTGCGCCGCGGTCTGGAGAATCTGCGCGAGCGCATCGATCATCGGACGACGGTCATGTTCGAACTTTCCATCGTGAAGCAAGAGAATGGACCCGGGCCGCACGAACCGGCGCGCTCGCCTGGCGATGACGTCGCCGCTCGGGCAATCGGTATCGAAGACACCGGCGGTCCAGGCCACCAGCCGAAGACCCTTGGCGGCCAGATGACGCACGACCGAAAACGTCTTCAGTCCGTGCGGCGCGCGAAACAGGCGCTGGTCTGGCAGGCCGGCCGCCAGCAGTGCGGCATGCCCACGTTCAATTTCACTGGCGGCTTGTTCGAGTGACACGGCGTGCAATTTTTGATGCGAATATGTGTGACTACCGACCGCGTGTCCAGCACGCGCGACCTGGCGGGCCAGGTCCGGCTGCCGGTCGACATTCTGCCCAATCATGAAGAAGGTCGCCCTGGCCTGGTGACGCGCCAGCAGCTCCAGCACCTGCTCCGTGAATACCCCGTTGGGGCCATCATCGAAGGTGATGGCCATACGACGGCCTGTCGCCGGACCACGCCACGGAATCCGAAAGAGAGGATCGAACCCCGGGATGTAGATGAACGCCGCCCGGACCAGCAAGGCCAGCCCGCAAAGCGCGAGCACGGCCAGGACCGACCTTCCCGCCCACCCCGCCACGTGGGGGATCGCGGCCAGCGGTGCCAGGACAATCGACAGATGAAAGGCGGCTCTCAGCAAGCTGCGTAGTCGTCGGCGAAACTTCACGTTCCTCCTGGTTCCGCAAACCACCTCAGGGTGGCAGGTCGTTCGCCCCGACGGGCCAGGATGAAGGCGTGGTGCGCGGACAGCCCCAGGCGTTCACCAATCCGGCGCAGACGCTCGAACCCGAACCCGTATCCCGAGTAGAGCGGGAGCGCAGCGACGCGGCAGACTTCGAGACCGGCAGTTTCGAACTGCCGCCTCCACGCCGACACCCCGAAACCGCGCCATTCGGCGAGGTGACCGGAGTATTCGCCCTGGATGGTTGGCAGCAGTCCTGTCACGATCCGGCGCAAGGAAGGCAGTCGCGTGTCGCTCCATCGTTCGTGCAACTTGCGGTCGGGCCGGCGAATCCGCCCGAAGACGAAATCCAGCAGCAGGTCGATAGCCCCCATGAGCACGTGCGGATAATAGAACAACAGCTGCAAAAGCTTCCACGTGCGCGAGGGCGTGATGTGGATCATCAGGCCGCCTGTGCCGAGACACCGCGTCATTTCACGGCATGCGAGCGAGCGCTCCCTGATGTGCGCCAGAACGTTGGACGACACCACGAAATCGAACGCACCGTCCGTGAACGGTAGCTGGGTCGCGTCGCAGGTCAATCGCTTGACCCCGGTGCTTTCAGAGGCATGCTCACGTGGATACCGATCGGTGCTGAGCAAGGAACCGCACTGCGCCAACAGGAGGGAGGCGAAAAATCCGTCGCCGCCCCCGACCTCCAGGGTGCGACCAAGCCCGCCGCGAGGTACGCCGCCAAACAGGGTGGCAAACTCGCGGCGCCGCTGACGCGACCGGGCCGCGGGCCAGGGTTCTCGAAGCCGCATCGGCGGCAGTATAGGGGACCTTACGGGGCAGGCGGGCAGCCAATCCGCTTGGTGTCCACGGCGACGTCGTCCATCCACATCTCGATGGCGATCGCCGACGGCTGCGCGTTGTACCACCCGAGCGAGAGTTTCTCGAACGGCGGCGCCTTCCACAGGTTCGGTCTCGGTGGCAGGACCGATTTTGGAATAGAATGGGGCAGGAGGCCGCGCATTGCGCAATCGGTACGCTTTCGCATTTCTGGCCATCGTTGCGGGCTGTAGCGCCGCGCCGTCCGGGCAGCCGGGCGCCGCCTCTGGCGGAGGCGGCGGGGTTGTTTCGGGCACGGGCGGGGCCGCAGGGACCTCGACCGGCGGAAGCCCCGGGGGCAGCGGTGGAGGCGCGGGCGGCACCGGCGGCGGCGGAGCCGGTGGCACCGGCGGCGGCAGCGGGGGAGCGGGAGGCAATGGCGGCAGCGGCGGAGCCGTGGGAGGTGCTGGTGACGGCGGCCAGGACGCGTCTTCCAGCGGGGGCTCCGACGGAGGAGGCGGCGACGCCGGCCCGGTGGTTGCCAGCGCGGGCTGCGGAAAATCCGGCCGCCCGACCGGGGGCAGGGTCCTGGTCGCCAATGATCACATCTACGATTTCCCGCCCAACTACGACGGCAACAAACCGATGCCGCTGGTCTTCGTTCTGCACGGCGCAAACAATCCCAACACGCTGGTCGAAGGCCAGACCAACGGCTCGCGGCTGGCGATGAACTTCGTTCGTGCCTTCCCGAAGAGCACCGGGGCCGCGTGGTCGTATGGCGGCGGCACCGGCGCCGACTCGCAACGCCTCACGACCATCTACAACGACTTGCTGGCGAACTACTGCGTCGACACCAGCCGCGTGTTCCTGAGCGGCCACAGCTCCGGCGCGCAGATGTCGGTGCAGATGTTGTGTGCCGCGGGCGGCGACAAACGCTTCAAGGCGGCCGCGCCGGTCGCGGCCAGCAAATACTGCGACATGCTCACCCCGGTCCCGGTCATGTACATCCAGGGCATGATGGATGCCATGCGCGGCAACGGCAACGGCGCCAACGTCGTCGCCGTCTTTGTCGCCAGCAACATGTGCACCAGCACGACGATGCCATACGCTCCGGTGGCGACCTGCAACAGCACGTTCGACAACAAGCCGGTGAACCCCGGCTGCATCAATTACCAGGGTTGCAGCAAGCCGACCATCTGGTGCTCCCACAACGACAACGTTTACAACCTTACCGATGGCCACGAGCATGGCTGGCCCTGCTTCGCCGCCAATGCGATGGCCGACTTCTTTCTCAGCCTCCCGTAGCCTACGGTTGCCTAAGGCAGTTCGTCGAACAGCGAGTTGGCGAGCCGGGTGGTCTCACCGTTGAGCTGCCAGGCGCCGGACCAGAAGGTCCTCGGAGTCGCGACCTCGCGCATGGGCGTGGTGAGGCCCAATGCTTGACCGCTGGCGCGGGCTTCGCCGACGTGAAACGTGTGCGCGTCGTAATGCAGGTAGTGGATCAGTTTGCCCCCGAGAACGTCAAAAGCGGGGCGGGCCCGCTGCACGACCTGCTTGGCGCTGGCGAAGGGCGGATTGAGGGTCGAATAGCAGCCATCCTGTGCACCGGTTTCCAGCACCAGCGTCCGCGGCGCCACCATCGCGTGCAGATCGCCCGGTTCGAAGAACTCGCGGATGTTTCCGCGCTGCCATTCCCAGCAGGAGTGATTGCCCTTGTAGGGCATCGCTACCAGATCGGGCGGACCGGCAGCCGCCACCACCGATTGAACCCGGAGATCCATGGCGCCGAACCAATCGCTGATCGCTCCGCCCATGGAAAGGCCGACGACGGTGACCCGCCGTGAATTGACGTCGGGCCGCGCCAGGGCATGGTCGAGCCCTCGCATGACGTCCCAGACCCGCTCACCCTCCTCCTCCCACGCCGAAGCAAGGCCGGGGGCCTTGATCGCGGGATGGGTTCCGTTGCCGTTGGTGGGATCGTCCCCGATCTGAGTATCGCCGTAAATCCGCGCACGGTCGTCGAGCGGGCGATGGCCCACGTCCACCGCGACAACGACGTAACCGCGGCGAGCGAACGCGTCGCTGTACCAGTACATGTTTTGCGGATCGAAGGTCTGCAGCGCGCTGCCCCAGTGGCCGTTGAGCGCGACCGCGACAGGATATCCTTCCGCTGGTGGTGGTGTGGTCGGCACAGCCATGTACCCGTGCGCCTCCCGACTGATCGGCACGGCGCCGCCGGCGGGGTTGGGCAAGGTGAAGGAAAACGCCAGTTCGTTCAGTTGATATCGCTGTGGCCACTGGCTGGAGTTGTCGTCGCGCCCGTCCATCGTGGCAACTTGCGGAAGTGGCGCAATGGTCCGGACCGTCGTCACGCTGGTGGTGAGCGGCTGTGGATTGCCGTCCATGGCCAGCCGAGCCAGGCGAGCGCGCGTTCGTACCTGCCAATTCGCCATCCATGCCGGCGACCGCTGACCGAGACCGTGGGTGAGAACCTCGGTACGCTCGCCCGTCCAGATGCCCGCGGGTTGCGAGTCGGCGGTGATAGTTCCTCCCAGCAAGCGTCCAGACACCGAGCCCGAGAACACCTTCGTCGGTGCGCTGGCCATGCGCACGAAAACCAGTGAGCGCCCATCCCAGTGCGAGATCGACACGTTCTCGGCCAGCTGCTCGTCCCCGATTCCTGATGATGCATACACCTTCAGCTGACCGACGAATTGCCGGCGTATTCCCGTGCTAATGGCTTCGTGGAGGGGTTTGGTGCCGCCGAGACCGTCGTCGTCGATGCGCAAGATCGCGCGTGTCTTTCCATCGATGGTCAGGTCGAAGACCCGGGGCACGATGTCGCGGCCGAAGGCCTCCTCCTGCCAGCCAATCAGTTGCAGATTGTAAGTGAGAGGATCAAGGGGTGGCACGTCGCTGATAACCGGGGCCAGCCGCCCCGTCGCGATGCCATCCTTCACTTCCATCAGGTACCAACCCCACTGCGCCTGGCCGCCGCCGGGAACGCGGAACACCAGCCTTCCGTCAGCGGGATTGTACGAGAGCTGATCGACGGGCGTCGCCGTGGCGCCCGCCGTTTCGGTCGTCACTGTTGCGCGCAGGGGGTCGTCTTGGGTTTGCTGTTCGACCACCAAGGTCATGCGGGCGCCGTCGACGGTGAGGTACCAGTGACCGATTACGGACGCCGGCTTGACCTTGATCTCGCTGCTCGCAGTTCCCGTCGCATGGGAATCGACCGCGGGAGCATGGGGGGCACTCCCGGTGATGTCGCCAATGTCGCCGCTGCAACCCAGGTAAAGAAACGCCACCGAAGCGATCCACCAACCGTAATCCCTGGAACCGTTTGTGACTGTTCGCTGCCGTCGCACAACCGGATCGGATCGTCAGGTCGTTCCTCCTTCTGTAGCGGCACGAACTTGCGCAGCTACGCGATGTGGGACAACGCTGACATCGACCCGATCAGGGCGACAAGACGCGATAGGGCGTCTCGATTTTCACGTCTGGATACCGCCAGCCGCCGCTATCCGACACGACCTCCACCGCGAACATCGCACCCTCGCCCCCGCCGTCGATGGTGGCCGCGTAACCGCCATTGGACGGCGTGGCGTCCACCGGCGTCCAGTCGCTCTCGCTCGCGAATGGTTTCCAGAGAATACGGACGCGGGCGCCAGCCGGCGCGGCGCTGGCCAGCCTGGCCGTCACGGTCCACGTAGCGGCGGTCGCATCGGGCGGGTTGACGTCAAGCGTCGCCAGCCCCGGCCCCGGCGATCGCGGTGTGTTCAACCAATCCGTCGCCGCCGGCAAGCGCGCGCCGGCGGCCGGCGCCGGTGGGTTTGCCCTAACCGCCGCCGCCACGGTGTTGATGGCCGCCAGATCCTCGTCAAGGCGATTGAGCTGCCGCGACCAGTGAAACTGGGGCAGCCCCAGCATCGCCATCCGGAGGTGATCGCGAAACGGCGCGATGTACCTGGTCCCGGCAGCCAGCCGCCGCCGTGCGTCGCCGCTGGCTGCCGATTCGCTGGTGGCCGCCTCGAGATAGTCCGCGCGGCCGGAGCGCGCGTAAATCGCCAGCGCGCTGGCCGCTCGGAGCTTGTGCGCGAAGTAAAGGCCGAGATCCGCCAGCGCATAGCATTCGCGGACCAAGTCTCGCTGCTCGGGCGGCATGGGCGTCGTGTCTGCCGCCCGCGAAACCGATTTCGCGATCGCGGCGTCGTCGATCAGGATGCGCGCGACGTCCATCGGCGACAGCCGGGTGGTCGGCTGACCGGCCATCAGATCGTCGGCGGCGTCGGAGGCCAGCGCCACCGCGAATCCGTCCATCGGTTCGTGGCGCACGCACGCGCTGGACACCGCCTGGGTCAACATCGGAGAGGCCCAGTAACCGACGTCGCCCGCCAGCTCCAGCTCGGGAGCGGCATCGCGGGAGTCGATGCCGCAGGTGTGCGCGGTCTGCATCCAGGGGACGATGTCGCTTGCCGCCTGAACCGCGTCCCACAGCGCATCGGTGCCGGCGCGCGCCGCCAGCATTCGGCGAAAGACGCTGGCCGGGGTCGCGGGATCGAAACCGAGGCGGCCGAACAAAAAGTAACCCAGCTCGTCGCGGCGAAACGTCCAGCTGGAAAAACGATCGCCGTGGTCAGCGTGATAGTAATCGCGCGCCGGAAAATAGGCGTGCGGTGGCTCGTAGGTGAAACCACGCACGGCCGGCGACAACGCCAACGACTTCACGGTGCGCCGGGTTCGCTCGTACGAGAGGTAGCGAAAGATCCGGTGCGTCCCACCGGCGCGGATCTGGAACACAAACTGGTAGGGAACCGGCGGCGTGAGGAAATTCTGGTAGCTGTATCCGCCCGCGATCGAGAAGATCCCACCGGCGATGGCGTAGGGCGCGGCCAGATGCTCGCCGTTGAACTTTGCCTGCACGATGGTGTCTTCACCCGCGGCGGCGACGATGCTGAGGATATCGGCCTTCTTGGCGCCCCAGGTCCTGGTCGCCAGCCGAACACCGGTGCCCGCGGAGCGCACGCCCGCGACGAAGGTGTCCTCGTACCACGACGCCGGGCGCTCGCTCTCGCCGATGCGAAAGCCCAGACGCCAGAGGCCTGGGGCGCGACGTGCCAGGTCCGCGGCCGCCTCACGGGTGTAAGTCCTCGCCGACGCGTCGTCGGTCAGCGCCTGATTCGCGTCACCCAGCAGGCTGGTGTCGGCCCGATAGCTCATCAACCCGACGCGGATACCGCGCGCCGTCGCCATGTCGATCACCTGGTTCAGCATGGCCAGATTGCGTTCGCGCTCCACGACCGGCACGCCGACGTCGGGAAAGCTGGCGCTGGTCGCGAAGTAGAGCAGCGCGTTCGGAAAGATCGTGCTGTCCAGGCTGTACATCCCGTGAAGGTCGAGATAGTTGATGCGCGCACGGGCCAGAAGGTCGAGATACTCGCGCCAGAAACTACGGTCCAGGAACCACCACGAGGGCTCGTCCGGTTGTGGCAGCACCAGGAAGGGATTGGCGGCGCGGATGGCCAGCGCCGGTGACCGGGCGATCGGGGGCGAAACCGGCACCGCGGCATCACCGCGTTCCGCGATTCGTTCGGCCAGCTCCTGGGCGCCGTAGAAAGCGCCGCTGGCATCGCGGCCGATGACCAGGGTGGTGGCGCCGACGGTGACGATCACGAAGGATTCCGGGGCCGGATCCAGCACGGCACCGCTGCCATTGAGCGCGTCGCGCGCCAGCGTGCTGTCGGCCGTGACGACGTCGACAGCGCCAGCGAGCGCGGTTCCCGCCGTCGCGCGCGTCAGCTCGCAACGCCCCATCGCCAGCGGGTCAGCAGGTTCACCGGACGCGGAACACCATCCCGATCCTACCGGCGTCGGCCCTGACGGGGGCCAGGCGGGAATGGCGGTGCTCGAGGAGCCCGGCGCGACCGGCGATCCGGGTCCGCAGCCCACCACGAAACCGGCGGCCAGCACCCATCCAAAAACTACCCGGTGCATGGCCGACGATACCGCGGGACCGGGTCGCTTTTCACGCGTCTACAATGAAAGATCGAAGACAGCCTTGGCCGCTTGCGGCAAGCACGCCCGGAAACACGCTTATCCCGACCGCTAGCGTCGGCGCCGGAGGATGCCGATCAGCGTCAAGAGCGCACGTACTGGGCAGAGCTGCTACGCGGCCGTCACGGTGTTGGGTTGGACCGGCGCGGGCGTGGGAGGATCGGGAGCGCGGGGCAGCGTGAGCACGAACCTGGTATGAGCGGAGCTGCGATCGTAAGAGAGCCGCCCGCCGTGTGACTCGGCGATGCCCTTGGACACGCTGAGCCCGAGTCCGGTCCCTTTGCCGACCTCCTTGGTCGTGAAGAACGGCTCCATGATGCGCGGTTCCAGCGCCGGCGAAACGCCCGGGCCGCTATCGATGACGGCGATGCGGACCTGCGCGCCCTCGGCGTCCACGCTAATCCGTACCCAGGGGGCGGCGCTCTTTTCCACAGCGTCGTGCGCGTTGCTGAGCAGATTGAGCAAGATCTGCGAGATCTGAATGCTGCGGCAGTGGACGAACAGGTGCTCCGGAATGGGCT
>DASRQT010000526.1:0-17354 GCA_035696485.1 Polyangia bacterium | reverse complement strand
CGGCCGCCGCCGGTTTGCCGGTCGCGGCGTCTTCGGCGCTTTCGCCACGCGCGACGGTGGCCGTCGCCGACAGGGCAACGTAAATCGCGACGGCGACCAGCGGCGCGACCGGCGGTAGTACCCGCCGGAATGCCCTACTTTTTCCGGCGGTAGAAGGTGACATTGTCGAAATACATGTCCGACCAGCCCATCGTGGCGCCGAAGGCGATCGTGTCGAGGGACTTCAGATCCATGAAGGGCGCTCGTTTTCCGAATCCGACCTGCCCGAATTGCGAGAAGGGCAGGGCGTAGAACTTCCAGTCGGGAGTCAGCTCGATGCTGACTTGCCAGCCGTCCTGACATCGTTCGTCGCGGCTGGGCGGCGGCGGATCATCGGCGTTCCAGCAGTACTCGCCGCTCTCGTCGGCGGCGGGGAAGGCGTAAGGCCGGCAGGCCTTGTCGTCGAAGTCCGGGTCGAGGTATGAGCTCGGGCTGGTGCAGGCGCTGGGCCCGCAGCGCGGGTACATGAGCTCGAGCAGCGACTCGTTTTCGACCCGCGGCAGATCTCCGGCCTTGGCATCAAAGCAGCGATGAATCGAACCCGACATGTTCGGATCGCTGGGCGAACAGGGCACGCCGCTGAGGCACGCCGAATGGCACTCGCGGACGCGACGGCAGTACTTCTGGTTCTCGCGCGCCAGGCGGCTGCTGGTGAACTTGTCGGTGAGGATCACCAGGGCCCGGTCGTGTCCCTCGGGGCCGCGGCGTGCCCAGAAGGCCACCCCCTCGTATCGGGAGACGTCGAAGAAGTCGTGCGACTGTCTGTAGGGCTCCTTCGGCGCCTTGGGCACGGGAAGGCCGGCGCTGTCGGCTTCCGCGTTCATTGCCACTGGCGGGGGACAGAAGTCGAGGTTGGGAGCGCAGGCTTCCGTGGGATCCGTCCGGTACCGCAGGCCCACGGGATCGACGAACGCGTGGCTCATGCCGCCGCCCCATTTTCGAAACAGTCCGCCCCGGAAATGCAAAACCCAGTTGTTGGGCTTGCCCTCGCAGGACGGACCCGGAACCTTGTCCGCGGGCATGCCCCAGGCGACAAAGGTCGTGTCCTTGAGCCCGGGATACCAGGTTTCATCGCCGGGTGTGTGAAAGGCGTATTGCGACAGATCGTCATAGGCCGACCACCCCGGGGCTACCCCGGTCGCGCTGGGATTGTCGGGCACCCGGGGCTCGAAGTCGTCGAACCATCCGGTCGAGAACTCGTAGCCGGCGGCCGCTGCGCAGTCGGTGTGTTGCGACCCCGGATCGGGCCGACCGAACCCGATCGACGGGTACACGGGCAAGAACGGGATGACCGGCTCGCCGGTCGGTTCCACGGCGGGCAGCACCCCGTTCTGCCAGGGAACGGCCCGGACCAGCGCCGTGTCGGGAACGATCTTCCCGGTGTTGCCGGGGCCGTCACACGACCAGCCGAGCAGGACCATGAGCCCCGCGGCGAGCCGTCGCTTTTCTATTCGAGGAGGGCGCGTCATCCGAACCGGAGGCCCCGTGATGCTCGGCGCCTTGGAGGATGGGTGGCCGGCGCTATGGTTTTCCGTCTCGCTGCGAATTCCGAATCAGCTGCATGAAATAGTTCGGGGGCAGCCAGCGGCCGTCGGCGTAATAGTCGTAGTTGCGGTGGACGCCCGTACCTTCGCCGAGGTCGTTCCAGGTCGCGAGAACCAGCAGCTCCGCGTCCATCGAATCCTTCAGCACGCGCTGCAGGATCTGCCCGCCCTTGACGCAGCGGTCGTACTGGTTCGCGATCTCGCCGGGGCGATCGCGGTTCACGGCGTCCCACCTGACCATGGCGTGATCGATCACGTGGCCGTGCAGGGTCGAGCGATGGCGGCGCTGGGGGATGTCGAACGTCATCCACTTGAACTTGGCGTCGGCGACCTCGGCCATGGCGGGATCGTCGAAGTAGGCGATGTCGACGTCGACGAACGGCTCCTCGCCGAAATCCGCCTTGAACAGCGCCTTCAACTTGGCCACCAGCGCGGCGGCGCGCGTGCGCGGCTCCAGCGTTCCCGAGTTATAGAAGTAGATGAACGGCCGCCCCGCGAAGCGGTACCAGTGTTTCTTGTCGATCTGCGAAAAGAAGGGCTTCCACTTGGCCTCGTAGATGGTCCTGGCGGCCTTGTCTGGATCGGTGAGGTCGGGCTTTTGCCTCCAGAAGGCGCTGAAGTGCGGCTGGCCCCAGGTCCAGGTGTCGTCGAACAGCGCCACCTTGATCGGCGAATCGAGGCTCTTCAAGGCCTCAGTCAACGGCTTGAGCTTGCCGTCCTCGATGTCGGGACCGTAGGTGTTGAGCATCAGGAACGAGAGGCCGGCGTACTTCGCGTCCATCAACTCGCGCCGCCAGAACCCCGGCTGCAACGGATGGTAGACCGCGCGGTCGCCCGCCTTCATGCCGAGGACGGGCACAGGCGCGTCCATCCCGGGCGCGTGCGTGTTGGCCCAGTCCATCTCGCAGTTGGTTTTGCCGGGGCAATCGAAGAAGAACATGAAGACCGCGCCGATGTCGCGCCTGGCGCGGCGTTCGACGACGCCGGTGAGCTCCTCCTCGGCGAGCCACGGGTCCGAATAGGTCAGCTTGCACATGCGCTTGTTCTCGGCGCACAGCGAACGGACGACGTCGATCCGGCGCACGAAATACTTTTCGCGCATACGCGCCGTCCATTCCGCGACGGTCTTGGGCGGCGCCGGCTGGCCGGTGATCTGACAGTGCGCCGCGCGCACGAACGACTCGGGCGTGTGGCCCAAGTTCACGTCGACGACCTCGACGCGGGCGCAGGCGCCGGGCGATTCAGGATTGAAATCGGGCTTCAGCGCGAACGGTTCGTTGGTGGGGCCGGGTTCCTTGCGCGCCGCCGCCACCGGCGTCGACGCGTCGATTGCCGGCATGCGGATGCACCCAGGAGTGACGCCCAACAGGGAGGCGACAAGGACCGCGCGCGTGCCGATTCGCTGGACGTGTTTCATCCCGTGCACATCAATCTTGTGCCTTCGCGATCGCAGCTAGTCAACGCAAATCCCGGTAAATCTCCATTCTTTACTATGGTTTATGTTGAACGCTGAACTTCGCGCGTGTTACCCGTTGAAAGCGGAAAGGGTGGCGCACGCGTTGGTCAAGGTTCATTCGTTCTGCATTTTCGTGACCGCGTTCTTGCCGCTGGGCGGCCTCGGGTGCCTCATGCCGCCGGCGCGGGTCGTCCAGGCGGTGCGCGCGAGCGAGACCAGCGGCGAGGGCGCGAAGGCCGCCAATGCGGGCGACGTGCCGGCGCCGGCGAAGCCGACCGGCGTGCTCATCTCCGACGGCACGGTGACCACCGTGATGAACCTGAACCCGGGCGGCGGTTGGTTCATCTTTCACGACCCAACGCCCAGCGGCGTCATGACACCGCCCTCCATCGGTGACTTCGCCTCGGCGATGAAGGACGGCGTGATTCACACGACCGGGCGCGGCTTCATCGACTGGGGAGGTGGCATCGGCTTCAATTTCCAGGGCGCCGGCGCGCTGACGCCCATCGACGCGTCGGACTTCACCGGGCTGTCGTTCAAGGCGTGGGGCACGACCGCGATGCACGTCGGGCTTGCGACCATGGCGACCATGCCCGAATTCAACCAGTGCAAGAAGTGCTACGACCACTTCGCTGTCGACATCTACCTGACGCCCACGCCCAAGGTCTACACGTTCACCTGGTCGCAGCTGCGACCTGGCGGGTGGGGGACGAAGGTTCCGCTGGATCCCAAGACCATCGTCGGGCTGAACTTCACCGCCAAGGGGGGCGTGCCGTGGGACTTCACGCTGGATGACCTGAAGTTCACGCAATGACACTGGCGCCTCGGACCCGACGCGGGATGGTTCCTGCGGTCCTGGTGCCGTTGGCGCTGCAGATGTGCGGTTGCGGCGATACTGCCAACCCGATGCCTCCCGCCGACAATCGCGCGCCGGTGTCCGTGCATCTGTTCGAGTGGAGGTGGACCGACATCGCCGTCGAGTGCGAGACCAACCTCGGGCCCGCGGGATTCACCGCCGTGCAAGTATCCCCGCCGGTTGAACATGCCGTCCTTGCGGGCCATCCGTGGTGGCAGCGCTACCAGACCGTCGGCTATTCGGTGGCCCGCAGCCGCAGCGGCACGGGAGAGGAATTTCGGGACATGGTCCGCCGCTGTGCCGCCGCCGGCGTCGCCATCCACGTCGATGCCGTCATCAATCACATGACCGCGCAGTCGAGCGGTGTCGGCAGCAATGGCACGACATACACCAAATATTCGTATCCCGATCTCTACGCGCCCGACGATTTCCACAGTCCGCCATGCACGATCGCCGATGGCGACTATCAGAACGCCCCCGACCGCGTCCGTGACTGTGAGCTGCTGGGGCTGGCCGACCTGAATACCTCCAGCGACCATGTGCGCGATCAGATCGCGGGGGCGCTGGCGACGCTGGTGGAGCTGGGGGTTCGCGGGTTTCGCATCGACGCGGCCAAACACGTCGCTCCGTCGGACCTGGACGCCATCCTGCGCCGGGTAAGCGCGCGTGTGGGTTCTGCCAAGAGGCCCTACTACTTCTTCGAGGTCATCGACCACGGCGGCGAAGCCATTCACGCAGCCGACTACCTGGCGGTGGGGCAGGGTGACGCCCAGGCGGTCGACGTCACCGAGTTCAAGTATGCGGCCGTAACCGACGCCTTTGGCAACAGGCAGGGCAAGACGCTGGCAGGCCTGCGCCCGTTGGGTGGGCTGTCCCAGGACGGAGGCGGCGAGCTGCTGCCCGCCGACCGCGCCGTCGTGTTCATCAATAACCACGATACCCAGCGCGCCGCCTCCCTCTTCTATCAAGACGGCCCCAGCTTTGATCTGGCGACGGCATTCATGCTGGCCTGGCCGTACGGCCACCCGTCGCTATTGTCGAGCTTCGCGTTCGATCGCTTGACGCCGGCCGGCCGCGACGCGGGACCACCCTCGGACAGCGCTGGGACGACGGGTCCGGTCTACGCGGCCGGCTCGCAGATACCCAGCTGTTCCGCGGATCCCACGTCATCGATGGGTGGTTGGCTGTGCGAACACCGTCGTTCCTACGTCGCGCCCTTGATCGGGTTTCGCCAGGCCACGGCGTCGGCGCCAATGGTGACGAACTGGTGGGATGACGGAGCCAACCAGATCGCCTTTGGCCGCGGCGACAAAGGGTTCGTGATCATCAACCGCGGCGCCACCAGCCTTCGCCGCGTCTTCGCAACCGCCCTTCCCGCAGGCTCCTACTGCGACGTCTACCCGGGATTGCCGACGGCTGCGGGTTGCGCCGCGGCGCCCATCCAGGTCGACGACGCCGGCGCCGTCGATGTCAGTGTCGCGCCCTGGAGCGCGGTAGTCCTCCACGTCGGCGCGCAGGTCAGGCGCTGACTCTCAAAGAAACGTGAACGTAAGGATCGAACGATGAACACAGCACGACTGGGACTGATGACAGGTTGCTCGACGCTGATGGCGTGTCTCGCAACGACCCCACCGCAGGCGCCGGGCGCCACCGTCGCCGCGCCGGGCGCGCTGCCACAGGTGATCGGCTTCACGGCCGAGGCGCGCGGCGTGACCTTGCAGACCACCGCCGGCGCCATCGCCATCACAGCCGTCAACGATCACGTGATCCGCGTGCGAGCGTCCCGCGACGGCGCCCTCGGTAAGGACTTTTCGTGGGCGGTGGTCCCGGGCGCGAACGCGCCGACCGGAACGCTGACGGTGAGGGACGAAGGCGCTGCCATTGTCGCCGCCACCGCCGCCGTCACGGTTCGGATCGAAAAGAATCCGCTGCGTCTGGTGTTCCTCGACCGCGCCGGCCAGGTCATCTCCGAGGACGCCCGCCAGCGTCCGATGTCGCTAACGCCCTCCGGCTTTCGCGTCGAGAAGGCCATGCCCGACGACGAACATTATTACGGCCTCGGCGACAAGGCCGGCCCGCTGGACCGCCGCGACATGGCGTTCACCAACTGGAATACCGACGCCTACGCCTGGCAGGAATCGACCGACCCGCTCTACAAGAGCATTCCGTTCTTCGTCGGCCTGCGCAAGGGCCGCGCGTACGGCCTGTTCCTCGACAACACTTGGCGGTCGTGGTTCGACTTCGGCAAGACGTCACGCGACGCGTACGCGTTCGGGTCCGACGGCGGCGACCTGGACTACTACTTCATCAACGGACCCGAACCCAAGAGCGTCATCCAGCGCTATGCTGAGCTGACCGGCAAGGCGCCGCTGCCGCCGATCTGGACGCTGGGCTTCCAGCAGTGTCGGTATTCATACTATCCGGAAGCGCGCGTCTACGAGATCGCCAAGACCTTCCGCGACAAGAAGATCCCCGCCGACGTCATTTATCTGGACATCGACTACCAGAAGGACAACCGGCCGTTCACCATCGACCGCGAACGATTCCCGCATTTCGAGAAGATGATCGGCGACCTCGGGCAGCAGGGGTTCAAGGTCATCGCCATCACCGACTTGCACCTCGCCAAGGCGTCCACGCCCGGCTACAAGCCCTACGACGAGGGGGCGGCCGGCAACTTCTTCGTGCACAAGGCCGACGGTTCGGAGTACGCGGGCAAAGTTTGGCCCGGCGACAGTGTCTTTCCGGACTTCACCTGGGCCCCGGCCCGCGCCTGGTGGGGGACGCTGTACGGGGACTTCGTGCGTATGGGCATCGCCGGCTACTGGAACGACATGAACGAACCGTCGGTCTTCATCGCCGCCAGGACGATGCCGCTGGACGTGGTTCACCGCGTGGATTCCGGCGGCACCACCAGCCACCGCGAGGTGCACAACATCTTCGGGATGCAGAACTCCCGCGCCACCTATGAAGGGCTGCTCAAGCTTCAGGGCAACCGCCGTCCCGTGGTGCTGACCCGCGCCAGCTACGCCGGCGGGCAGCGCTTCGCCGCGTCCTGGACGGGCGACAACACCAGCACCTGGAACCACTACCGCATCTCGATTCCCACGCTGCTGAACCTCGGGATCTCGGGCTACGCGCTGGTCGGCGACGACATCGGAGGTTTTCGCGGTAGCCCGCTGCCGGAGCTGCTCACGCGCTGGATCGCGCTCGGCGCCTTCAACCCGATCTTTCGCGACCACACCGAAAAAGGGACGGCAGACCAGGAACCGTGGGTGCACGGCGCGGAGCACGAGGCCATTCGCCGGCGGTTCATCGAGGCGCGCTATCGACTGATGCCCTACGTCTACACGCTGGCCGAGGAGGTCTCGCGCACGGGCATCCCGATGATGCGGCCGTTCTGGCTGGAGCACCCCGAGGCCGACGCGTTCTACACCAACGACCGCCTGTTCCTGTTCGGCCCTGACCTGCTGGTGCAGCCCAAGGTCGAAGAGACGGTCGACCCGCTGGAGATCACGGTCCCGGTCGGCGTCTGGTACGACTACTGGAGCGGCGAGCGCCTGAAGGGTGAGCAGAAGAAGAAGACAACGCCGGGGCCGGGCGATCTGTCGGTGCTGGTCCGCGGGGGCGCGATCATTCCGCACCAGCCGCTGGTGCAGTCGACCAGCGTCACACCGAGGGGCGCGCTGGAGCTGCGCGTCTATCCCGGGCCGGACTGCCACGGCTCGCTGTACCTCGACGACGGAGACACCTTCGACTATCAGAAGGGCACGTACCTCAGGCTGGCGCTGTCGTGCAAGGAGGCCGGGAATTCCGTGACGGTGCAGACCGGCCCGGCGGAGGGGTCGTACACGCCGTGGTTTTCGTCGATGGCGTTTTCGATTCACGGCGCGCCGTCGGCCCCGAAACAGGTCACCGCCGCCGGCAAGCCGGTTCGCGACTTCAGCTACGACGCCGCGAAGAAGCTGGTCACGGTCACCACGCCTTATCTCAAGAGCGGCCAGGTCGTTACGGTCACCTACTGATGGGCCACGCGAGCTATCGCGCTACTCCTCGGACTCCGGCGGCGGTGGCAGCAGCTCGCCGCGGACGCGGCGGATGCGGCGATCCCTGACGTCCAGGACCGTGAACCGGTAGCCCACCGCCTCGACGGAGTCGCCCGGCGCCGGCATCTCCTTGAGGTGCGTGACCAGAAATCCACCCAGGGTCTCGACCTCGGGCGGGACCGGCGGGAACGACAGCCCCAGGTCGCGCGCCGCCACGTCCAGCGTCAGCCGGCCGTCGGCCTCGAAGCTGCCGTCGGGCCGGCGAATGATCGGCGGAATCTCCTCCTGGTCCTGCTCGTCTCGTATCTCCCCAACCACCTCCTCCACCAGATCCTCCAGCGTCACGATCCCCAGGAACGAGTGCGCGGGGCCGAGGATGATGGCGATGTGGACGTGGCGTCGCTGGAACTCGCGCCGAAGCCATTCCAGGCGCGTGTCCTCCGACGCGTAGATCGGCTCGCGCACCAGCTCGCGCATCCGCTCGGGGCGTTTGCCCGAGGCCAGCGCGGTGACGATGTCCTTGAGGTGAACGTACCCGACCACGCGGTCGGTGCCCGGCTCGACCAGCGGATAGCGTGTGTACTGGTTGGTCACCGCGACGCGCAGGTTGTCCTCGAACGGTCGCCCCGCCTCCAGCGTCACCACGTCGCGCCGCAACGTCATCACGTGGCGCGCCACGCGGTGGGTGTAGTCGAACACCCGGTCGATGAGGCGCCGCGCGCCCGGGTCCAGCTGCACGTGCTGCAGGACCAGCCGCAGCTCTTCGGGTGAATGCAACATCTCGGCCTCTGATACCGGCGGAAATCGCAGCAGCCGCAGCACCAGCATCGAGAGGCTGCTGAGCGTCCAGATCAACGGGAACCCGACCACGTAGAAGATGCGGAAGGGGATCGCGGTCAACAGGGCGACTGGCTCGGTCTGTTGAATTGCCAGCGCCTTGGGCACCAGCTCGCCTATGACGGAGTGCAGCATCGTGATCAGGATGAGGCTGATGGTCACCGCGATGGTGTGGACGGTGTTGTCGGACGCCATGTCAAAACCACTCAAGATTGGTCGGATCAAGCGCGCGACCGAGGGTTCGCCCAGCCAACCCAGCGACAGCGAGGCCAGCGTGATGCCCAGCTGAGCCGTCGACAGATAGGCGTTGAGGTTGTTGGTCATCTTGATGAGCAGCTTCGCCCGCCGGGAGCCCCCGTTCGCCATCTGCTGCAGGCGGGTCGGGCGGATCTTGACCAGCGAAAACTCAGCTGCGACGAAGAACGCGTTGGTCAGGACAATCAGGAAGCAGACGAAAAGAGCCAGGGTCGAGGGCATGGATTTGGGCGCGAGGATCGCATATGCGGGCCGATTCATAAACCGCCCGACCCCTGCTAGTCTCCCCGGATATGCTGCGGTTTGGTTCTTTCACCGTGATTTCGGGGCTGATTCTGCTGGCCTTGCCCTCGACCGGGCAGGCGGCCGAACCCCTGTACAGCGCCGATTGTGGGACGGATAACCTCCTCGATCGGAAGGTCCCCACCGGGCGTCAGGATACGCGCGGCAACCTGGGCCTCTTGACGGACGGCGCCGCCGCACCCGAAGGGGCCCAGTGGGACGCGCCGGTGGCGGTCATCTTCGAGACCGGCGCGGGATCGGTGACCTACGACCTCGGTCAGCCGACCCCGGTCAGCGCATTCATGGTCCAGGCCGACGCCAACGACAGCTACAAGATCTTCGGTTCGCTGGACGGCAGCGCCAGCAGCTTCAAGGTGCTCGGGGAGATCGACACCGTGTCAGGTCACGGCCTGCGCACGCGCACGATCGTCGTCAACAGCTCGGAGGTCCGCTACCTGCGCATCGGCGAAGGGCTGGGCGACAACTTCTATTCGATCTCCGAGTTCCAGGCCTTCTGCAAGGCACCGACCCCGTTTCCGCCGCGCCTCCGCACCGTCGACGCCCCTGCCGCGCGGGTGGTGAGCCGCCCGTGGTGGAAGCTGGGCTGGTGGACAAACGACGTCAGCTCACGAACCGAGATGTGTCTGGCGATCGGCGGGGTGGTGCTGCTGGGTTGGGGGTGGTGGCTGCGCAAGAGAGGGATGCCGGAGTTTCGCCGCAAGCTGCGCGACGGCCTGCTGATCACGCTCGGAGTGTTGTCCTTCGGTGCCTACTGGAACTTCGGATCGTTCCACTTCGGCAACTACATCCACATCTGGGACACCTACCACTACTACATCGGGTCCAAGTACTTCAACGAGCTGTCCTACGATCGGCTGTACGAGTGCGTTTCCATCGCCGACTCCGAGGATCCGTCGCTGCGCCGTCGGGTCGAGCTGCGCAAGATCATGAACCTGCGCACGAACGTCCTGGGCAACACGCGCGAGGTGCTGGCCCACCCGGAGCATTGCAAGGACCACTTCAAGCCAGCGCGCTGGGAGGCCTTCAAGCGGGACGTCGCGTTCTTCCGCAACCGCCACGGCGTCAAGCGCTGGGAAGAGGCGCAGACCGACCACGGGTACAACGGGACACCGGTCTGGAACATCCTCGGGTCGGCGCTGGCCAACACCGGCCCCGCCACGTACCCGCAGGTCTTGACCCTGACGCTGCTGGATCCGACGCTGGCGCTGGGCATGATGGGGATGATCTGGTGGGCGTTCGGGTGGCGCGTTCTGTGCGTCGCCTTGATCGTGTTCGGCACCAACTTCCCGTCGCGGTTCTACTGGACCGGCGGCGCGTACCTGCGCTGGGACTGGCTGTTCTATCTTGTCGGGGGCGTCTGCCTCATGAAGAAGGACCGTCCCATCCTGGGCGGCTTCTTCCTGGCTTATTCAACCCTGCTGCGTGTGTTCCCGATGTTCATGTTCATCGGGCCGTTGATGGTGCTCATACAGGAGTACCGCAAGACGCGCACCCTCGACCGCCGTTACTTGAAGGTCATCGCCGGCGCGACGCTGGCCGTCGTGCTGCTGGTGCCGCTGAGCCTGGCCACCAGCGGCGGCATCGACGGCTATGTCCGCTTCAAGCAAAACAGCGAGAAGCACAAAGAGACCCCGCTGACCAACTACATGGGCCTGCGCACGATCGTCGCGTACGCGCCCTCCGAGGTCGGCAAGGTTCTGCGCACCGACAAGCTGGAGGATCCGTGGGGCGCGTGGAAAGAGGCCAAGGTGCGCACGTTCCGCGAACGGCGGCCGCTGTACGGGGTGCTGGTCGTCGGATTCCTGGCGCTGCTGTGGTTCGCGGTGCGCGGGACCGAGCCCTGGGTGGCGTGCGCGCTCAGCGCCACCATGATCTCGGTCGGTGTCGTCGGCGTGGAGCTGACCTGTTACTACTATTCCTTCCTCACGGTCGTCGCGCTGCTATACGAGAAGCGCCGCGAGGTCGGCCTGATGCTGGCGGCGGTGACCGCCTCGACCGGCTTCATCGACTGGGCGCCGACACGATTTCTTCCCGACGGCGCGCCCTGGTCGTGGATGAAGATGCCGACCTGGCTGGACGAGCAATACATGTGGATGTCGGTGACCACGCTGATCGGGTTCGGCTGGATTCTCTATCGTTTTGGTTTCCCGCCGCCCGAAGCGGCCGAGCCTGCCGCCGCCGAGACCGATAGCAGCGGCGGCGGTGAAAACTCGTCGCGCGAGGGCCGGCGTTCGCGGCACAAGAAAAAGGCCGCTCCGGCGAAAACCGAAGCGGCCTGAATAAACTAACGGAGGACGAGAACGGGTCTTCTAGTTAGCGGCGGCCCTTCTTCTTGCCCTTTTTCTTGCCGGCAGCTTTCTTCTTGCTCTTGCCGGCAGCTTTCTTCTTGCCCTTGCTGGCGGACTTCTTCTTGCCGGTCGATTTCTTTTTCTTGCTGCTCTTCTTTTTGGCGGCTGCGCGTCCCGACTTCTTGCGCTTCTGCCCGCCGACGGCCCGTCTCGCTCTCGCGACGTCACCGTCTCGATCGACGAAGTAGATGTAGTCGGTATCCATCTCGAAGCCGCCGTCTGCCACCTTCTCTGGCCGCCCCTTCGGGACTCCCGGCTGCTTACGCTGGACCTTCCACACCGCTCCGTCCTTCACGTAGTACATGAAATCCTTCTCACGACCAAGGCCTAGCTTTGCGACTTTCTCGGCCATCTCGGCAGCCCTCCGTCAGAAAGTTTGCGAAAGAAGACCTCGGCATGGTAGCGGCGGAGGCAAAACTGTCAAGCGAAATGCCGCCCGAAAAAACCGGATTTTCCGACGGAAAAAGCACTTTTGGGCGGCTTTCAGACGCGCCTCGCCAGAAAGATCTGTTGCTCTGATTCGTCGTCAGCAGGACGCCCGTCGAAGCCGCTCCAGCGTGAAATCAGCGAGAAACCCGCGCGTTTGAGCAGGGCCTCCACCTCGGGGGGCGACAGCAGTCGATGACAGAGCCGCACCGTTCGCTCGCGGCCGTTCGCGCGGCCGCGCCCGTCGACGGGCTGGTAGTACATTCTCATTAACAGTGTCCGACGAGCCGGATCGAAGCGCGGCGACATCGTGTACACGAACCGAGTGCCAAGGGCGGGATGGCGGAAGACGGTGCGATCCCATCGCCGCTTCGAATCGCGCTGCAAGAAACGCTGGTCGGGCGCGAACAGGTCAAAGGCCAGCCATCCGCCCGGGACCAGGGCGGCCCGCGCCGCGCGCAGGAAGCGCCGCAGATCACCGTCGGTGATGAGGTGTTGAACGCTATGGAAGGCGGCCACGGCGAAGGTGGCGCGCCGGCGCAAGGCGAACTGCCGCAGGTCAGCGCGCAGCAGCAACGCTCGGGCACGGGTGGCGGCCGACGTGCGGCCGAGACGCTGCGCCGCGCGCGCCAGCATCGCCCAGGAGCGGTCGATGCCGATGACGACGTGACCGTCGCGCAGCAGGGGCACCAGCAGACGCCCGGTGCCGCAGCCGAGGTCCAGCACCGGGCCAGACCGCTCGCCGGCCAGCGTGCGGTAAAAGGCCACGTCGTCACGCCGCCGGCGGTATTCCCAGTCGTAGAGCGCGGCGTCCTCGAATGGTTCAATGGCGCCCGCAATCTCATCGTTCTCGTCGTGTGTCATAAGATGACAGTATGAACGACGCGATTGTGCTGCTTTCCGGCGGGCTCGACTCGGCGACCGCCCTGGCCATGACCGCCGCTTCGGGCTACCGCTGTCATGCGCTCAGCTTTCGCTACGGCCAGCGCCACGACGTCGAGCTCGGGGCCGCGCGGCGCGTGGCCTCCGCGGTCGGCGTGACCTCGCACCGAATTGTCGATCTGGATCTGCGGTCGATCGGCGGATCGTCATTGACGTCGGCGATCCCGGTCCCGAAAGGGCGCAGCGAGGCCGAGATCGGCGAGGGGATACCGTCGACGTATGTTCCGGCCCGAAATACGATATTCATGGCCTATGCGATCGCCGTCGCCGAGGTCGCCGGGGCCAGCGACATCGTGCTGGGCGTGAATGTGCTGGATTCGTCGGGCTATCCCGACTGCCGCCCCGAGTGGTTGGCGGCGATGCAAGAGGTGGCGCGCCTCGGCACCAGGGCCGGTGTCGAGAAACGACCGCTGACCATCCGGGCGCCTCTGATCCGCATGACCAAGGCCGAGATCATCCTCGCCGGTACCAAGCTGGGCGTCGACTATGCCCTGACTCATTCCTGTTACGACCCCACGCCCTTGGGGGCGGCCTGCGGCAATTGCGACGCCTGCCAGCTGCGCCGCCGCGGGTTCGAGGCCGCGGGCGTGCCCGATCCCACGCGCTATTCCTGACGTCGCCGCCGCACCGCTACGCGAAGGCTAACCCTCTGTCGCCTTGCTCCAGGGGCCGCCGAAGCTTCCGGTCCCGAGAAATGCCGGGCGTCCCGACGGGGCCAGCAGCAGCGCTGTCGCGGTCAATAACGTGTCCAGGCCTTCCGCCGGGCGGGGCGCGTACGAGCCGGTTGCGTAGGCGGGCGCCGCCGCGACACCGGGTGTCCGCCGCGGTTCGGCGTCGGGTCGCCCACGCGCATCGTCCCGTCCTTGGCCGCGGACTTCTCCCCGGCCTTCGTCGCGTCCCTGGCCGCGTCCGCGCCGCCGTCGGCGCCCACGCTCGAATGACTCCAGCGGTTCCAGCTCGGGCGGTGAATCGTCGTCGCCCTGCGCCTCACCCTCGGCACCCTCGGCCAGGTCGGGCGGGATGCCGCCCTCGACGACGATCGGTTTCCCTGCCAGCGCCGGATTCTCGGTCTCGGCATCCGAGATGATCTCGCACAGCCGCAGCGCCTCGTCGAAGAACTCGCGTCCGGCCAGGCGCGGCCGCCGCCGGCGCGGCTGTTTCGACGGCAGGATGTAGCGGATGGCCAGCAAGATCTGCCGGGCCAGCTCACCGTCGCGTCGCGAGGCGCGCAGGCGTTCCAGCGACGGCTGGATGCCCAGCGCCACCATCTGACCGACGTCGCGAACGGCGTTGCTGTCCGGATCCAGCGCGTCGCGCAGCGGCGGCAGCATCAGCACCGCCAGCAGCAGGCTGTTGCTGGGCGGCACGGGGCGGCGGTTGGTGGACCGGTCCAGGGCGGCCAGATACGCCCACAGCCGTGCCCGCTTCAACACGGTCGCCTCGTCCTCGGCCTCGCCCTTGAGCCCCTGCGCGATCTCGGGAGACAGAAAGTCGAGCAGCTCGGTCTCGGCCAGCAGCTCCATCGACCGGTTTGCGGCCCCTCCGCGCAACAGGCGATAGAACTCCTCCGAGACGCGCGCCTGGGCGCACTTGGATATCTCGTGCCGGTGTTCCATCATCCGCCGGTAGGTCTCGGCCTCGATGGTCAGATCGCAGCGCGCCGCGAACTTGACCGCGCGCAAGATTCGGATCGGGTCCTCGCGAAATCGAATGTCCGGATCGCCGATGGTCCGCACCACACGAGCTTCCAGATCGGCCATGCCGTTGACGTGGTCGATCACCTGCGCCGTCTCCAGGTCATAGAAGAGGCCGTTGATCGTGAAGTCCCGGCGGCGCGCGTCCTCTTCGGGCGTCCCGAAGACGTTGTCGCGGCGGATCAGCAGATCGCCGCTCTCCGCCTCGGGGCCGCTGTCGCCCTCTTCTTCCTCCAGCTCGCGCGGGTTGGCCCTGAAGGTCGAGGTCTCGATGATCTTCGGGCCGAAGAAGATATGGGCCAGCCGAAATCGGCGGCCGATGATGCGGCAGTTGCGAAATAACCTCTTGATCTCCTGGGGCGTCGCGCTGGTGACGACATCGAAATCCTTGGGCTTGCGCCCCAGTAGGAGATCGCGGACGCAGCCACCGACGAGGTAGGCAGCGTGATCATATCGCCTGAGTCTCTGAACGACCTTCGCGGCGTCGGGATCGATCTGATCCGGCGCTATCTGCATTTTGAGCTAGGGGTATCATGGTCGGCGATGCCCAGCAAGGCAACCCGCGCGAAAAGACCGGTAAAATCGGCGGTGGACGCGCTGGGCCGCGACATCGAGGTTCCCGATCCCCCGCTGCGCATCGTCTCGCTGGTTCCCAGCCTCACCGACCTTTGCTTTGCGCTTGGGGTTGGACAGCGGGTGGTCGGCATCAGCGACGTTTGCACCGAACCCCGTGGCCAGCTGGACGGCATCAAGCGCATCGGGGGCGAAAAGCGGCCGTCACTGCCGGCAATCCGCGAGCTGCAACCGGATCTGGTGCTGGCCAACAAGGAGGAAAACCGCCGCCAGGACATCGACCGCCTCAGCGACTCCGGGATAGCCGTCCACGTGTCGCACCCGATGACCATCGAGGACGGCGCCAGCCTGTGCGCCCAGCTTGGCGCTCTGGTGGGCCGCGACCAGGCCGGCAAGGCGCTGGCGCGGGAGGTGCGGCAGGGGCGCGCGAGGGCGCGGCGAGAGGCGCTGGCCGAGGCCATCGATGCCGTGGTCCTGATCTGGCGTGATCCCTTCATGACCCTGTCGGGCGAGACCTACGGCCACGACGTGCTGGAATGCCTGGGCGCCCGCAATCCGTTCGCGTCCGCCCGCCAGCGCTATCCCAAGGTGACCCTGGAGGCGGTTGTGGCGCAGGCCCCGGCGCTGATTCTGCTGCCGGACGAACCGTATGCGTTCACCGCCAATGACGCCGAACAGGTCGCGCGGGCGGTTCCGACGGCCGTGGTCCTGACCTGCCCTGGGCGCCCCTTCTTCTGGCACGGACCACGCGCGCGAGAGATCCCCGAGCTCGTGCGCGACATCGCTGCCCGGTATCAGGGCGAGCGGCTTACTCGGACAGGGGCAGGGTCGCGTCCGGATCGTCTTCCACCCTAGGTCGTCCGCCCGGTTTGGCTGCGGCGGCGGGCCGTGTCCCCGGGGCCGCCGGCGAGGCCATCTTCATCGGGCGCGACGCGCTGTCCTTCGGCGACGACAGCGAGGTCACCGGCTTCGATGGCTTGGGCGGCGTCGCCGTCGTCCCCGCTGTCCCCGACGTCCCCATCTTTGGGCTGTCGGTCCGAGCCTGGAATCCGCTCAGCTTGGGCGCCGCGGCGACCGGCTTGGTCACCACCGGTTTGCTGGCGGCGGGCGTCGGCGCAGGAACCGGCTTGGCCGGGCGGTCTTTGGGTACGGTCATCTTCGTGGCCACCGGTTCCTTCGCGGTCAGCTTGGCGACCGGCGACCTGGTCGGCTCAGGCTTGGCCGCCTCTTTCTTGACCTCCGACTTCGCGATCGAGGGTCGGCTCTCGGCAGGTCGGCTCTCGATCGTCGGCTTCGGTTCCAGTTTGGACGCGGCTTTGGGCTGCTCGCTCGGCACTTTGTGAGCTTCCGCCTTGGGTTCGCTCTTCGGCTCGGCCTTCGGTTCAGTCTTGAGCTCGACGCTGGGGCTGGCTGGATGGTCCGTGGTCGCGGCGGCCGTCGGGCTCCCGGCGGTGCTCGCGGCGGGCACGGGTGGCGACGGCGTGGTCTTCAGGGCCGGATCGTCGGAAGCGGGAGGTCCGGCGGCGGTCGGTGCGGCCGGCGGCGTGGCGGGAGCCGAAGTTGCCGCGCTGGGCGCAGGGGCCGCAGCTGCTGGCGCTGACTGGGCGGCGGGCGCCTGCGGGGCTGGCGCCTGCACCGCGGCTTCAGTCGCCGGTGCCTCATCGCTGCCGCTGAAGCGGAAGTAGGCCAGGACCGCGACGATGACGACCGACGCCGTGGCGACACCGACCGCGACCCGCGCGAACACCTTTGGCCGCGGGAACTCAGGTTCATAGAGGTCGTTGATCGGCTCGCTCTCGAAGAACGTCTGTTCCTTGCCCGAAAAATCCAGGGCCGGGACGCCGCCGCCATCGGTGCCGATGGGGGTCAGCCGGCGGGCGTTCGCGCGCGCCACGTCGCGCGCGACCTCCTCGGCAAGCGGCGCGCTGTGACCGAACAGAGTCTTGAAGGGGCGGGGCGATTCGATGACCGGTGGCGGGGTGTTGGCCGAGCGGGTTGCGCCTTCCGGCGCTGGAGGATGCCCCATTAGCGTGCCGAG
>DASRQT010000525.1:0-5786 GCA_035696485.1 Polyangia bacterium | reverse complement strand
GGTCACGCGCACCGTCGGCGGTGACAGCTCGTCGACGTGCCAGAACGAGTACACGATCCCGAACGCCAGCAGCACGCCGTGGAAAACCAGCGAGACCAGATACGTCAGGCGACGCCGTCGCGTCGGCTGCGCTGTGCTCTGCGTGAGGAAGGTTTCGAACGCCATGCCCGCCGCTATCGTGTCCGCGCCTGCGTCGCTTTTTGCTGCCAGTCGTTGGCGACATTCACCGCGGCCTGCCAGCGCGCCACATCGGCGAAGAAGGCGAACGCCTTTTGCCGGTGCAACAGACCCACGTAGGTCATGGCTTCAGGATAGCGGGGGCGCAGGGCCAGCGCCTTTTGCAGATACTCGATTCCTTCGTCCGCCAGCTCGATGCGCTGCTGGCCGGTGATGTCGGTGGGCTGCGGCGGGGGCGGTGTGGGAGGCTGCGGCGTGTCGACGCTGGGCTTGTTCTTGCCTCGGCGCGAGGCTCGCGGCGCAGCTTCGGGCGATTCTTCCGGCGCGTCCGATAGTTTCGGGCGCGGGTCGAAGCTGGCCATGACCGCGCCGCCGCCGTGGCTGGACAAGACCTGCCAGATGAAGGTCCCGACGGCGTATTGCGCCTCGGCCTCCTTGTTGCGGATCGCCGCCGCCTTGCGCGACCACAGCAGGGCCAGCGGCCAGTTCCCTCCTTTGTAATAGACCTCCTGCAATCCCTGGATGACGTCGATGTCCTGGGGATTCTTCTTGTGGCGCTGCAAGAACAGCTGTTCCAGGGCGGCCAGATCCTGCGGCGCGCCCACGTCGAACCGCGTCTGGATCGACAGCTGGTCGGCGCGCGGATCGGTCGGGCGCAGCTGCCCGAAGCGCGCGAACGCCGCCAGCGCGCAGTCAGCCGCGCGCCGGCTGTCGGTCGTCGTTGCCGTGGCCGTGGCCGCGGCGCCCGGGACGATCAGCTGGCGGCAGGTGTAGCCCTTGTTCAGCCACAGGACCGGCAGGTGGGGGACCAGCCGCTCCGCTTTTTCAAACAGCGTCACGGCCTCCTGATAGCGCCCCTGGCGGTAGCGTTCGTTGGCCTCCTGGATCATCTTGCGGCCGCGCACCTCCGAACACCCGGTGGCGGCGGCGGCCAGGGCACAAAGAAGGACGGCGAGGCGCACCTGTTCCTTACTCAGGGGATGTCGTAGACGTCCAGGGCGTCACCGCCTCGGGCAAAGCTCTTGAAGCGTTTCAACACCACCAGCTTGCCGTAGCCGGCCTTCCAGGTGACCGCCCGGGGCAAGAGGATGCGCGTGCGGTGAGTCGAGCTGCGCTTGGCGACGTCAACCGCGTACAGATCCAGCATCGGCAGGTCGGCCTTCTGGCGCGCGACCGCATCCGGGTTGACGGGATCGATGGCGACCGCGACGTAGTACGCCCCCTTTTCAGGCCCTTCTTGATCGTTCAGCGTCCGGTGATCGTAGAGGCGAAACGGCACCGCCAGCGACAGCGGCTGTTTGCGGCCCAGGGAATCGACCACGTCGAAGCCGTTCTGTTCCTGGTTCAGCTGCACGAACGTCGTACGGTTCACCTTCTCGCCGCGCAGCTTGCTGGCCAGGGCCCAGGCGTACACGTCTTCGATCTCGTTCTCCGAGGCGACCTTGCCGGTCAACGCGTCCAGGACCACCATGCGGCTTGGCCGCCGGAAATCCTTCTGCTTGTCGTACGAGCCCGCCCGCTGCCCCAGGATCTTCGCGTACCCGTCGTGAAAGGAGATGAACTTGATGTCCGTCCCCTTGATGTCGCCTTCGGGGCCGACCTTGAAGACGTGCGGCTTGCCGACCGGCGCAAGTCCGGGCAGTCGGAACGCGCTGATGGTGTACGTGACCTCGCTGCCGGTGCCGAATCGGGCCACCCCCTTCTTGTCCATCGCGACAACGAGCGATTCCGAACGACCGAACGCGGTCGCGGACGGCGTCTTGGCGGTGACGCGGCCGGTGGCGTCCAGCAGCGCGGCTGACAGGCGATCGGTGGTGAGATCGCGGATGGTCAGCAGGGTCCCGGCCCCGTTTGCCAGCAACTCGGCCGCGTCGACACGCTGATCGCTCTGGCCCAGGTCGGCGCTGCCGGCGAGCTGGCCGGTCTTGAGGTCGATGATCTCCAGCTTCGAAAACGTCGCGCCGTCGGTGCGGATGACCACCAGTCGGCCGCCCCCCGGTTCCAGGGAGAAGCCCTCGTCGTAATAGCCCTCCACCGGCTTGAGCGCATGCAGCGGCTTGTGCACCTCGGGCGCGGCGGCCTTCGCCGCCATCGCCGCGGGCAGGATCCCGAACAGCAGGCCCAGACAGGCGAGCTGGGCGGCGCGCTGTCGTGCGGGGGATTCCAGCATCCCCATCGCTAGCGCGCCGGCATCAGGGCGAGACACCGACGCGCGCCAGGTAGGCGTCAATGATGTCCTGGGCTTCGGGGCTGGGATTGATGAACTTGACGCCCATGCGCAGGGCATCGGGGGCGGCGGTGGAGACGATCTGGCCGACGATGTTCACCGCGGACGAGTCGCCCGGCAGCGTGAAGGTCAGGTTGACGACCGTCCCGAGGGGAAGCGGAATGGTGTGTTCCAGCAGCAGCCCGCCCCGGGACAGATTGCCGGCGCGGCGGAAGTACCGTTCGTGGTCGGTGGTCTCCTCTACCCACATCTCCAGCGGGATGCGCGGTCCGGTGCGGCGATCGCCTTCGCCGTAGTCGCTTCCCCTTGAGTCCTCAACGGCCATGGGTCCTCCCTCCTGAGCTGCGAAATCGTAACACAATCGCGGCGCACACCGCGTATTGCCGCGTTTTGCACGCTTTTGCAAATTGGGTCGCCCCCGTGTATCACCAGGCGGCCATGGCACGCCGAAGGATTCTGGTCACGGGGGGGTCGGGGTTTCTAGGATCTCACCTCTGCGAACGGCTGATCACGGACGGTCACGAGGTCGTGTGCCTGGACAACTTCTTCACCGGAACGCGCACCAACGTCGAACACCTGCTGGACAATCACCGGTTCGAGCTGTTTCGCCACGACGTGACCGAACCGCTGACGCTGGAGGTCGACGAGGTCTACCACCTGGCGTGCCCGGCGTCTCCCATTCATTACCAGCGCAATCCCGTGCGCACCATTCGCACGGCGGTCGAGGGGACGCTGAACATGCTGGAGCTGGCGCGCGAGGTGAAGGCGCGCATCCTGATCGCGTCGACCTCGGAGATCTACGGCGATCCGCTGGAGCACCCGCAGCGCGAAGGTTACTGGGGCAACGTGAACCCGATCGGCCCGCGCGCCTGCTACGACGAGGGCAAGCGCTGCGCCGAGGCGCTGGCGGTGTCGTATGCCACGCAATACGGCGTCGAGGTGCGGATCGCGCGCATCTTCAACACCTACGGCCCGCGCATGCACGAAAACGACGGGCGTGTGGTGTCCAACTTCACGGTGCAGGCGCTGCGCAACCAGCCCATCACCCTGTACGGCGACGGGCAGCAGACGCGGTCATTCTGTTTCGCGACCGATCTGATCGAGGGCTTCACGCGCCTGATGGCCAGCGACCACGGCGTCGATCCCGTGAACCTGGGCAACCCGCGCGAGAGCACGGTGCTGGAGCTGGCCGAGCTGGTCAAGAAGATCGCGCGTTCCTCGTCGGAGATCATTCGCGCGCCGCTGCCCAAGGATGATCCGACGCGGCGCAAACCGGACATCTCGCGGGCGCAGCAGCTGCTGGGCGGCTGGGCGCCGAAGGTGACGTTGGAAGAGGGGCTGGCGGCCACGGTCACCGACTTCCGGCGGCGGCTGGGAATATCGTAGGCGGGCGCTTACCCGGACGGTGGGTCCAGCGGCGCCGCCGCCCGCCGCACCGCCGGGCTGGGTGTCGCGCTGTCCAGCGGATCGCGTGTGACCGGATGGAGGAGGCCTTGGGCCGCGACCTCCGCCAGCGGGATGCGAACAAACGGGCGGTCGAGGAGTGCGGGGTGGGGGATGGTCAGCGTGTCGGTCGAGAGCACGCGCGCGTCGTAAAGCAGGATGTCGATGTCCAGCGTGCGCGAGGTTTTGGCGCCGCCGGGCGCCCGGACGCGGCCAAGTCGGCGTTCGATCTGTAGACAGAGCTGCAACAGCGCATCGGGGGGCAGGGTGGTTTCGCCGCGAATGACCAGGTTGAGATACGGGGGCTGCGGGTGGTCGGCGACCGCGTCGGTTTCGTAGACGGAGGAACCGGCCGCAACCGTGACGCCGGCTGCCGCCAACGCCGCCAGCCCCTGCGCCAGCAGCGCGCGCCGATCGCCGAGGTTCGAGCCCAGCGCGAGGTAGATTGTCGATGGCGCCATGAGGTGCTGACACAAACTTTAGTGTAAAAGCGGGCCATGGGCCCGAGCCTCCTCGCTGCCACTCTGTGCGGTCTCGCGACCGGGCTGGGGGCGATCCCATTTCTGTTCGTGCGCCAGCTCCCGCGACGCCTCTACGACGGCGTCCTGGGGCTGGGCGCCGGGCTGATGCTGGCGGCGGCGACGCTGGGTCTGCTGGCCGAAGCGCTGGACGGCGTGCGCCACGCCGCCGGCGTCAACCTCGCGCAGCTGGGTCTGGTGGTGGGCGGTTTCGTCGCGGGCGTGGTGCTGGCGGCGGCGATGGATCGGTTCATCCCCCACCGCCACGCCGGCGGCCATCACCAGCACCTCGGTCACGAACCGGGGCACGACATCCACGATCGCCCGCACGAGGTCCGGCGCGGCTACGCGATCATCGGCGCGCTGAGCCTGCACCGCTTCCCGGAAGGGCTGGCCATCGGAGCCGGGTTCGCCGCCGACGGCAGCGCGCACCTGGGCCCGTTGCTGGCGATCGCCATCGGCATCCAGAACGTGTGCGAGGGGATCGTGATGGCAGCGCCCCTGCGACAGGGCGGCGTATCACGGGCGCGCGGTCTGCTGGTGGTCGCGCTGACGGGCTTGACCATCCCGTTCGCAGCGCTGTGCGGCCAGGCGCTGGCCGGCCTTGCGGCGCAGACCATGCCGTTCACGCTGGCGCTGGCGGGCGGGACGCTGATCTACATCACGTCGAACGAGATCATCCCGGAGTCGCACAGCCACGGGCACGAGGCGACGGCGTCGTCGGGGGTCGTGCTCGGGTTTCTGCTGACGATGGTGCTGCAGGCGCTGCTGCACTGAGCAACCGCGCCCCGCCGGAGCCGGGAGTTTGTCCGGATTTTGGCCACTCCTACTTCGCAGTGGTCAGTGCGTCCACCGTATCCAGGCCCGAGGATCGGCACGGGGATCGCAAGCAGCTAGCGGAATGGCGAAAGTTCCGCAACCGGACCCCGCAAGTAACATCATCATTTTCCGGCCGGTCCCGGAGTCAACGCGCCGGCCCCCGCAACGCGTGCAGTTGTCGTCCGGGATCGAGCCAACGACGCCGCTGCCGGCGGGTCAGTCGCCCCGATTGCTGGACCGTGTTCGGTCTGCCGCGCGTGTTCGTCATCTGAGCCATCGAACGGAGAAAGCCTACGTCGGTTGGATCAAGCGGTTCATCATCCATCATCGCAAGCGGCACCCGTCGGACATGGGAGGGGCCGAAGTCGGCGCGTTCCTTTCGAGTTTGGCCACAGATCATTGCGTCAGTGCCTCGACACAGAATCAGGCCCTGGCTGCGCTTCTCTTTCTGTACCAGGTGGTTCTTGGGATCAGACTTCCGTGATTGAGGGCCTGGTGCACGCCAAACGTCCGGTTCGCCTCCCCATTGTGCTGACCCAGACCGAAGTACGGTCGCTTCTTGAGAGGTTGGAGGGTGACTCCGGCCTGGTTGCCCGTCTTTT
>DASRQT010000524.1:0-2800 GCA_035696485.1 Polyangia bacterium | reverse complement strand
TTTCGCGCCGCCGTCATGGCCGTCGCTCCCGACGCCCAGGGTCACCTTTTGAATGGGATCTTTCTCGCGCGCTTCACCGAGTTCGCTTTCGGCGTCACCTTCGCTGCCATGTTGGGGCGGACCAAACAGACCAAAGACGCGTTCTCTCTGCTCGGGGCTATCGCCTTGCTGGCAGCGGCGCTGGTCACGCTCGCCTGGGTTTTCCCTGGTTCGACCTGGCGAGAGCTGGGTGTGCAAGGCGTGGTCTTTATCCTCTTCGCGCTGCTGCGCCTGGTCGGGCCCGCCGACGTCACCGCGCTCCCGCTTCGTGGCCTTCGTTTCCTGGGCGAGGCCAGCTACAGCACCTATCTGGTCCATACGCTAGCCGGCAAGGCCAGCTTGCGGGTTGCCGACCGTATCGGAATGAATGACGCATCGGCCGGGACGGCTTACCTGCGGTTCGCGCTCTACATCGTGGCGGCGCACACCGCGGGCGTGTTCTTCTTCTGGCTGATCGAGCGGCCCTTCACCAAGTGGGCGGCCGCGAAGCTGCGCGTGACCCCGCCCGGCGCGGGCGCCAGCAGGCTGGTTCGCAATTGACGGCTGAACCCGGAGCTCTCGTCGAGAAGACCATCCCCGGGCTTCATGAAGCCGTGGTCGAGATTCTGCGCGCGCGTCTGGGGCGCAAGCCGGCGCGGATCGCGGATCTCGGCGCAGGTTCGGGAGCATGGGCAGCGCGGCTCCTCTCCGAGGGGCATCTGGTCTACGCCGTCGAGAGAGATCGAGCCTTCTTCGAGCTCAGGACCCTGCAGCCGATCGTCGCTGATCTCGACCAGCCCTTCGCACATCTGGTCCCGAACGGGCTGGACGCGGTGACGGCGATCGAGGTCATCGAGCACCTGGAGAACCCTCGGCATTTCCTCAGGGAGTGCCGCAAGCTGCTCGCGCCCGACGGACTGCTTCTGCTGACGACACCGAACGTGGAGTGTGTGCCCGGCCGCCTGCGGTTCCTGGCCTCCGGACAGCTGAGGCACTTTGATCGCGACCCTTCGTTCAACGATCCGACGCACATCACCCCGATCCAGAGCTACCTGTTCGAGAGGATGGCGTCGGACTGCGGCTTCCGGATCGAACACCACGGCTTTAATCGTCCCACGCCGACCATTGGCAAGGGTCTCGTGCGCCTGGTGTCGGCGTTGCTGTCCCCTCTTCTCCGGGGGATCACCGGCGGAGACAATCACGTCTTTGTATTGAGGCCGCTTTAGAGGAGGAGCTCCGCGTAGAGATCAAGGTACGCGCGCGCGAGGTTGCGCTCGTCGAAGCAGGCCACGATCTCACGCGCCGCTGCCTGGCGGGAGTTCCGCAGGGCCTCGTCGTCGATCAGCGCAGCCATCAAATCAGCCAGCGCCTTGTGGTCGCCGTTGGGGAACGTCCACGCCGCGCCCCGAACGCACTCTGCCAAACCGCCACGTTCGGACACGATGAGAGGCCGGCCCGCCGCCAGTAACTCCAGCCCGACACCACCCATCGGCTCCTCAAGCAGCGACGGCACCACGGCGACAGCGCCTTGTGCGATGGCGTCCAAAAGGTCCTGATCGCTCTTCTGACCGGCGAAGTGAACATGGGCGGTCAAACCCAGATTCGCGCTCATCTGCTCCAGCTCGGGGCGCTGCTCGCCGTCGCCGACGATGAGCACGGTGGCTGGCCTCTGCCGTGGTTGTCCGTTGAGTAGCGCGAGGGCGCTCAGTAGCGTCGTCACCCCCTTCTCGGCCACGAGGCGCCCGAGAAACAGGAAGTCGTATCGCGTTGCCGGCGGGGGCGCGTCGTCGCGCTTGAAGCGGCCAAGAGGGAATGGGTTGTAGATGACCACCTGATTGGGCAGCGGTTGGCGAGTAGCAACCCAGTTCGTGATGGCGACGTTCTTGTCCACCAGCCGTCCCACGGCCCGGCGCAGACCGAGCTTCACCGCCGCCACCGCCGCCGTCTTCAAGCCTCGCTTGCGCGCGTGGAGCCACAGCGAGGCCAGGGGCGTAAGGGGTGCCGGCTGACCGTCCAGCCATCCGGCACCCTCGACTGACACCATCTGATAGGCCGTGTGCGTCCAGAGAAACGGCCTTCGGGCCAGCTTGGCGTAGGGAAAGAGAGCCAGGCTGGCGCCGTTCGAGTGGACCACATCGGCAGCCCGCGCCAACGCCAGCCGCCTGCGCTTGTTCGGCGTCCGTTCGATCGAGAAGGGAAAACGACGGGACGAGCCGGCTGCGGGCGTCTCGGTGATCACCGTGCAGACGTGTCCGGCTGCCACGATCTGCTCGGCCAGTGTCAGCGAGACGCTCTCTATCCCCCCGACGCTCGGGAAAAACGGCTTGGAATAGAGCAAGATGTGCATCGCGCGCCGTGGCGGTCACGGCTCGGCGCCGGGGAGCGGTTCCAGCCCCGCGCCATTTTTCTTGTACGCGCGACCGCACGAGCAGCGTAGCGCGGACGACAAGCTGTTGCCGCAACAACACACGAAGCCGACAGGGCGCGCGGGGACACCGGCGACCAATACGTAGGGCGGGACGTCGCTGGTAACCACGGCCCCAGCCGCCACCATGGCGTATTCCCCGATCTGATGCCCGCAAACAACGGTCGCGTTGGCACCCACGGTGGCACCCCGACGAATGAATGTCGGCAAGAAAGTCTCGGCCGGACGCTTGAAACGTCCCGAACGCGGCCTCAAATCGTTGGTGAAGACGCAATGCGGTCCCAGGAAGGCCTCGTCCTCAACGGTGACACCGGCGTACACAGCCACCCCGTTCTTGATGGTGACGTCGTCGCCGAT
>DASRQT010000523.1:0-5644 GCA_035696485.1 Polyangia bacterium | reverse complement strand
CCGCGGTGCTGAATCTTGCAGGAGCACGTCATGGCGCACCTCCAGCGTCGTCGAAGGGCGGGTCACCGTCTGGTGGCACGGGCGGCGCGGCCTTGCCGTTGCGTCCCTTCGAGGGGGCGGTCGGGCGCACGCGGATGCAGTCGACGGTGTTCGGCCCGAACTGGCACGTCGTGGGGTACAGCGTGATCGCGTGGCCCAGCCAGTCCTTGACTTTGAAGCTGCCGACGATGCCGCCGATGATCTTCATGTTCGTCTTGTTCAGCACCATCCCCTTCTCCTTGCCCTCGAAGAACACGATCGGGGCCTTGTCCTTCTTCGACGTGCCGGCCTTGGCCAGCTCGCCGGGGACGATGCGGGCGATGGTCACCACCAGGTCGCGCCCCTGCAGATCCCAGTTGCCCACGTAGGCGCTGTCGAACATCTGGCGGACGTCTTCATTTCCCACAACGGACCTCCTTGGCTCGAACGGAAGCGGCCATCACGCAGGCCGCGTGCGCAACGCCGTTGACCAGGACCAGCCGGTCGGTGGGCGGCGTTGGGAAGGTGCAGAGCAGACAGCGCGGGTTCATGGCCAGCACCCGCTGAACAGGGCCACCAGGATCAGCAGCGAGACGGCTGCGATCAGGGTGTCGATCACGTCGTCGGTGCGGTTCATATGTGCCTCCACGTGAGTTTGTTGACTGTGTTTCCAACGGACGACCTGCAGACGCCGAACTGGCTAGCGAGGTCGCTGTGTGTCGCGCCGTCAGCAGCGAGCCTTCTCATTGCGACAACGTCAGCCGGCGTGAGCTTGGCGGAGTGCTGCTCTTCGCCCATTGGCGCGCGGGCACGGCCCTTAACGCGCGAATCAACATAGTTGTCTCTTACGGTTCCCGTGAACAAGTGCTCCGGGCGAACGCACGGCGGGTTGTCACAGTGGTGGCAAATCAGCACCCCGACCGGGACGTCTTTCCCGTATGCCAGCGACCAAGAGACGCGATGCGCCTTCTTGTTCCCGTGTGGAAACCGGAAGATTCCGTATCCTTGCCGATCTCTGGCGCCTTGCCACAGCCAGCACCCTTCTGTCTTTAGGACCTTGGCAAAGAACCTGTCCGAGGTGCGCAGCATCGGCCTACTCCACTAGCGCCAGGTTGGTGACGATCGCCCGCGCCAGCTCGTCGGTCTGCTCGTCGGAGATGACCAGGCCCCCGTAGCAGAGGTGCCGCCGCCTCTCGATCACGTCCTTGGCGATGGCCACCATCTTCGCTTGGCGGCTGTCGCCTGGGCGCGCGGGCTTGCCTAACGCCTCGAACGCGGCGGCCAGTGCGGCGTGGTTGAAGGTGGTCATGACGCCACCGCCTCGCACCGGGAGTCGTCGAACGCGGCGCCTTCGAACGCCGGGTGGTCCAGCGGCGCCCCCATCAGCGACGGGCAGTAGTCGGGCGCGAACGAGTGGCACTCCGGGTGGTTGCGGCGCTGACCGCAGATGCAGCCGAAGCCGCACAGGCGAGCGTCGTGCGCCTCGCTGGCCTCGTGCTCGCCGCAGTCCAGGAAACCGCAGGTCTCTCGTGTGTCGTTCGTCATGACACTAACGATACAAACGACACGCAGCAAACGCAAGCCGCGATGATACGAATCGGGCGCATCGCGTTAGTCTTCGATGCGCGCCCAAGCGGACGCGGGGATCTTGTACTTGCGCTTGAGGTACTCGACGTGCCGGCGCGGGATGCCACGCAGGTCCTTCGGTCGGTCGCTCATCCAGGCCGAAACGCGCTGCCGCGTCTCTTTCAGTTCGGTGGCGACGTCGGTGATCGTGACGCCCGCCTCGTAGAGAATCACCTGCGCCGGGTGGTTTCGCCGGCCCCTCGCGATTGCCCGCTTGACGGCGGAAGTCTGTCCCGTATCATCGACGTTCATGACACTGACGATACGACCCGTGGTCTCGCCCGTCAAGGCCGCCCGCTCCGCATCGCTCATGTTCAGGTGCCGTTCCCGGTCGGCCTTCGGGATGCCGGCGCTCTTCATCATGTCGTCCTGTAACTCGCGGATCAGCTTGATGGCCTCAGCATCGAGCGCGGCCTTCTGTCGGCCGATCTCGTCGAGGCGGGTGCGGCGCGGATCGTCTGGCACGGTGGCGTTTTAACATGCCCCGTCCGCCGCAGGTTATCGACGGGCTGACCTTCTGCGACCCGGCCGACGCGCATCGGTACTACGTCGGGCAGACAACCTATCTGGACCGCCCGCGGCCCTGGTACGAACGCCTGTGGCGGTGGCTGCGCCGGCGCAAGAACTTCAATCGCCTGGTGGTGGTGGGGATCGACCGCCAGCGCGGCATCATCACCGTCGAGGCGCGCAAGTGATCCGCCTGCCGATCCTGCGCTGCCTTGGATGTTGGGCCCTGGTGCTACGATGGCGGGCGCGATGAGCGACTTCATCGGGTTCCGCGGCTGGGGCTGCAACTACTGCAAAGCCCGCGGGCCGTGCGGCAGCCTCGAAGAAGGACAAGACCTGGCCCAGGAGCACGCGCGCGGTTGCGCAGGGTACTTGAAGAACTGGCACGACGAGGAGGTCCGCGCCGCCGCGCCCGAAATGCTGGCCCTGCTGAAGCGAGCGCAAGAATGGCTCGACAGTGGCGACGGTCGCACGCCGTCGCTGTCATACGATATCGCCGCGCTCCTGAAGCGCCTGGGGGAATGATGGGCCTGCGCGAAGACATCGAGCGCGCGTGTGATCTCCTGCTGAAGCGGCAGCCGCTCCCGCCGTGCGGCAGCAAGCGCCGGCCGCACCTGTATCACCCACAGGCAGCGGGCTGGACCCACTGCGCGTCGTGTGGGGACAGCATCTTCGTTCGAAAGTGACGCGTCACAGCTTCGCCTCGCGGCGAGGCGATACGGTCAGTCCAGCACGAACCGATCCCGCCGGCAGCACCAGCGCCAGCCCTCGCCGAACGCGCACCAGGGCCAGGCGCGCGCCACGTCCTCCTTCGGTACGATAGGACCGCCTACCTCGGCTTCCCCGAGGCACTCCTGGCACCTCGGGACGGTCTTGGTGCGGTCACGCGACGGCGGTGGGTCCATCGCTCACTTCTGGCCGCAGAGTGCCCAGGGTCGCTTCGCTGGGCAGCCGGGCGTGACGGCACACCATGACGCCGTTGCGGCTGCCGTTGACGTTGCTGTTGCCCTCGATGGTCTGACAGCGGCCGTCAGGGCCCGGGCCTGAGACCCACAGCCACACGTGCGACTTGCCGTTGCCGTGGTCGGCGATCCCGACGTCGCCCGGCTGCGGGTCGCCCACGACGTGCAGCGCCTGGTTGCGCTCCCGCAGTCGGTGCCCCGACGAGCTGAAGCGCATCGCCAGGACCTTCCCCGCGGCCGCCGCGGCGTGTCCCAGAACCCACCAGACGAACTGTGCGCACCAACTGTCCGCCTGCGCGGGGTCGCGCCCGGCGTAGCGGTGGTACTCGTCGACGCGCTGGCCGCGATTGGCTGACGTCTCGCGCACGCCCACCTCGGCGGCGGCCAGGTCAAGCGCCGTGGCGATGAATGCGTTCACCGCGTGGCCCCGGTCATCATGGCGAGCTTTGCGCCGTCGCCGCAGCCGACGGCATAGGAACTCCAATGGTCCTTGAGCACATCGGCGTCTCTGGGGCAGTCCTGGTCAAGCGGCGGGTCACTGAACAGGCCGCGCCTGAACCCGCGAATCCAGGCGGTCTCTTCCGTCGGCTCCGTCGGCTCCGTCATCACGCGTGACCACTCTCGTCGAATTCGTCCAGCACGGCGGTGATCGCCTTGGTCGCGACGTGGCCGGCCGGCAGCTGCGGGAGCGCAGCCCTGACGCCAGCGATGACCGCGACCTGGGCGACGGCCGCCTTGTCGGCGCCGTGAGCAGCGTAGGCGGCGCCGGAGGCAGCAGCGGCAGCGCCGATTCCCACCGCGATGGCCACGGGGCCGGTGGGGAGAGCGACGGCGGCGGCGCCGAGACCAGCTGCCAGGATACCGAGGAACTTTTGCCAGGACATGGCGACCTCCTATCGTTGAGTGAAAGCCGCCTGGACCGTTCCCGGCGGGCGGTGGCATTCCATGAAAAACGCCGACTTCGGGTCGTTCGCGACGGCGGCGGCCTGGACGCTCCTGCGCGTCGCCAGGTCGGCGCCCATTTGCTTCCAGGCGCACGGCGTCCAGCAAAGGCCGTACTCGTCGACGCAGTTGACATCGGCGGGGCAGCTCGCCGCGCAGCCGTTGACCATCGCCTCGACGACGCGCGCGCGATGCCAGGCTTGCTCCTGCGTCTCGCTGGTGACCGGCGTGGGCAGGGTGGCGCACGCCGCGCAGAAGCCGGCCAGAATGACGAGCCATCGAAGGCGCTGCACGAACGTCACCGGCGACCCCTGACCATCTCGATCACCTCGCCGGCCTTCGCGGGCAGCGCTATGCAGGCAAAGATCGCCGGCGGGATCCACCACGGCACGCGCTGATCGCCCATCAGGCTGACAGCGCCAGCGCCAGCCACCAGGATTCGAGCCAGCCCCACGATCGGATGTTCAATGGCCGTGGGCGGCGGCGACGGCGGCGTAGATGACCCCAAAGAGGATGATTGCGAATCCGGCATAGTCACACACCTTCGCGTACGTGATTTTCATTGCTCAGACCTCCGTGACGTCCAACAGTCGTGCATTCGGGTCATTGCTTGGCAACGGGTCGTCTGGCGCCGCCAGGTCGAGCGAGATCATCGACAGTCGGCGCGCGCCGGGCGTCGTCGGCCAGCTGTACGTTGCGCCCGCGCGAAGCTGCGCGCTCCGGTGGTCGGTCGTGACGTCGTCGGTAAGCCCACCCAACAACACCGCCATCGGCTGCGACGGCGTCAGCACGACGCGCACGCCAGCCGTCTGGTTGGTGGTGACTCGGGTTCGTTTGCCGAGGCTGACGGTGCTCATTGAGGGTTGGCCCCGTACTTGGCGTTTGCGTAGGCGATGATTGCCGCCACCGACGGGTTGCCCGTCCAGATCGCCTGCTCGGCCATGAAGCCGATGAAGTCCGCGCCGGCAGACTCGGCGGGGTTCCACAGCATCCCGATCTGGTCAATTCCCAGCGCGCCAACATTGCCGAACCCGCTGACAGTGGCGCCGTTCAGAGTGGCAGTTGCCGCCGCGCCGTCGTACCTGACGATCAGCGTCTGCCAGATGTTGGCTGTGATGTTGAGGGCCGGGGCTTGGGTCGTGCCGGCGAACATGTTGATCGCGGTCACCTGAGAGTGCGTCTGGTTCGTGTTGGCGGCGCCGCCGCTCGCGATGACCTGCGTCCCGGTGGCGGTGTTGCGAAAGACCCACATCCACGTGATCGGCTGCGCCACCAGCGTAAAGGCGTTCGATTGATAGTGCTTGCCGCCGCCCACCGATTCGATTGCGCTGAGGCCGTTGATCTTCGTTCCGTCGGCCACCTTTCGGAACAAGCTGCGCTTCCCCGCGGCGGCCTGAATCAGGTCATAGGTCGCCCCCGTGGTGGCCGCGTTCTTGATCGTGCCGATCGGATCGGCGTCGTTGATCCCGACGTTGGCCAGCAGGTTGATGTTCTGCATGTCGTGCCAGGCCAGCAGCGGCCCGGCGACGGTGTCAGGGATTATGGTGGTCGTTGGCGGTACGTTGCCGCCGGACGGCACGTTCTGCCCG
>DASRQT010000522.1:0-2612 GCA_035696485.1 Polyangia bacterium | reverse complement strand
TGCGCATCGTTAGTGTTTTTCTAGCGACGATGATGGCGGTCGGCTGCAGCACCTCCGACAACCCGCCTGGCGCGGGTTCAGGGAGCGGCGGCAACAGCAGCGGCGGCTCTGGCGGCGGCGGCGTCTCCGGGACCGGCGGCTCGGCGTCCGGCGGCGGGGCCGGCGGCAGCGGAGGCGACGCGACCGGAACCGGCGGTGCCGCCGGCAGCGGAGGCGCCGCGACGGGAACCGGCGGCAGCGGAGGGTCGAGCGGCGAAGATGGCGGCGCCGACGCAGTCGCTCCGCGGCCCGATGTCGCCCGCGACGCGGTCGGTGGCGGCCCGTCGGGAATGCGACAGGTCGCGAGGCCCATCGGGATGCCGTACCCGAAGAACGGCTACTATGAGTACCTGCCACCCGGGTATGGCGATGGCACCCCGCGCCCGCTGCTGGTGTTTTTCCATGGCATCGGTGAAAACGGCGACGGGACGGCCGGGCAGCTTGGCCGGGTGCTGGTGCATGGACCGCCCAAGATCATCAGGAACAATCAGTGGACTGCCGACCGTCCCTTCGTGGTCTTGTCGGTGCAGCATCCGGGCGCGGGATGTCCATCGGCGGCCGAGGTCCATGACTTCATCACCTTCGCCATGGGCCAGTACGACGTCGATCCCAAGAAGATCTTCCTGACTGGCCTTAGCTGCGGGGGGCGCGGGGGCTGGGCCTATCTCGGGCAGTTCAAGGGCGAGCAGGTTCTGGCCGCGGCCCTGATCGCGGCGGACTCCAGCGCCGCGTTCACGGCAGCCGGTTGCTCGCTGCTGAGTACGGTCGCCATCTGGGGATTCCACGGCACCGCGGACTCGCCCGCGACCGACAGCGCCGGCATGGCCAACTTCATGGCGTGCCCGCAACCGCGCAAGGACGCCAAGTACACGCTGTTGCAGGGCGCGACCCACCAGCAGTCGTGGGAGCGCGTCTACGACAGCCCGATGCAGCTGAACGAGGTCCTGACCTGGATGCTGGCCCAGACGCGGCCCTGATACCCGCAGCTCGTGCTCAGCGTTTACATCGGGACGTACACGAAAGGTCCGCTGAGCGGCGGGAACGGTAGAAGTCAGGGCATCTATCGCACGACATTCGATCCGACGACCGGGCGGCTCTCTGACATCGAGCTGGCCGCCGCCTGCGACAACCCATCCTATCTCGCGGTCCATCCGAACGGCAGGTTTCTGTACGCGGTCAACGAGGTCGATGATTTCGACGGACAGCGGTCCGGCGCGGTCAGCGCGTTCGCCATCGAGCCGTCGCGAGGGCTGCGGCTGGTCGACCGGAGGTCGTCTCACGGCGCTGATCCGTGCCATCTGTCGCTCACTCGCTCGGGGCGACACCTCTTGGTCGCCAACTATCACGGCGCCAGCGTGTCCAGTTACCTGATTGACGGCGACGGGTGCCTGCGTGATGCGGGTACCGTGCGCCACCAGGGCGCCGGGCCGCACCCGAATCAGACCGCGCCGCATCCGCACTACGCGGCCGAAGGGTGGGAACCCGGGTTGGTGTACGTCGCCGACCTGGGGCTCGACCGAGTGCTCCTCTATCGCCTGGACGAGGCGACCGGCGCGCTGACGGCGGCCGAGCCGGCGTTCGCATCGCTGCACCCCTGCGCTGGACCGCGGCACCTGGCGTTTGCCCCCCACGGTCGCTTCGCCTACGTCAACAACGAGCTGGCGTCCGCGGTCACGGTTCTTTCGCGCAATCCACTGACGAACGCCCTGGCCGATGTGCAGACCATCGGCACGTTGCCCCCGGAATACCACGGGAAGAACGACACCGCCGAGATCGCGCTGACGCCCGACGGCCGCTTCGCGTACGTCTCGAATCGTGGCCACGACAGCCTGGCGCTGTTTTCCGTCGATGCCAGCGACGGGCGCCTCTCGGCGCGCGGACATGTCGCCACCGGCGGATCCTGCCCGCGTGACTTCAAGCTCGATCCCGCCGGGCGCTTTCTACTGGTCGAAAATCAGCGGTCCGACAGCATCGTCGTGTTCGCGATCGATCGCGCGACCGGCGCGCTGGGCGAGACCGAATCGGTGTTGGCCGTACCGACACCGGTCTGCCTGGCTTTTCTGCCGCCCGGGTGAAGCGCTACTTCGGCGGCTGCTGCTTGGCCATCTCGGCCATGAACGCGGTTGCGCGCTGCTGCAGCTCGTCCGCCGTCAGGTCTTCCTTGTGCGTGGCGATCTCCCACAGGTGGCCTTCCGGATCGGTGACCTGGCCGTACCGATCACCCCAGAACTGGTCGCCGAGCGGCATGTTCACCTTCGCGCCCGCGCTCACCGCGGTCTTGAACGTGGCATCCACGTCGGGAACGAACAACGTCACGGAACACGTCGTTCCGCCCAGGCTCTTGGGAGCCTTGGTCGTCGACATGGGCATTTCGTCGGCCAGGAAGACGACGCCGTCGCCGATCTTGATCGACGCGTGCATCGTGCTGCGCGGCCCTGGCCCCGGTGCGTGGGACAAAAGCTCTGCCCCGAAGGCCTTCTTGTAGAACTCGATGGAATCGAGCGCATTCTTGACCACCAGGTGTGACGTCACCGACCGCAGTCCTTCGGGAAGGTAGCTCTTCGCTTTCGCCA
>DASRQT010000521.1:0-4553 GCA_035696485.1 Polyangia bacterium | reverse complement strand
CCGCGCGTACACCGATCCCATGACCGCGAACTGGGCCAGCACCGCCGGTTTGGGATCGACGTTGGCGCCCATGTCCAGCAGCGCGCACTCGCCGACCTTGGTCGGGAACGTGGTCACGATCGCTGGCCGTTCGACGCCCGGCAGGCGCCCCAGTACGAACAGCCCGCAGGCCATCATCGCCCCGGAGTTCCCGGCCGAGACCACCGCGTCGGCCTCACCGGCCTTGACCAGATCGAAGGCCATGCGCATGGACGACTTCTTCTTCTGCTTGACCGCCATCGACGGTGAATCGTGCATGGTGATCACCTCGGGCGCGTGTCTGACGGAGACACGTTCGCCCTCGGCGCCCAGCGCCTTCAGCTCACGACGCAGCTGTTGCTCGTCGCCGAGCAGGATCACCTCCACGTCGCGCTGCCGAACAGCGGAGACGATCCCCTCCACCTCGACGCGAGGCGCACCATCCGCTCCCATCGCGTCGACGGCGATACGGGCCATTTTGGTTAAGGCTGCTCCTCTTCCTTCGGCTGGATCACCAGTCGATCGCGGTAATAACCGCAGCCGGCGCACATCCGGTGCGTCAGCTTCGGTTCACCGCAGCGCGGGCACGGAACGAAGTGCGGAACGGGCTGCTTCATCACCTGCGCGCGGCGGATCGCCGAGCGGGATTTCGACTGTTTTCTCTTGGGAACGGCCATGGATTCCTCGTTGTTTCAGGTTCGTATCTACTATCGCTAGAGCTTGATTTTTGCGAGCGCGCTCAGTTTGGACTGCACTGTCTGCTTGTTCGCCTCGCAGCCACAGGGCGTCACGTTGCGATTGCCGCCGCACACCGAACAGAGCCCGCGGCAACCTTCCTGACAGGTCGGGTTGATCGGGAGCGCCAGCAGGATCTCGTCGCGAATCTCCGGGGCCAGGTCGATCTCGTCGCCGTCGAAGTAGATCACGTCGGGATCGTCCACCTCTTCGGGATCGCCGACCTCACGTTCGACGAACGTCACCGCCAGCGGAACATCCAGCGCCAGCCGCGCCGGCTCGAGACAGCGAGAGCACACGGTCTCCACGTTGCCGCGTATGTCGGCGCGCAACAAAACGTCGTCCCCGGTGCGCTCCAGGAGACCATGAACGAACACACCGCCGGTACCGGGCTTGACCTCCAGATCGGGACATGCAGCGGCGAGCCAATCGGAGGTAACAGGCACGTCCAGGACGAGGCCCTCATCCCCTATGTCCTTGATTTTGTACAGCATTGTCCGCTCAACTCAGCCAAACGGTGTCTTGAGGGTGTGTAACTATAGGGGGGAGCCCCGGGGAGTCAAGCGTCGCCGAAACGGTGGTTTTGACGCGCGCAGAGACTATTTGCTGGCGCCGCCGGCGGCCGCGCCGCCGCCGAACAGCAGCAGCGACTTGAGGTCCTCGTCGTTGAACGTGAGCTGTCCACCCAGGAACCAGTCGATCCCGCCGCCGGCGCCCGCGCGCGGCCGCGTCAAGTTGGCCAGATCGTCGACGCCGGCCACCACGAACAGGTTGCGGTCCCAGATCGCCGCCGAGATCGACGGCTTGATGCGTGGATATTGATTGGTGCGCGCGTCGAACACATCGACCGACAGGCTGAGCTTGTCGTTGAGCAGATAGAGATCGACGCCGACACCGCCGGTGGACTCCTTGATACCGAAGCGGCCGGCCAGGGGACCGACCCGTTTGCCGAACATCAACGAAAATCTGAGTTGCTGCGAGATCTCGACCCGGGTCTCGGACTCGGGCCCGGTTCTCGAGTTATTCCTGAGCGTGGTCGTTGTGGTCCGGAATCCGCGCGGATCCTCGACCAGCTCGATGAGATAGAACTTGTCGGGACGCGGGGTCAGCCGGATCTGCAGGTAGTTCTTGAACGTGCTGGAGACGAAGTTGTACTCGCTGCGCAGGCCGACGATGGTCTGCAGCTTGGTGATGCTGCGGACGAAGGAGCCGGCGTCCTCGGTGATCTCCTCGACGTTGCGCGCGATGGTGTCGTCGGTCAGCAGCCGCCCCGCCGTCCCCTCGCCCTTTTCAAGCCGCGACGTGATGGTCTCCACGCTCTTGAGGCTCTTGTCGAGGTTGTCGACGGTGCGCTGAAGTTTGTCGATCGAGGTGCGCACCGCCGAGCCGGTGGCCTTGACCTCGCCCTCGCCGGTTCCGACCAGACCCTTCACCGACTCGGTGATCTCGCGGATGTTCTTGATCGCGACCTTGACGTCCTGCTTCTCGTCGTCGGTCACGTCTTCAATGTTGGCCGCGATGCGATCCACGCGGTTGAGCAGGCGTTCCAGCACCACGGAGTTGGTCTCGACCAGCTTGTTCACGTTGGTGGCGATGTCCCCGAGCGTCCCGCCGGTCAGCTTGCGCACGTCGGCCAGGATGTCCTTGAGGATCGGCAAGATGGTCCCGACGTCCGCCATGATGTCGCCCATGGCGGTCGGCTCGCGCACGTTCTTGATCTCGTCATTGTTCTTGAGTGGGACCATCTCGCGGCGCTCGCCGGCGACCAGCGCGAACGGCGTGCCGGGATCGATCTCCAGGTAGAACTCGCCGAGCAACGACGCCGACTTCTTGGACACCACCGCGTTCGACCACAGCTTGATGTCGGGATTCATGCGGACAGTGATGCGGGCCTTGGCCGTCAGCGGGTCCAGGGTGCGTTTATCGATCTGGCCAACGGCGATGCCGGCGGTCTGCACGCGCGACTTCTCGAACAACCCGGAGGCGTCGTGGAACAGCGCCCACACCACGTAACCTTCCGAGCTGCCGGCGCGTTCGTTGGTCGAGCGGATGATGAAATAGCTCGCCAGGAACACGACGATCGCCAGCGCTCCCACGGTGGCCGCCGCCCAGCTACGCCTCATGCGTGGGCCCTCGGCGGCCGCGGCGCCGCCAGGCCGGCGGTCTCGATGAACTCGCGCAGGGTGGGGTAATCCGAGGCCATCACCTCCTCGGGCGTGCCCTTGACCACGATCTTGCCCTGGTCAAGCATCGCGACCCGATCGGCGATCCGAAACGTCGAGGCCATGTCGTGGGAGATGACGACCGACGTGACGCCGAACTCCTCCGCCGCCTGTTTGATCATCTCGTCAACATTCTTGGTGGCGATTGGGTCGAGGCCCGTCGTCGGCTCATCGTAGAGAATGATCTCCGGCCGGTCTATCAGCGCCCGCGCCAGCCCGACGCGCTTGCGCTGGCCGCCCGACAGTTCGGCCGGAAACTTCTGTTCGATCCCCGACACGTCGGCCAGGTCCAGCTTCTCCAGCAGCTCGCGCACGCGTTCCAGGATCTCGCTTTCGGGCAGCCGGTACCGCTCGATCAGCGGAAAGGCGATGTTCTCGACCACGTTCATGGAATCGAACAGGGCGGCGTACTGGAACACCATCCCGAACTTGCGCCGCATGCGCGCCATCTCGAGGTCCTCGAGCTCCACCATGTCGACGCCGTCGACCCAGATGTGTCCGTCGTCGGGCCTGAGGAGGCCCATGAGGTGCTTCATCAACACCGTCTTGCCCTGCCCGGAGCCGCCGATGATGATGTTGATCTTGCCCCGCTCGATGTCGAGGTCGACGCCGCGCAGGACGTGCTGAGGCCCGAAGGTCTTGTGCAGGCCGCGGACGCGGATCTGCCAGCGCGCGTCGCGCGGCACCGGAACAGCTGTGGGAGATGCGTCGGTCACGCTTTGAACGGCCAGATGGTATGGAAGATATCGATGAGGAAGTAGTCCAGCACCAGTACCGAGACTGACCCCGCGACGACCGCGCGGGTTGTCGCCAACCCGACCTCCTTGGCGCCGCCGCGCACATTGAAGCCCTGATAGCAGGCCGCCAGCGACAGGGCGATGCCGAAGACCGCCGCCTTGGTCATCCCGATGATGTAGTCCTTGGGATCGGTCCAGTAACGGTAGTACTCCAGGAACTGGCCCAGATCGACCTGCTTGAGGACGATCGAGTAGAGGTACGCGCCGAGCAACCCGACGATGTTGAAGACCATCACCATGATCGGCATCATGATGACTGTCGCCACGATGCGCGGGGTGATGAGGTATTGAATGGGGCTGACCGCGAACGTCGTCAGCGCGTCGATCTGCTCGCTGACGCGCATCGACCCGAGCTCGGTCGCCATCCCGGAGCCGGCGCGCGCCGTGATCATCAGCGCCGTGAACACGGGCGCCAGCTCCTGCGCCAGCGACACCCCGACGGTCGCGCCGACGAAGCGTTCCTGCCGGAAAATGGCCAGCGCCGCGATGGCCTGCTGCGCGGCCACTGCGCCCGAGAAGAACCCGACCAGCAAGATGATCGGCAGCGAACCGACCCCGACGAACTGCATCTGCTCGAGAAACAGCCGCGGGCGGAACGGCCGCCGGAACAGCCACTTGATAGCCTCAAGCAGCATCAGCGTGTGCTCGCCGAAGTAGCCGAAAACATGTCGCGCCGGCGCCCCGACCACGCCCAGCGCCGCCTTCCACGCCGGTACCGGGGGCGCGCCGACGTCGCTCGCTACCGATGAAGCTTCGGTCATGGAGACGACGCTGGCGCTTG
>DASRQT010000520.1:0-16426 GCA_035696485.1 Polyangia bacterium | reverse complement strand
CACGCGCGCGCGCCTGCCGGTGCAGCGAATACGCCGCCGGGTCCAGCCGGACGTCCTCGCCCGTCGACAACTTGACGGTGGGGTAGGGGAGATCCGCGTTCGACAGGATCCCGAACACCTCGTCACCGGCCTTGGCCATCTCGCCGGCCTCGGCCGCGACCTTCTCTTCCCCGGCCGGCAGCGTGTGCGCCTTTCGTCGCAACGTCTCGTCCAGGAACATGCGGTAGGGCGCAAGGCGCGGCTCGCCCGCCGCGAACACGTGCACCTTGGCCGGATCCAGCGTCAGGATCTCGGGACGCACCCACGCCGACGCCGATGACAGCTCCGTGATCAGCTGCTCCGCCGACTGCTTCATCTCGCGCGGCCGCGCCGCCCGCGTGTCCTGATCCGAGAGCGACGAGGCGTAGACCACCAGCCGCGACAGATCGCGATCCAGGACGAACATGGCCTCCAGCGCCGTCAGTAGCGTCCCCGCCGAATCGCCCAGGTGTCCGCGGTGCTTGGCCAGCGTCGGGATGCGCTGCTTGAGATCGTCGCGCGCCTTGGTCCAGGCCGCTTCGTTCGGGTAAAGGTCGCCGAGGTTCCATTTGAACTTGTCGGGAATGTCCTTGCGGTCGGCGGCGGCGGCGGTCGTCACGGCCGTCATTATGAACGCGAGGACCAGCTTGGCGATGAAATCGCAACGTCGGGTGTGCGGCATCCAGGCTCCTCCGGTGAAACGGCGCACAGCATGCCGCGGAACGCCTCCCCACGCGAGTCTTGATCGGCGAAACTAGGTCGCGCTATCTGATCCTGAGGGAATTGCCAGCCCGACCTGCGCCATCTCGGCCAGCTTGCGCTTCAGCGTCGAACGGCTGACCCCGAGCACCTCGGCGGCCCGGGTGCGGTTGCCATCCAGCGATTCAAGCACACGGATGACGTGCGCGCGGCCGACATCCTCCAGGCGGTGCGAGGTCGCGCCGTCGGCGTGCCGCTGGCGGATCTCGGGTGGAAGATGCGGCAGCTCGATGGTATCGCCGTGGCTCAAGATCAGCGCGCGCTCCAGCGTGTTGCGCAGCTCGCGCAGGTTGCCGGGCCAGTCGTATTGCGCCAGCGCCGCGCTCACGCCGCGACCCAGCGTCACGTCTGACCGGCGGCCGACCCGTTTCCCCAGCTCGCCCAGGATGCTCCGGGCCAGCGCCGGAATCTCTTCCCGCCGCTCGCGCATCGGCGGGATACGAATGGGAACCACGCTCAGCCGATAGTAGAGGTCCTTGCGGAACAGCCCGTTCGCAACCCGGTCGGCCAGGTCGGCGTTGGTGGCGGCCAGCACGCGCACATCGGCCTCCATGACCCGCGTACCGCCCACGCGCCGGAACCGATGCTCGTCCAGGAAGGTCAGCAGCTGCGCCTGAACGCTAATCGACAGCTCGCCCACCTCGTCGAGGAACAAGGTCCCGCCGTCCGCCGCCTCGACCAGCCCGCGCTTGTGGCCCGCGGCCCCCGTGAAGGCGCCCCGCTCGTGCCCGAACAGCTCGCTCTCCAAAAGCTGCGGCGCCAGCCCGGCGCAGTTGATGTCGAAGAATGGTTTTGCCGAACGCTTGCTGTGCCGGTGAATGCGCTGGGCCAGCCAGGTCTTTCCGACGCCGGTCTCACCCAGCAACAGCACCGACGCGTAGCCGTCACGCGCCACCGCGTCGGCGGCGTCGATCACCTCGCGCATGGCCGGCGCGAACAGCGACGTGTCCGCGACGCTCTCTGAACGAACGCCGCCCAGGATCTCGGCCGCGCGCCGCAAGCGCGCGATCTCGCCGATATCACGCGCGATGCTGGCGATCCGTGCCGGGTGGTCCGGACCCTGCGGAATCAAGAACAGGCTGTCCTCCACCTCGATCTCCAGACCGGCGCGCAGGCGGTAGGTCTCGGTAATGGGCACCTTCTGCCCGGCCAGCAGCTTCTGCGTGTTGGCCCGCAACTCGGCCTGCAGCGCCGGTGGGACCAGTGCCTCGATTGACGTGGAGATGGCGGCTTCGGCCGAGATGCCGTACAGCAGCTCGGCGGCGGGGTTCCAGGACACGATGGTGCCGTCCTCGGGGTTCCACGACACGATGGCGTCGTTGGCCTTCAAGACCACGGCGGACAGCTCGCGTTCCAGCGCTCGCGCGCGCTCCTCCGCCAGTTTTCGCTCGGTGATGTCCTCGGAGATCCCCAGCACGTACAAAGGCTCGGTTCCCTCGTAGACGGGAACCTTCTTCGTGTGCAGCCAGCGGATGCCCTGGTGGCGCGTGGTGATCGGCTCTTCCGCGACGTGGACCAGCTCGCCTCGCGCGAAGGTCTCGCGGTCCTTGGCCTGAAAGAAGTCCGCTTCCTCCTTGGGATAGAAATCGTGGTCGGTCTTCCCCAGCATCTGCTCGCGCGACCAACCCAGCAGCTCCTCGCCAGCGCGATTGAACCTGATGAAGGTGAGATCGCGCGCTCGCTTGACGAAAATCATGTCGGGGATGTTCTCGACCATCGCCTCCAGGAACCGATTGGCCTCGCGCAGCTCCTGAGAGATCCGCGTCGGGTCGGGCCCCGGCCGCAGCACCGCAATCAGCAGGTCGTCGGACACCGCCGCAATCGACACCTGAACTTCGATTGACGGGCCATTCTTGGTCGCGCACTGGCTGCTGCGCACCGACGCGCGTTCCGCCTGCCATCCCGTCAACAGGTCCTGACCCAGCAAATCGTCAAGGGTGTGGCTGGTCAGTTCGACGTCGCGCCAACCCAGGAGGTCCTGGGTGACCGAGCTGGCGGAAAGAACTCGATGCGTCTGGCGATCGAGAATCACCAGGGCATCGGGAAACGAGGAGATAAGACGGTCGAGGTTGAGGCCAGAACTCACCGGCCCATCATAGGCCACCTGGCCCGCTTCGTGGGCCAGTTTGGGCCAGTGCCCTCTTTCACCCGACCTTTTACATGTTGGCTACACCCAACAAGATCGCGGCACTACAAGAAAGCAAAGCGTTATCAGCGACTTTGCGGTCGTGGCACGTCGCCTGCACATACACGCAGGATATCCGACATGGAGCCCGGTCCAATAACTTTGGCTGCCCTGTCACAACCCACGATTCCCACCTCGCTATGAACCCATCCACGACCCGACCGGCCACCGATGTCCGTGAGCTCTACCGAAAATACGCGCCCAACATCTACAGTCGTTGCCTTCGCATTCTGGGCAACAAGGCGGCGGCGGAGGACGCGGCCCAGGAGACCTTCCTGCGCGTTCAACGTCATCAGAGCTCGGCCCCCAATTCGAACGAGGCGGTGCGCTGGATGTATCGCATCGCCACCAACCACTGCCTGAACGAACTCCGCCGCGAACGAAATCATGCGCTCAGCCACGGCGATCTCCCGGAGGTGGGCGATCCGCGCGTCGCGGAAGAGCGCATCGCCGACCGCGATCTGCTGCAGCGGCTGGTCGCCCAGGCACCCGACCGGGTCGGCGAGACGGCCTGGCTTTATCACGTCGACGATCTGGACCAGGACGAGGTCGCGCGCGTTCTCGGCGTTTCCCGACGAAGCGTGGTCAACTACCTGACCCAGTTCAAGGGTTTCGCCCGTCGCTACATCGGCAGCGACGACCAGTCCGCTTGCTAGTCGGAAACTAGCCCCCGACCGCGGCCGCGCGGCATTATCGTGCCGTGGGACGCCGGCTCGGCTGCGTGTTTTTCGCGATGGTGATGCTGATGGTGCCGCTGTCCGCCGCCGGTGATGGCGACCGGCTGTCGTGGGTGAACCCCGCCCGGTGTCTGCCGTCGTGCGCCGACAACCCGGCCGGGCGGCTGGTTCGGATCAATGATCGCGGCCTGCCCGATCGGCGCGGACGTCATCGCGTCGACGCCGACGCGCGCCCCGCGCTGACCGAGCTGATGGCTGCCGCAGCCGACGCAGGCCACCGCGTGCGCGTGCAGTCCTGCTTTCGTTCCTACCCGGATCAAGCCCGCCTCTTTGCTGCGACCAAGGAGATCGGGCGCGCCGCGCGACCGGGACACAGCGAGCACCAGCTGGGGACGGCCGTCGATCTGCGGCTGCCCACCAGCGCCGCCATCGCCTGGCTGGCCGAAAACGCCCCCAATTTCGGCTTTGTCCTCAGCTATCCGCCGGGCCGCCAGCGCGTCACCGGCTATCGCCCGGAACCGTGGCATATCCGCTTTGTCGGAGCCGCCCTGGCGAAGGAGATCCAGGCGCAGGGCGTCAGTCTGGAGGAGCTGTTTCGCGCCCGGCCTGATCTGGGCCAGTCCGGAACCTGCGCCGACTGCCCCCGCCGCACGTCGATCGCGCCGTGCAAGGGCGTGACGTCCGCCGGCCGCTGCGACGGTGACGTCCTGGTCTGGTGCTACGATGGGGCCGCCGCCGCGGTGGACTGCGCCTCCTCGTCCGAGCACTGCGGGGTTGCCGAGGGCGGTGAATATAATTGCCGGTAGCAGCGTCGCAGCAGCGCAACGTTTTCCGCGCGGAGGTCGTCATGAAGGGATATGCGGGTCTGTTCGTGTTCGGCGCCTTGTTCTTTTCGGCCGCGATGCTGGGCATGCCCGGTCGTGTCGTCGCTGACACGGACAGCGGCTTTCGCTGTGGTGGGCGCTTGATCCTCCTCGGCGATCACCAGTACGACGTGCAGAAAAAGTGCGGCGATCCGGAATCAATCACGCAGCGGCTGGAAAAGCGGAAGGTCAAGAACAAGATCCGCCGCTGGACCAATGGCGTCGCGCAGGACCTGACCGAAGAGCGCGAGATCGAGGTGACGATCGACGAGTGGGTCTACGATTTTGGTCCGCACCGTTTCGTCCGTTACCTGTCCTTTGAAGACAACCGCGTGGTCAACATCCGTAGCGGCGAGCGCGGAAGGCGTAACGACTAAACAGCGGTCGGCAGCTGTCGTAGCAGGTCGGTGTCGTCTTACAGATTCCTACGCGAGCGCCGCGGGAACCGGCGCGCGGCGCGGCAATTTTGCGAATTTGTCGACTGAAGGCCGGGGAATATCCGGCCGATGAGGTGTTAAACTGATACGCCCTCGGGCCGCGGTGGTCTGCGTATCCAGGGCTGGGGAGCAGCAAACGCTCCGTGGAGGTGAGATGCGGAAAATCCCCAGACGGCATTGCGCGGCTATCGGCGTCGCGGCCGTCTTGTTGACCGCCATCAGTTGTTCGGGTGTGATCGGTGAACCTGGCCAGGCCCCGGGCCCGGGCGGTTCTTCAGCGCTTTGCAGTCAAAATGAGGGACCGTCCGAACCGCTGGGCGCGCGCATTCGCCGCCTGAACAAGCTGGAGCTTCGCAACACCGTCGCCGATCTGATCAGTGACCCGGCCGCGGCGCTGACCAACGAGCTCGAGTCCGACCCGCGGACCATGGGATTTTCCACCGGCGACGAGCGCGGTATCACGTCGGGTTACGTCGACGCGCTCAAACGCGTCGCCGAGGGCATCTCGTCCGAATTCCGCAAGGGGGTCGCGCAGCCCAGGTTCGCGGCCAGCTGTTTCGCAAACGACGCCGGGGCCCGTACCTGCGCCGACAAGTTCGTGCGCGACTTTGTCCGGCGCGCGTTTCGCCGGCCGCTGGAGGATTCCGAGGTCGCCGGCTTCCTCGCCGTCTACGACGCCGGCCGCGATACCGGCACCGATGGCAACGTCACCGAACGCTTCAAGGCCGGCCTCGACTACGTCGTGCGGACGGTCATGCAGTCGCCCCACTTTGTGTTCCGCACCGAGCTCGGCGCCGTCTCGGCGCAGCCGGGCGCGACCACGCCGCTGACCCCGTTCGAGGTGGCCAGCGCGCTGTCTTACGGAATCATCGCCTCGCCCCCGGATGCGCCGTTGCTCGACGCGGCCGCGGCGGGCGAGCTTGCCTCGCGCGACCAGATCATCGCGCAGGCGCGCCGCCTCATCATGCAGCGGCCGGAAAGATTTCAGCCGCAGATCCGCAGCTTCGTCCTGGAATGGCTGCGTATCGACTACGACAAGCCCGACTGGAACAAGGACACCACCGCCTATCCCAGGTTCTCCGCGGCGCTCAAGGACGCCTTTGCGCAGGAGACGGCGATGTACCTCGACGGCTGGCTCAACTCCGGCGCGTCGTTTACCGCGCTGATGATCGGCACCGACGGTTTCGTGAACAACCTCAACGGCCCGATCTATGGCCGCGGCGCCGCCGGGACGTCGGCCACGTTCACCAAGGTGCCGCTCGACGCGACCCAGCGGGCCGGCATCTTGACCCAGCCCAGCTTCCTCGGGTCGTACGCGCATCCCGACGGCACGTCGCCGGTCTTGCGGGGCCTGGCGATCCTGAGCCAGTTCCTGTGCGGCACGCCGCCGCCGGTGCCGGCCATGGTCCCGCCGCTGCCGCCGGTCGACAAGACCGTGATCAAGACCTCGCGGCAGCGGTTCGAGAAACACACCTCCGCCGCCTTCTGCAAGAGCTGCCACGAAACCTTCGACCCGATGGGGTTCGTGTTCGAAAACTACGACGCGGTCGGGGCGTTCCGGACCGAGGAGAACGGCGTGCCGGTCGATTCAACCGGCGCCATCGTCGGCACCGCGGCCAGCGACCAGCCGATCGCCACCGCGGTCGCGATGGCGAAAGCGCTGGCGGCCAGCCCCGACGTCTACGAATGTTTCACGCGGCAAGCCTTCCGGTTCGAGGTCGGGCGCCAGGAGCTCCCCGGCGATCAGTGCGCCGTCCGGCAGCACACCAGGGCGTTCACCGACAGCGGCCTCGACCTGCGCGAGCTGCTGATCTCGATCGTGGCGTCACCGGCGTTCGGCAACCGGATCATTCCCCAGAAGGTGGGCCCATGAGCAACATGACCTTCTCGCGTCGCGCCCTGATGAGGACCTTCGCCGGCCTGGGCGCGGCCGCTCAGTTCAGGGGGTTGCTGCGCGACGCTTACGGGCAGGCGATGCCGACCGCGCCCAGATTCGTGGTCCTCAACAATCCGCACGGCTACGATCCGACGCTGTGGCGGCCGCGCGCTCCGGGTGGAGGCGATGCCACCGAGAAGGGCTGGGTGCTGGACTTCGACCCCGATTCGTCGCTGGGCCCGCTCGAACCGCACAAGGACTCGCTGGTCATCATTGAAGGGCTGGATTTGCTCTGCAACTTTGACCAGTCGCCGATCTACACCGGGCACAACGGCGGCACCGTCGCGCCGCTGACTGGCCGCCACGGCCGCACGCCCGAGGGCGGCACATCGGTAACCACGGACGGAAGCTCGATCGACTATTTCGTGGCCAGCCAGCTCAAGGTCGCCCCGTTCCTGTTCAACCCGCTGGGTTATTCCGGCAATTCCACCTTCATCACCTACGACAACGCCGGCAACCGCGTTCCCAACGAATACGAATTCCCCAGCAGCCTGAGCAAGTGGTTCGGCAACTTCATGGGTGGCGGCGCCCAGCCGATGGTCGATCCCAAGGCGGCCGCCCGGCTGAAGGCCGACACGGCCGTGCTGACCCACTTGAACGCCGAGGCCAAGACGCTGCGGATACGCCTGGGCGGCCGCGAGCGGCTGAAGCTGGACGGCCACATCGACGCGCTGAATCTGCTGCAGCAACGCCTGAGCGGCACCGGCACGCTTGCGCCATCGACCTCGTGCGGAAAACCGACCAAGACGGATGCGGCGCTGGGCGACGCCGATCTGATCAACACCATGCTCCGCTTCGCGACGCAGGTGCTGGCCTGCAACCTGACGCGCGTCTCGACCATGTCCATTGATCCGGCCGGTTCGGGCAAGATGCCTTGGCTGATGGGCGAGACCAAGATCCACGACGACGTCGCGCATGGCTGGCGCGCCGACGATCCGGCCAGCGGGCGCAAGCTGTCCAAGGTTCACCGCTGGTACGCGCAGCAGGTCGCCGATTTCATCGTCATGCTGAAAGCCATGCCCGAGGGCAACGGCACCGTCTACGACAACACCATCATCTTGTGGTCGAACGAGCTGGGTGATCCCTCGCGCCACATGAACAACAACCTCCCCTTCGTTCTGGCCGGCGGCGGCGGAACCTACAAGAAGGGGCGGTACCTGAAGTTCGGCGTGATGCCGGAGTACAGGGACTCGAAGGATCCACACAACCGGCTGCTGGTCTCGCTGGCCAATCAATACGGCGCGAACGTGACCGCGTTCGGCGATCCGCGTTATACCGGCGAGCTCCCCGGCTTTCTGGGATAGCGCGTCAGAAGGCCTGTTGTTCGGAAGCTCTGGCGTCTGCCGAAGGCCAGCTTACGTTGCTGACGTTCGGAGCCGGGAGGTCTATTGTCGCCGCGTGGCAGACAGTAATGTGAACTCCAGCTTTTGAGGGGAGGGGGAATGACGCCATTGCGTGCTTCTGCAGATCGCGTCTTTGTGTTTTTGATTCTGACGGCGGTGGCGGTCTTTTCGGCGGCCTGCTCGCCCAACAGTGTCGACACCATCATCATCATCGAGGAGTCGGACTCGGGTAGTGGCGGACCGCCGCCGACGCGCGGGTTCGGCGATGCATCCAACGACGCGACCATCGATCCGGACGCGGCGCCGTCCGATGCGGGCGCGTCCGGCGCCGACGATGGCGGCGACAACCCCGGCAGCCCCGACGCCATGGCGGCGACCGATGCCCCGGTCGTGAACCCGCCGCGTCCCGAGGTCGAGCCCGGCGTGCAGCTGTCGCGCGGGTTGATCTTTTATCTGCCTCTTGATGAAGGCCCGGCCGCCGATTTGCACGACACGTCCGTCAACCAAAACCGCGTGCGGCTGGTTGCGTCGGATCCCGCCGGCGTCTGGGTGGGCGGCTGGCGCGGCATGGCGCTGCGGTTCTCGGGTACTGGTGGCCCGCAGGTTGACGTGGAGAGTTCTCTCAGCCTGGACACCATCTCCGATGGCTTCACGATCGCCTTCTGGTATCGCCGCGACAACAACCGCAGCGAAGGGACGTTCGTCACGCGTTCGGCCCCGATGGATCGTGGCTGTCTCTACTGCGCTGATCTGATCGGCGACCGGCTGCGGCTGCAGATCAATTCGCCGATCGTGTACAAGGCCGACCTGCGCACCGACCAGCCCGTCCCCGTCGGGCGCTGGATCCACCTGGCGTTCACGTACGATCAGGTGACCAGCGCGACGCAGATCTTCGTCGACGGATTGCCGGCGGCGCGCGGCGTGTACGCACACCCCATCGGCCCGCAGATCCGGCCGGTAATCGTGGGCGACGGACTGACCGGGACCATGGACGAGGTCACGCTGCACTCGCGGGCGCTGTCGGCCGCCGAGATCCACGCACTCGCGCTGGGTGCCGATCCGCTGCGATAGCGGGCGCGCTACGGGTGCGGGGCCATGAACACCAGCACGGCAGCCCGCCCGGGACCGGTGTTGCGGATACCGTGTGGGCGGCCCGCGGGCGCCAGCACGGCATCGCCCACGCCCAGCACTGCCTCGTCCTCCCCGACGCTGGCGGTGACCGTCCCCTCCAGCACGGCATAGACCTTGTCGGCGCCGTCGTGCGCGTGAGGGGACTGGGACTGCCCGGCATCGAGGCAATAGATGTCGCAGAAGAAGCGCTCGGTCTCGAACAGCGTCAGCTTCTGCATTTTCGCCGGGTCATAGCGGCGCAGGTCGATACGTTTGATCGGAAGCGACATGTCGCGATCTTATAAGCTTTGCGGCGATGATGATACCCGAGGGCAACCCTTCCGACCAGGCCGCTGAGATCGTCCGCCGGCTGGGCCTCGTCGCCCACCCGGAACGCGGCTTTTACACCGAGACCTACCGGTCGCCGCTGGCGATTGACAGCGCCGCGCACGGGGGGTCGCGCGCGGCCAGCACCGCCATCTATTTTCTGGTGACGCGCGAACAGCCGACCACGTACTTGCACCGGCTGCGCTCAGACGAGCTGTTCCATCTCTATGAAGGAGGGCCGCTGGACGTTCTGTTGCTCCCGGGCGCCGGCGATGGCGCGCCCGGTGAGGTGAGGCGTCTGGGACTGGACCTAGCGGCAGGCGATCGACCGCAGCTGGTGATCCCGGCCGGAACCTGGTTCGCCGTCGAGTTGACGGCGCCCGCGACGCACTGCCTGTTCGGGTGCACGGTCGCCCCGGGGTTCGACTTCGCCGACTTCGATCTGGCGGCCGGGCCCGAGCTGGCGATGCGATTTCCCGCGCACGCAACGCGCATCGCGCGCATGACGCGCCCCTGATCCGACTTCAGAAGGCGTTTGACGTGACAGTGAGCGAGATCGACCCCATCTAGGGAGGAGGGGTATTGATGAGCCCGCGCCGGAATGACCCAGGTCGCACTCTGAATCCCAGGTTCCTGGTACTGGGGTTCATCTGCACCCTGCTGCTGGCGGTGCTGACCCTGGGCATCGCGGTCGTTGAGGTCACCCGCGTCGAGCACGCGACGGTTGAGCTCGCGGACAATAGCCAGCGCTCCACCTACTATCTGGGCGAAGTCGGAGAAGAGCTGGCGCGGCTGCGTGCCTATGTCGCGCTTGGGTTCAAGGAATCTCCCGCCCAGTTCAGTCATCGCACGGAGCACATCTCGCAGGTTGATTTGTCCCTGCAGACTGCCCTAGACGCGCTGTCGGGTGCGTTCGACCCCCAGGAGGAGCGGCGCTGGGGTGAGCTGCGGCGCGAGATCGCACGGCTTCGACAGACCTACCTCGACGCGACCTCCGCGATACGAACCGGGAAGCCCGCCGGTGCCGCCGAGATCCTGGTCAACGAAGCGTCCGCTGCGACGGAAGTTCACGATGCCCTTGATGAGCTGCAACAGATGCACAGGGAAAAGGTGTTGACCCAGCTGCGCGCCCAGAACAAGGAGGCGTCGCGGATTGGATCGGCGGAGGTGATTCTCGTCGGGCTCTTCCTGACCGGGATGATCGCGATCTGGGGAACCATGATCGAAGTGCTCCGCCGCCAGCGGCGCCGGCTGGCCGAGTACACGTCACGTCTCGAGGAGGTCAACGCCGATCTCGACTCCTTCGCCGGTCGCGTCGCGCACGATCTGAAGAACGCGCTGTTCCCGATTCTGCTCGGGCCATCGATGCTGCGAAGGTCTTTGCAGAATCCGGCTCACATTGACGAGGTCGCCGACCGTATCGATCGGTGCTCTCGCAAGGCGATCGCGCTGATTGATGCGCTGCTGGCTTTCTCGCGCGCCTCAAGCGACGTCGAGGCCGACGAGTCAGGGGCGCTGCCGGCGGCCGTGAAGAGCGTCTTCGAGGAACTGGGCCCCGAGATTGCGCGCCTGGACGTGGCGCTTGAAGGCGACGACATTCCCGAGCTTCAAGTTCGATGCAGCCCAGGCCTATTGCACGTGGTTCTGGCCAACCTGTGCGGCAATGCCGTCAAGTTCCTCGACGGGCAACTGGAGAGGCGGGTTCGCATTTCAGCGCGCCAGGACGGGGCGTTCTGCCGAATTGATGTCGAGGACACCGGTCCCGGTATCCCAAGAGACGCCCTGCAGAAGATCTTTGAGCCGTTCTACCGGGTCGAGGGCAATCGAGCCCCGGGTACCGGGATTGGCCTTGCCACCGTTCGACGCGTTGTGGAACAACATCGTGGCCTAATAAACGTGGAGTCGACCCCAGGACGGGGCTCGCGGTTCCAGGTCTGGCTTCCGCTGGCGCGGGCCGCCGGGCCGCGGCCGCGGCCGCCCCAACCAGAGGCCCGGCCGGCGATCCATCACTGAATCGTAGTACTTTCAGGTACTTACGCACCAGCCTGGATTCTGCCAGCGGCTCGGTCGCAGCGATCGGTGCCTGGTCGCCACCACGGACGCGACTGAAGCTGATACAAAGAGCGTTTGGCAGATCGGCGCATCCGGTCGAGGGCCGCCTTTCACCATCATAGGAGACCGCATGCGACGACTGAAGTTGCTGATCACCCTGGGCGTGGCGGCGTTCTGCCTGTCGCTGGCCAGCGCGGCGCGGGCGCAGGAAAAGCTGGTGGTGTGGTTCAACAAGGGTTTCTATCCGGCGGAGGACGCGTCGGTCGACGAGATGGTGAAGAAGTTCGAGGCCAAGACCGGCGTCAAAGTCGAGTTCGCCCGATATCCCACCCCTGACATGATCGCCAAGACGGTCGCCGCCCTCGATACCGGCAATCCACCGGACGTGGCGTATGGCGACACCTTCGACTTCAACGTCTCGGCCAAATGGGCCTACGAAGGCAAGCTGGAGGATCTGTCCGACATCCTGCTGCCGATCAAGGGCCAGTTCCTGCCCAACACGCTGGAGACGACGTTCCTCTACAATGACAAGACGCGAAAGCGTGCCTATTACGCGTTCCCGGTCAAGCGCCAGACGATGCACATCCAGTACTGGAAGGACATGCTGGAGACGGCGGGATACAAGGAGTCCGACATCCCGAAGACCTGGAAGGCGTACTGGGACTTCTGGTGCGACAAGGTGCAGCCCGCGTATCGAAAAAAGAGCGGCAAGCGGGCCTACTCGGTCGGCAGCCCCATGGGCGTCGATTCCACGGATTCCTTTTATTCATTCCTGACCTTCGCCGACGCCTACAACGTCAAGTTGGTCGAGGACAACGGCAAGGTGATGGTCGACAACCCGGCCGTGAAAAAAGGTCTGACTGCCGCGCTGACCGATTACGTCTCTACGTTCACGAAGGGCTGTACGCCGCCGTCCGCGGTGACCTGGAAGGACCCCGACAACAACGTGAACTTTCACAACAAGACATTGATCATGACCCACAACGCGACCATCTCGATCGCGTCCAAGTGGCTGGACGATTCCAAGAACGACAAGCTGACGCCGGAAGAACGCGCCACCGCGAAGAAGAACTACGACGAGCTGGTGAAGGTCGCGTCATTTCCGGCCAAGCCGGACGGCAAGCCGATGGTGTACCGCCAGGCGGTCAAGGCCGGCGTGGTGTTCAGCGCGGCCAAGAACAAGAAGCGCGCCAAGGAGTTCGTCCAGTTCGTGCTCAAGGACGAGAACCTGACGCCGCTGGTTGAAGGTGCCCTGGGCCGCTGGTACCCGGTCACCAAGACCGGCGCCGCGCGCGAGTTCTGGACCAACGACCCGCACCGCAAGACCGTGCACAAGCAGTTCAACGGCGGCGTCGTGAACTTCGAGTTCACGAAGAACTACAAGTTTTCGCTGCTCAACAACGAGAACGTCTGGGCCAAGGCGATCAACCGCATGGCCAACGAGAAATGGCCGGCCGACAAGGCGGCGGACGAGCTGATCGGCCGCATCAAGCAGGTCGCCGGGAATTAGATAGCATCGATGTCTTCGCCGCCGACCCCTTCCATTCCCGTCCCCAAGGAACGCCTGACGCCCTGGCGGACGTGGGGGCTGATCTTGTTGACCCCCTACGTGCTGGTTTTCTTGGTTTTCGTCCTGTACCCGGTCTGTTACGGGCTGTGGCTGGCCCGACACCCCGCCAGCTACGTCGAGCTGTTCGACGATCCGATCTTCCTGCGGACGGTGATCAACACCGGCATCTTCCTGATGGTGGGCGTGAACCTGAAATTTCTGCTGGCGCTGGGACTGTCCGGCTTCTTCGTGAACAGCCGCCCCTGGATCAAATGGTTGTCGGTGCTGTTCTTCCTGCCGTGGGCCGTGCCGTCGATCCCGACCATCCTGTCACTGCGGTTCATGCTCAATCCCGAATGGGGGTTGGTCAACGCGCTGATCTTTCGCTTCACCCAGCAGGACGGCCCCAACTGGCTGGCCAACCCGACCATGGCGCTGTCGATGTCGATCGTGACGCACATCTGGAAGAGCCTGCCGTTCTGGACGGTGATCCTGGTCTCCGGCCGCCTGGCGATCCCGTCCGACCTTTACGAGGCGGCCAGCGTCGACGGCGCGACCGGCTGGCAGAAATTCCGGTTTGTCACCTGGCCGTCGCTGAAGACCCTGTACTTGACCTCGACCATCCTGTCGATGTTCTGGACGCTGGGCGATTACAACAGCGTCGCGCTGTTGACGGGTGGCGGTCCCGCCGACCAGACCCACGTGCTGGCGACGCTGGGTATTCGTTACCTGCGCCTGTCGCAGATGCCGCTGGCCATGGCCAGCATCGTGTGCGCCATGCCATTCGTCATCCCGCTGGTCTGGTTCATGATGAAGCGGTTGTCGCGAGGGGCCCATGAACAAACGTAAGGTGTTCAACGAGGCCAGGCTGCTGCTGCTGGCGATCCCGATCCTGATATGGACGATCTTTCCCATCTACCACATGTTCCTGTTCGCGATCTCCGCCAAGGAGTCGGCCACGGGCTCGCTGTGGCCCAACAAACCGACGCTGCGTAACTTCGCGACGGTGTTCAAGCAGGAACACTTCTATCTGCACCACTTCTGGCGGCAGATCGGAAACTCGCTGCTGATCGCGGTCAGCGTGGGGGTGCTGGTGCTGCTGGTCGCCACCGCGGCGGCGTTCGCCATCAGCCGGCTGAAGATCAAGGGCGGACGCCTGGTGATGAACGCCGCCCTGTGCACCTACTTCATCCCGGCCGCCTTCCTGGCGGTGCCGATGTACCGGGCGATGGGGTCCTATGGGCTCCTGGGGACGCAGTGGTCGATGATCTTCGCGATGGTGACCATCGCGTCGCCCTACGCGATCTGGGTGCTGAAGGAGGCCTCCGACAAGCTGCCCTACGAGCTGGACGAGGCGGCGCGCATGGACGGCGCCACGACGATGCAGCTGTTTCGCCTGGTGTACCTGCCGCTGATCGCGCCGTCGCTGGTCGCGATCGGCACCTATTCGCTGCTGCTGGCGTGGAACGAATACCTGTACGCGTTCCTGATGCTGACCAAGGAGACCGAGTTCACGCTGGCGGTGGCGCTGGGCGCGTTTACCTCGGCCGACGATTCGCCCTACGAGCTGCTGATGGCGCTGGGGTTGATCTACGCGCTTCCGCCTGCCGCCATCTACTACGCGTTCAAGCGCTACATGGTCTCCGGTCTCACGGCCGGCGCGGTCAAGAGCTAGCCGCGGAAAGCGCGTTTTGCTCACATTGCCGCGAATAATGCGCGGGCCGGATCGGGCGCTCAGTCGGACTGGGTGGTCTTGCTTTCGTTGATCGTGAACGTCAACGGACCGCGAAGCACGATCGGTTGCGTAGAGGTTGGGGTAAAGGTCACATCCAGCTGCACGGCGAGCGGGTTGATGGAGGTCACCTGGACCGTACCCGCGACCAACCCCGTGATGGGCAGGTTGCATTTCGACAGATCGGTTCGTACCACCGTTCCATTTTCAATCACGCGGGCATCGGGTGGGCAACCAACATTGGTGAACGTGAACCCCGTCGCCTCAATGGGGAGCCATATTTCTGCCTGCGAAGGCGAGAAGGAACGCAGCGTCCCGGGCCCGGCTGGCAGTTCCTGCAAAGCGCCGAGTGGTAGCGGCAGATCAACACCCGCCGCGATCGTGTCCCTGGTGAGGGACCATCTCATCGAAGCCGGCGCGTGATGTCCCGGGTCTCGAATCGCGTTCACCATGTCCGACACCGTGGTCGAATACCCTTGCACGCCGATGACTTCGTTCGCGTAAACGGTTTTGGTGGACCAGATCTCCGCCGACCATCGCTCGACGCCTGAGGTCAGTTCGGCAAGCACGGTCGTCTTGTAAATATCGACGGACCCCTCACAGCCGGTGATGAGACCGACAAAGGGCAGAAAGACCAGGAATGCTGTTCGCATCGACTTGGGCGTTTGCATCATGCGTGCCGGGGATATCGCGCTGGATTCGCCGCGCATCTTCCACTCTGTCATGTGCCGGCACCCGCCTGGGTGTCAACAGTTCACCGTTTCGCCGCTAGAATTCCGCGCCGTTGGTGAGCTGCCGGACCTCTTCGGGGCGGAGGGCGCGGCGGTAGAGGCGCACGTCGTCCAGGCTACCCTGGAAGAACCCGATGGCGCAGTTGCTGCTGGAGCCGAGCGACCAGTAGCCATTGGAAAAAAGCGCGCCAACGTCGTCTTCGGTCACTGCCACCTGGTTGCCGTTACGATACAGGCGCCAGGCGGTGCCGTCGTGGGTGCCGACGATGTGCACCCAATCAGCGACATCTTCACGCGGGACGGCGAACGTCGCGGCGTGGCGCAGGTTGTTGCGCGAATAGGCGACGTAGGTGTTGGTATCAATCTGCAGCCCGGTCTCCGCGGTACCGGAGCCATGCGCGATGATCTGGTGAGACGCGGTGGTCAGCATCGGCTTTATCCAGGCCGACATGGTGATGGCCCCAACGAAGGTCAGGCGCGGCGCGGTCGTGATCAGCGCGCACTGGTTGATGGTGCCGCCCGAGGTGTTGAAGCTGAGACTGTGCGGATTCGCGAACGCCAGCCCCGGCGCAGGACCGGCCGGCATCGGCGCGTTGGCGGGGCCGGCGTTGTTGCCGTTACCGGTGGCGTCGGCTGCGCGGGCGCCCGGCGTTGATTCGTCCAGCTTCCAGTAGGCCACCAGATCGGGAATCGGCGGTAATACCGGG
>DASRQT010000519.1:0-5435 GCA_035696485.1 Polyangia bacterium | reverse complement strand
CGCAAGATCCTCACCGACATCGGCGTCGATCCCGACAAAAAAGGCGTGTACACGCATTCGCTTTATGGCAATACCGCCAGCGCCAGCATCGGCGTGACGTACAAGCAGCTGCTGCAGGAGGGCAGGCTGCGGCCCGGTGACAAGGTGGCGCTGGGCAGCGCGGCGGCGGGCTACTCGATGGTGTTCGCGACGGGCGAGTGGACCGGGCCCACGGCAAAAATCGGTTAGCTGCGTTCGAGATACGTCGTGGTGAAGTACTCGTCGCTTGTGTTGGGCGCGAAGGTGACTTTCTTCGACTCGAACACCGAACGCCGGCCGGTCTGCTTGTTCACCATTTCCATGCGCATCGCCCGATAGCGCTTGTTCTTCGGGTCGAGCAGCTTGATGTCCTGCGCGACGAACTCCTTGAGCGGCTTGCCGTCCTTGTCGTGAAGGAGGCCCTTGACCACCGCCAGCTTGCTCTTGCTGACCCAGTAGGTCTTCTTCGAGTACCCCTCGGAGTCGGCGATCTCCTTGGTCTTGGGCACCACGTCGACCACCCAGCAGGCTTCACCGCCGACGGACTCGTCCTTTCCCAAAGTGTAGTTGAACTCGTCCAGCGCCGGGATGTTGAGATCGCCGTACGAGAACTCGCTGCCCATGAAGCTCTGCGAGCGCTGCGAGCTGACGATGCGGCGGGTCTTTCGCAGCGCGGGGAGATAGATCCAGACGTCGTCCGCCTTCTGTTCGTAGTCGAATACCAGCACGGCCGTCCCCTGCACGTCCGCGGGCGACGTGAACCGGTAGACGCGCTTTTCGGTCTTGCCGCCGTCGAAGAGCTTGGTGGCCATCGTGATCTCCCGCTCGCGGGTCTGCCCCTTGTCGTCGATGGTCGTCATCTTGACGGCGGCCTCCGAGCCGTCGAGCTTTCGCGCGACCGTGACCTTCTCCATGATCTCGCGCGCCGAGGGCGAGGCATCGGCCTGGGTCGTTCGCGGCAACAGCGACCCAACGCCGAGCAGTCCGGCCAGGGCCAGGGCGATGGATGGGGATCGAGATCGTGTCATGGGGCGGCTCCTTGCATCGAGGGTCGTCAGAAAATATAGCGGAGCTCGGCGTAGCCGGCACTCAGCGCCGCGTCGATGAGGCCGAACAGCGTGTCGTGCGGTCCGTGGAAGATCTGACCTCCCAGGTAGACGTTCAGCGCGTCGTTGACCCGGTACCCGATCCGCGGCGTCAGCAGCCACTCGTGCGTGGTGAAGTTCATCACGCCGAGCGTGGAGATCGTCAGCGTGTCGTGCGCGCCGACCCATTCGGCGCGCACGGTGCCGACGTGCTGGACCCGGGCGGTCTGCTGGAAGAGGATCTGGTTGGTCTTGGCCAAAACGGCGTTGATGGTGTCGGTCACCACGTCGGTGAGGGGCGGACCCAGCGTGGGCAGGGTTGCCGGGTCGAGCGTCATGGCCGGCCCGTTTTCCTTCTGCCAGTCGAACACGTAGCGCCCCATGTACTGCGCGATGAGACTGAGCGCGCCGAACGCGTGATCGGCGCCCAGCACATACTGAACGTCGCGGCGCGGAACATGGCCCCGGTGCGGGTCGTCGAACGGACGTCGATAGGCGGCCTCGCCGCGAACGGTCAGCACGTCGCCCAGCGCGGTCGAGAAATCGAAGCCGATGACCTGGTGCTGGTAGGGCGTTCTCGTGACAACGATCGACGGCGGCGGGTCCTGCATTCCGGTCAATTTGAGGCTGGTCATCATCAGACCGGGCAGCGGCGCATAACCCCGCAGGGCGGAGACGGACATCTCGACGCTGGCGAGCTCGAGGTGGAGGCGGCCGGCCCCGAGGCCCTTTGACAGCTCCGGTGGCGTGACCGCCGCTGGCCCGTACGATACGTACTGGGGCAGCCCGACGGGTGGTAGCTGCGTGGGCAGGTAGACGGGCATCCACACGGCTTCGAGACGAAACGGCGCCAAGCGGACGAATGAGCGCGCGCCGACGTTGCCGAGGCGGATGTCGTCCTCGATCGGCGATCGGATCCGAAAGTCGATGGGCGTCAGGTTGTTGGTGGGGTTGAGCGCGTCCGCCCGCCCCCAGACGATGATCTGCTGGCCGAGCCTGAGATCGACGGGACCGGCGTAGGCGTTGACGTACGCCTCGCGCAGGTCGAGGAACGTGCGTTGCTCGTCGCCCTGCAGCCCGTTGCGCACGCGAGCCTCGACGAACCCGTCGCCGTGGCCGGTCTTGGCGGTCCGCAGTGCCAGCGACAGCTCGCCGTAGGCGGCCTTCATCGTCCCTTGCGAAGCTCCGGAGACCTTTCCGACGAACATGTCGCCGCGCGCGTAGCCGTTCAGCGTGAAGGCCTTGGCAGTGGCGGGATCGGTTGCGCCGGTCGCGGAGGTGGGCGTAGTCGTATTGCCACCGGCCAGGCCCTGCTCGAGCAGCCCGGCGGGGGCAGGCGCGGCGACCTCGGGGGCGCCGCCCTGGGCACCAGCGTCGGCAACGACGACGTCGCTGCCGCCAGCGTCAACCTGCGCCGTCGCTGTGCGCGTTCCGCAAACCAGAAGGCTTGCCACCGCCGACGTGAGCGCCAATCTCATTTCGCTCGTTCGTTGCTCTCGATGGCGGAGCCAGGGGCCGAAAGCGGCGGCAGGAAAGTGTCGTAGAAAAAAGCGCAGTCGCGCCGGATCTGCGCCTCGGTCAGGCCGAACTTGCCGAGGTTGTACTTGTGCTCGGACTCGTACTTGCGTTGTTTCTCGCCATGTTCGTGCACGGTCTTGCGCAGGGCCGGCGTCATCGGATGCCCCAGGAACCCGCACATCTCGTCCATCAGCCCCTCGAAGTCCGCCATCATCCGGTCGTAGCGCACGATGAAGACGCGGCTTTTGTCGATGGCGCCGCAGGTCCAGTCCTCGTGGAACTTCTGCAGCAAGAGCACCCAGGCCGTGTACATGCGGTCGAGCCAACGCTTCTTGACCGCGTCGGGCAGCGACCAGAAGCCGAACGCCTTGTCCAGGACGCCGACGACCAGGCTCATGGCGCTGGGGATGATCGACAGCGGGTCGCGGGCCATGTAGAGGATCTGCGCCTCGGGGAAGCGCTGCATGAACTGCGGCAGTCGGACGGCCAGGGAGAACACCTTGGCGATGTTGCGATCGGCCTTGTGCAGCACCAGGCTGCGCCGCCACAGCTTGTCCAGCCAGTCGAAGTCGCGCCCGGTGGTGTCGCGCACCCGCGGATCGAACCAGGGCAACTGGTCCTCCTCCTCGAATGACAGGAAGAAGCCGTAGAGGAAAAACCCGTCGAGGTACCGGAACAGCACCGCCACGTCGTCGGTCTCGACCGAGCTGAGGCTGGTGTGGTGCGCCTCCGTGGAGTGGAACTTGGCCGGGCTGACCTTCTCCAGAAGCGGCAGCAGGGGGCGGAGAAACTTTTGCAGCAACAGCGACGGGTAGAGCATCAGGAACAGCTCCATGCCGGCGCCGAACCCCTCGTCGGCGAGAAAGCGCTGCAGGAACGTGGTGCCGGTCCTGGGATTGCCAACCAGCACGATGGGTCGGTGGGCGCGCGTCCGCCGCAGGCGCGCGAAGAACAGGTTGTCCAGCGCCATCCCGATCGCCACGACCGTTCGCACCCCGCAGAAGAGGACCGCGATGAAAAGCGGCACCACCTTGACGCCGAAGGTCCGACGCAGCACGCGATAGACCGCGGCCATTCTGGAAAGCATGGTGGTCATGGCAAAGGACGTATCACAGGCGAGGCGTTAACCGACGCGAAACGTCTGCTCGAAAGCGGTCGCAAACGTTTCGAGATCGGCGCCGGGCAGGTGGTTGATGCCGGCCGCCGAGCACCGGCCACCACCGGTCGGAAATCGGCGGCAGAACGCCTCGGCCGAGATGGTGCAGGCGCGCGGCACGCGCACGGACACCAGGTAGCCGCCACCGGCACCGGTCTTGGGCGACACGATGGCGATGGCGCTGTCGGCGTGCGCCTTGGCCAGGTCGTTGGCCAGCGTGCCACTGACGCGGCGAGCCCAGGCGAGGTCGGGCAACAGGAAGACGATCGCGCCGGGCGTCTTTCGGCTGGGCTGGATCCGCTGCGCCAGGTCCATGTCCTGCCGGAACCCGTCGCGAAGGCGGGCAAAGCTGGCGGAGATCTCGGCGAATTCAAGCGGGTCTGCGAACGGCAGCATCTCCCCCGCAAGCTGCGCCGGCGGCACGTGCAGGTCAGCCACGGTCTCGCCGTAGGCGTTGTAGTTGATGGCGACGCCCAGCTCCCGGAGGCGCTCCGTGGCTGCGTCTGGTAGGCCCACCTCGCCGGCAAGGGCGCGTCCCTCGTCGACCAGACTGTCGCCGAAGATGCCCGCGATGGCCCAGGTGCGGAACCGGCCGCCAAGGTAGCGGTCCACCAGCAAACTGGTGCAGACGTTGGGGCCGAGGTCGATGTACGCCTCGAGCTTCGCGTGTGCCGGGACCTCGCCGGCGAAGTGGTGGTCAAAGTATCGGACCGACACGCCCGCATCCAGCAGGGACTGCAGCGCGGCACGGTTCACGTCCAGCGAGACGTCGAGCACCGTGCACCTGTCACCGGCGGCGCCGCTGACCCGATCGAGCAGCGCGATGTCGCGCTTGACCCCGGTAATGAGCAGCGACGGCTGCTGGCATTCCGCGCGAGGCTCGGCGAGACGAAGCTGCTGCAGGGCGCACAGGCCGTCGGCGTCGCCGTTGAAGACGAAGCTGTGGGTCATCCGTGGTCCAGGATCCCCAGAGATTGCAGGTAGGCGACGATGGTGTCGGCTGCGTCTTCGGGAGCGAGGACAGTGGTGTCGATACGAAGCTCGGGATTCTCGGGAGCGTCGTAGGGCGAATCGATGCCCGTGAAGTTCTTGAGGTCGCCGCGCCGGGCCTTCTTGTACAGGCCCTTGGGATCCCGCTCCTCGGCCACCGCCAGCGGCGTGTCGACGAAGATCTCGATGAACTCGCCCGGGTCCAGCAGGGCACGCGCCATCTGCCGCTCCTCGCGGAACGGTGAGATGAAGGCGGTGCTGACGATCAGCCCGGCGTCCATCATCAACCGGGCGACCTCGGCGATGCGGCGGATGTTCTCGACCCGATCCGCGTCGGTAAAGCCCAGATCCCGGTTGAGTCCGTGGCGAACATTGTCACCGTCCAGCAGGTAGGTGTGCCGGCCGATGCTGTGAAGCTTCTTGTCGACCAGGTTGGCGATGGTCGACTTGCCCGCGCCGGACAGGCCCGTGTACCAGAGCACGCGGGCCTTCTGCCCCTTCATGGCCGAGCGGGCGGCCTTGTTCACGTCCAGCGCCTGCCACTGCACGTTACTGGCGCGCCGGAGGGCGAAGTGCAGCATCCCCGCGCCCACCGTGTCATTGGTTAGCCGGTCGATCAGGATGAAGGCCCCGGTGTCCCGGTTCACCTGGTAGGGGTCGAAGGCGAT
>DASRQT010000518.1:0-4530 GCA_035696485.1 Polyangia bacterium | reverse complement strand
GGCCTCTCGGATCAGGAGCTCGACTCGATTTTCAAGCCATTCCACCGCGGCCAGACCAGCAAGCCGGGCACCGGCCTTGGTTTGGCCATCGCGCGCCGCGAGATCGAAGCGCAGGGGGGTGCGATACACGCGGAAACCGAGGGCGAGGGCTGTCATTTCTGGATCGCCTTGCCCAAGAGATCCCATTAACTGACTGGTCGAGGTTTGGAATGCCCCTGATATTGATTGTGAACGACGAACCGGATCTGGTTGAGGTATGCAGCGTCGTGCTCGAAGGAGAGGGCTACGCCGTGCGGGGACTGCTCGAGGGGTCCAAGGTTGCGTCTGTCGCGCGAGAGCTGAACCCTGATCTGATCATCTTGGACTGGGTAATCCCCGACCTGCACGGAACTCAGGTTCTCCGCCTGCTCAGGCAGTCCGAAACCGATCATCACATTCCGGTGATGATGATTTCCGCCCTCCCCGATGCTGAGGCGCAGAGCCAGTTGGCCGGCGCCGACGCCTTCCTGGCGAAGCCCTTTGACGCCGACCAGCTTGCGGACAAGGTTGAGGCAACGCTTCGGCAGGCGCGCGCGAAACGTTCCCATAACGGCGCTCGTCCCAATGGGGGACGGACGAGCCCCGATTAGATCAAAAAGGGGCGGTTCAAATAGTCGCCTCATCTCGGTGCTGGTCCTGGTTGCTCCCGCGCTGATCGGCCTCACGTTTGCCCGCGGAGGGAAGCATGAGCGAGATGGGGATCGAACAACCGCGAGGGAGCGAAGCATGGACGGCCAGAGGTTCCACAGACGACCTCGCACCTAGATCCAACGGCAACGGCCTGACGCAGACTCGCGTCGAAAGACGCGCACGCCTGCTCGGCTGGTTCAGCATCGGACTGGGACTGGCGCAGCTGGTGGTGCCCGGCCGACTGTCCCGCGCCATCGGCCTGGGAGATGACCGGCGAAAGCGCAGCACGATGTTCACCGTCGGTGTGCGCGAGGTGGCCGCCGGCGTGGGCATCCTGTCGCGCCAGCACCCAGTCGGGTGGCTATGGATGCGCGTCCTCGGTGACGTGATGGACCTGGGCCTGCTGCAATCGGCGGCGCGCTCGCGCGGTGCCAAAAAACTCAGAATCGGGGCCGCCATGGCCGGCGTCGTCGGCGTGAGCCTCCTGGATGTGGTCACCAGCCGCCAGCTGCGCCGTCTGGCCGCGCGGGGCGAAGAGGTGGCGGTCGGGCGGCCGATCCGGATCGTCAAGACGATCACCGTCAATCAGCCACCGGAAGAGGTGTATCGGTTCTGGCGCAACCTGGAAAACCTGCCGCGCTTCATGAGCAACGTCGAGGCGGTACGGGTTCTCGACGATCGACGCTCGCACTGGCGGGTCAAGGGCCCTGCCGGCAAGACCGTCGAATGGGACGCGGAGATCGTCGACGATCGCGAGAATCGGCTCATCGCGTGGCAGTCGCTGGAAAACGCCGACGTCAGCAACCGCGGCATGGTTTGGTTTCGTCGCGCGCCGGGCGCGCGCGGGACCGAGATACGCCTCGAGCTCGAGTACGACCCTCCGGGTGGCCGCGTCGGGGCTACGGTCGCCAAGCTGTTCGGCCGCGAGCCGGGGCAACAGGCGAACGCGGACCTGCGCCGGTTCAAGCAGGTGATGGAGGTCGGCGAGGTGGTGCAGTCGGACGCGAGCCTCTCTCGGCGCCCGCACCCGGCGCGGCCGCCCGAGCGGCCGGTCGGCAATGGCGAAGGAGGTGCGCAATGAAAGCGAATTGCTGGATGGGCAAGCGGAAGGTGCGTGTCGAGGACGTGCCTGACCCCCAGATCCTGAGCTCGGGTGACGCGATTGTTCGGATCACGTCGACGGCGATCTGCGGGTCCGACCTGCACCTTTACAATGGCCTGGTGCCGACCATGGAGAAGGGCGATGTGCTCGGCCACGAGTTCATGGGCGAAGTCGTGGAGGTCGGTCGTGACGTGCGCCGGCTGAGCATCGGCGATCGGGTGGTGGTTCCCTTCCCGATCTCGTGCGGACGTTGCGTGATGTGCACCCAGGAGCTTTACTCGCTGTGCGAGAACAGCAATCCCAACGCCTGGATGGCCGAGAAGCTGTGGGGCCATTCGCCCGCGGGAATCTTCGGCTATTCGCACATGCTGGGCGGATACGCGGGCGGCCAGGCACAATATGCGCGCGTCCCTTTCGCCGACGTTGGGCCGCTGAAGATCCCGAACGGCTTCACTGACGAACAGGTCCTCTTCCTGTCGGACATCTTCCCGACCGGTTACATGGGCGCCGAGATGTGCGACATCAAGCCGGGGCAGGTGATCGCGGTCTGGGGCGCCGGCCCGGTCGGTCAGTTCGCCATCGCCAGCGCGCGGCTGCTCGGCGCCGAGCGCGTGATCGCCATCGATCGGTTTCCGTACCGGCTGCGGATGGCGAAGGAGCGTGCCGGCGCCACCGAGACCGTCAACTATGAAGAGGTCGACGTGGAGGAGGCGCTGGCCGAGATGACCGGCGGCCGCGGGCCCGACGCCTGTATCGACGCGGTCGGCGCCGAGTCGCACGGACCGGCCGCGGTCTACGTCTATGACCGCACCAAGCAGGCGCTGAAGCTGGAATCCGATCGTCCGATCGCCTTGCACCAGGCCATCCGCGCCTGCCGCAACGGCGGCATCGTCTCGGTCGTCGGCGTGTACGGCGGGTTCATCGACAAGTTCCCGATGGGCGCCGTCGTCAACCGGTCGCTGACCATCAAATCAGGCCAGTGCCACGTCCATCGTTACTTGCAGCCGCTTCTGGATCGCATCCAGCGCGGCGAGATTGATCCGAGCTTCGTGATCACCCACCGCCTGCCCCTCGAGGCCGCGGCGGAGGGTTACTCCATGTTCATGAAGAAGCAGGACGGGTGCGAGAAGGTCGTGCTCAGGGCCTAGGCGCGGCGACCCACCCTTCGCGCAAGGCCTCCCCCTGAAGGGGGAGGCCACTACGAAAACCGAAACCTCTCGCCTGCGCCCGACTAGCGGGTTCCGCCGCTGCCCGGAACTGGGGACTCGGTGCCCGAGCCGGACGTCCCGGAACTGGTGCTTCCCGAGCCTGACGTGCCATTGCTCGAACCGGAGCTGTCCATCCCCGTTCCGGTTCTGCCCGACCCTGCACCCGTGTCGCTGCTGTCGCTGGTCGACTTCCGCTTCTTGGTACGTGATTTCGTGGACGGATCAGGATTGCCCGAGGTGCTTGCATTGTCGTCTGAGTCGGTGCCACTCGCTGACCCTGGAGCCGCGCCGGCGCCCGGCGTTCCGCTGCCGGCGCTGGATGAGCCCGAGGTGCTGTTACTGCCGCCAGAGGTCGAACTGCCCGCGCCCGAGCTTCCACTGCCTGATCCTGATCCAGCGCCTTGGGCTAGCACAACCGCTGGTTGTTCGAACCTGGTGTGAGAGGGTGCCGTTCGTGCGACCGATGCGGGCGCGCTTGCGATAGAGAATGCGAAAAGGAATGTCGTGACCATGGGATCCTCCTTGATGACAGCGAACATGCGTCGCTGTGTAAGGGTCACTAGAGCATCAGCGCGGTTTTACAGAGTCCACCCAATCCAATCTACGCCTGCTTCCCTGACGCCCGTTCCGCGCTAGTCGGCGCTCCTTATGGTGGTCGCTGCCCGGCAACTTATGTTGTTGGAAAGCGGGTTCTCACCTGCTCTCGAGCGTTCAAGCCTCCACAGGAGATCCCACCATGGCAACCCAGTACCGTCCCTATGCTGTCGTGACCGGTGCTTCATCAGGAATTGGATTCGAGCTGGCCAAGATCTGCGCACGAGAAGGATTCGACCTTTTGATCGCCGCCGATGAGCCGAAGATTCGCGATGCGGCCGCGCAGATTCGCGCCGTCGGCGCCGCCGTCGATGCAGTCGAGGCCGATCTCGCCACCCCCGAGGGGGTCGACCGCCTCTATGCAGCGGCCAAGGGCCGCTCGGTCGATGCGTTGCTGGCGAATGCCGGGCGAGGTCTTGGGGGTGGATTCCTCGATCAGGAGTTCGCGGACATCCAACGGGTGATTGACACCAACGTCACGGGTACCTTGTACCTGATTCACAAGGTCGGGCGTGACATGCGCGCGCGGGCCGAGGGCCGGATCCTCATCGCGGGATTCATGCCGGGCACCTATCAGGCGGCGTACAACGGCACCAAGGCGCTGCTGGACTCGTTTTCGTTCGCGCTCCGGGCCGAACTGAAGGACACCGGGGTATCGGTCACGTGCCTCATGCCCGGGGCAACCGAGACGGAATTCTTCGAGCGAGCCGACATGCTGGACACCAAGGTTGGCGCGGGAAAGAAACAGTCGCCCGAAGAGGTCGCAAAGATTGGCTTCGAGGCGATGATGAAAGGAGAGGGCGATGTCGTCGCCGGGTGGAACAACAAACTCAGGGCGGCGATCAGCCACATCCTGCCGTCGGCCGCGCTGGCCGAGCAGCACCGCAAGATGGCCGCCCCGGGCACGGCGTCCAAGACCTAGCACTCGAGGTGGCGGCTCGGCGACGGGCCTCACCG
>DASRQT010000517.1:0-10029 GCA_035696485.1 Polyangia bacterium | reverse complement strand
GGGGCCGCGGAGGTGGCGTAGTTCGGGCCATTGCAGTAGTAGGCCTTGGGGTTCGACGGGAAGATGTTGCCGAAGTAGGTGCCTTCGCGGTTGGGGTAGGAACCGCTCGTGCCCCAGCCGACGTTGGCGGCGGGGGACACCATCCACAGGGGGATGTGAACGCCGGCCGTGTTGACGTGGGCCATCATGCAGGCGGAGATGCCCTCCTGGCAGTTCTTGTCGCAGGCGCCGTTCTCCCAGCCGGTACCCATGCCCATGGCGCCATCGAAGGTGTTCCAGACACCAAACTGGTCCTGCTTCTTGAGCTGGTGCCCAGCGGGCAGCGCGCACTTGACCAGGTACTTGACGTTGAGGCGGCCGTCGAACGACGTCATGAGGCCGTTCACGGAGCTGAGTCCGTTGATCGAGCTCAGACCGTTCACGGAGCTGAGTCCGTTGATCGAGCTCAGACCATTCTCGTCGGTGCTGTAGGCGCCCTGGGCCTCTGCTAAGTCGGCGGTTCCATCCCCGGCCGCCATTTCGTTGCAGCCAGCGAGGGCCCAGAGAATTCCCAGAGAAGCAGAGAGACGTCCAACAGCACAGAGTTCTTTCATCATGTCGATTTAGCTAAATGCAGTAAGTAAGCCAACAGAATAAAAAACTAAATAGCTGAATTTACAGGGTTAATTTTTTGACGATCTCACCAAGTGTTGCCGCGCCGGCGACAAAACTGTTGTCCGCGGCTCAACGCGAGCGGCGATCCGGGGCTCCAATAGAGGTAACCGCCACCCCGCCGGGGCCCGCTCAGGGCCCAAACGCAAAAACGCCGCCGTGCGAACACGGCGGCGTCGGGAGAGAGAGGAAGGAAGCGCTGGTTACAGGGCGGTGATGCTCCACTGCTGGTTGGGGTTGCCGTAGTAGTACCACTGTTGAACCTCGCCGCCGTTGTTGGTGCTGGCCGATGCGACGTCGACGGACTTGGCGCCGAGCTTGGCGACGATGGAGAAGTAGCCGTTGCCGACCGGGGAGATGGCCCACTTCTGGTAGTCGTTGTTGTACTGGCCCCAGGTGCAGATGCGCGAGCCGTTGTCCTGGCCACCGAGGTAGAGGTCGAGGCAGCGGCCGTTGCCCTTGTTGCAGATCTTGAAGTAGCTCTCGGCGAGGGTGGTGATCTTCCAGCGCTGGTTGTTGGTACCGGCGAAGTCCCACTGAACGACGTGACCGCCGTCGTAGTTCTGGTTGAGGTCGGCGTCGAGGCACTTACCGGAGTTCTTGGAGCAGATCTTGTAGTCGCGGTTGGGGTCGAAGGCGGGGGCGGGCTGGCGCCAGACGGTGACGGGGTTGCTGTAGCCGTTGCAGGAGGAGAAGCCCTCGTTGGCGGGGCCGGCCTTTACGCAACCGCTGCCGCACAGGGCGTCCTGGCCGAAGGGGTTGGTGTAGGGGCGGTTGGTCTGGTAGGCGCCGAGGCGGCCAGGGACGGTGGAGCTGGCGAAGTTGGGGCCGTTGCAGTAGTAGGCCTTGGGGTTGGCGGGGAAGATGTTGCCGAAGTAAGTACCCTCGCGGTTCGGGTAGGCCCCGCTGGTGCCCCAGCCGACGTTGGTGTTGGGGGAGACCATCCACAGGGGGATGTGAACGCCGGCGGTGTTGATGTGAGCCATCATGCAGGCGGAGATGCCTTCCTGGCAGTTCTTGTCGCAGGCACCGTTCTCCCAGCCCGGGCCCATGCCGAGGGCGCCTGGGTAGGAGTACCAGTTGCCGTACTGGTCCTGTTTATTGAGCGTCCTGCCGGAGGGCAGGGCGCACTTGGCCAGGTACTTGACGTTGACGCGGCCGTCGAAGAAGGTCATGAGGCCGTTGGTCGACGACAGGCCGTTGACCGAGGTCAGGCCGTTGGTCGACGACAAACCGTTGGTGGAGGAAAGGCCGTTGGTCGAGGACAGCCCGTTGACGGCGGACAGACCGTTCTCGTCCGTGCTGGCGGCGCCCTCGGCCTGGCTGTCATCGCTGGTCGCGTCTGCGGTCGCCATCTCGCTGCAACCGGCCAAGGCCCACATGATCCCCAAGGAAGCTGAAAGTCGTCCGATGATTTTCATCGCGGTCTCCATAGGCGCCTACTAAAGCAGTAAGCAGGCCAACGTTAACCAACGACTTATTTTTGTATAAGTTACTGAAATTACATAAGCTCATCCATTTGCTTCCTGGATTCTTGTTGAAGCCGCCGCAACAGGCGTTGCCGGTTTGACAACAACGTCCTACGAATCGGCGGGCGGCTGGCCCGGGACGCCGAAGCCAACCGTCGCGAGGCCGTTGCTTGGCCCCGTCGGCAGGGTCACTGAGAACGGGTGTAGCGACGCGAGCCGGGAGATCACGCGGCCCTGGCCGAGAGTCCTATTTGTTTTTGGCCTGGCTTTCCTTTTCCTTGGCGGCGGGCTTGCGACGCGGTTTTCGACTGTTGGCCTTCTCGGCCTTTTCGTTGGCCGGCTCGGCGTCGTCGCCCTGCGCCGATTCGTCCGGGGGCGGGGCTTCGCGGGCGGCGGCGGCGGCAGCCTCGGCGGCCTGGCGCTTTTTCTCCTCTTCCTGTGCTTTCTTGGTCTCGGCGGCTATCTCGCGGTCGACTTCCTTGGCGCGTTTGGTCTCGCACCCGATCGGTTCGCAATCACCCGGGCATTCACACTTGGCCTTCTTGTCGCCGCACAGGCAGGAGCCGGCTTCAGTCCGATAACAGCCGCAGGCATTGGCCGTGACGCCGGCGGGAGGGGCCTTGACGGTGGTGGCGGGCGCCTTCTTGCTGTCCGACTTGCCGTCAGGTTTGGCAGCGGCCAGGGGCGGCAAGGCGATGGCGGCCAGCGCGGTGGCAGCGGTCAACAACACAAGGGTGTGGGTAAGTCGACGCATCATATTGTCCTTGGAAACGGGATTAAGGTGGGCTTCGGATCAAACGGACGGCGGCCGGCCGGTGAAGGTCTTGGCGATGCGCGGGCCGGGCGGCTTGAGTAAAGGTTCCGGCTTGAGGTCGCGATAGTTCAAAATTTCGCAAAACCGTCGCACCATGTCGGTAAACACCGCCTGCAGCGCCACCTCCGTCCGCACCGGCGCAAACAGGCGGGCGCCGGCCATGGTGCCGTGCCCGCCAGCGGCCCCGTCGGTCCCCACCACCTGCCGCATCATCGACCCGGCCCTGGCCTCGCTGGCCTCGGTGCGCAGCGACAGGTATGCGCTACCCTCGTATTGGCCGATGCACAGCACAAAACGCGCGCGTTCGTAGGCCAGCAGCAGGTCGGCGATCTCGGCTACAAGATCGGGGTAACCGAGGGTGCCGAGGTTGACGGCCACGATATCGCCGTAGACCTGTGCCGATCGCAGGGCGCGATCCAGGGCGGCGAAGTGCTCGCGCGAGACCTTCGGGTGTGTCATCCGATAGAGGAGGTTGTGATCGACCAGCGGCACCAGCTGCAGATAGGCGTTGCGTTCGGCGTCGGTGGACTCGCGACCGAGGTCGCGTGTCTCCGTGCGCAAGGCAAAGAAGAACGCCGTCGCCAGCGGGGCTTCGATCGGGACGTTGCGCTGGCGCAGGTACTCGAAGACGATGGTCGACGTGGCCCCCAGCTCCGGGCGAATGTCACACCACGGTGCCCGCGCGCTGCTGGAACGCGGGGGGTGGTGGTCGATGACCACGTCGATGCGGTGACCGACAGGCAGTGAGTTGTTTCCCGTCTCCGGCTGGCTGTCGACCATGGCGATGGTCTCGAAGTCGTCGGGTTCCAGCCGTTCAACCGGCGTCAGCGCGATTTTGATGTTGTCGACCATCGCGCGGTTCTGCGCGCGGCCGACGATCCCGCCGTGGGCCAACGTCACGATCACGCCCAGCTCGTGTTCCACCAGGTGCCGCAACCCGAGACCGGCGGCCAGGGCGTCCGGGTCCGGGTTGTCGTGCATGTAGATGAGCATGGACTTGCGTCCACGCAGCCGCGCCAGCGCCTGGTCGAGGTTGAACGGGGGGGGCGGCTTGGCAGGCTCGGACATGGCGGCTAGCGCCCCGCCGGCGGGGAGGCAGGGGCGATCTTCAGGTTGTCGAAATAGACGTCGCTCTCCCAGTTGTTCACCGCCAGGTACTCGTGTCCGGACCCCGACAGGGGGACGGGATCATTCCAGGCCAGGAACGGGCGCCCGTCGATTTTCCAGTCCATCTGGCCGCCGCGTCGCGTAATCGTCCAGTGGTAGGTTCGGCCCGGCTCGACCCGGAAGTCGCGGCGTTCGGCCTTGCGCCCGTCGTCGTGCTCATTGTTGCGGCAGATGACGCTGAGGGAGTTGTTCCATCCGCCCAGGATCATGACATACCCCGACGAGACGTAGCTCCCCTTGTCGGTGTCGAATGACTCGCCGTCGCCGAACAGCTCCAGCTTGAGGTCGCCCGCGGCGCTCTTCGACAGGGCATCGACCTCGATCACCACGTCGGCCGGCAGCTTGCGGCGCAGCCACGCCGGGTGGTTGTAGGCCTTGGAGACGTTGAGCCGCCCCTCGGCGATCCGGTAGTCGGCGCCGGTGTTGTTCCAGGTCGGACCCAGCTCGGTGCGATCGAACGCGTCGACAAAGGGTCCGGTGATACTAGGATCCTTGGTGCGACAGGCGCCGGCGCCGAGGGCCACGGCCAGCGTGCATGAGACGACCGCACGCGAGGGGAGCGGACGCATCGGAGCAAAATACCGCCCGGGCCCCTCGCCAGCAAGGGCGGGTGGGGGCCGTCGTCCCCAGGCCCGGCCGCTAGCTGGTTTCGCGAAGCTCATAAAGTAGGCCCCAGCGGATGCCGCGGTCGCTGACCAGAACCCCCGGCGCGCCCGAACGGCGCAACAGCGCCTGCAGAATCATGGCGCCGGCCAGGATGACGTCGGCGCGGCGGGGGTCGAGCCCCACCATCATCTCGCGCTGCGGCTGGGTCGCGTTCGCCAGTCGGTGGCGCTGCAGTTCCAGCGCGACCGAGGTCAGCGTCCAGCCGTGAACCTTCGTGGCGTCATATGACGCCAGGTTCTGCGCCATGGCGGCCAGGGTGGTCACCGTGCCGGCCACCCCGCAGAGGACGACGGGAGCGGCCGGGAACGGGACCGCCACCAGCTGGGTCGCGATCTCGCGGTCGGCGGCCGCCAGCTCTGGGGCGGTTGGCGGATCGCCTGGGATGAAACCTTCAGTCAGGCGCACGGAGCCAAGCGGCAGGCTGGTCTCGAAACGGACCGTCCCCTGCTGGGCCAGGATGATCTCGGTCGAGCCGCCACCGATGTCCACCACCGCCAGCCATCCGGCGCGGGTCGGCGCGGGGAAGGACTGCGCTGTCGCCCGGAAGGTGAGGGCGGCCTCGCGCCCGCCGTCGATCACCTCGACAGGGACGCCGAGGATCTCGGCGGCCGGTCGCAAGAAATCTTCGGCGTTCACCGCCTGCCGCAGCGCCTCGGTCCCGACCACCGCCAGCCTGGCCTGATGCTGCCGAACGATGGCGGCGTAGTCCCGAAGCACGGCCAAGGTGGCCGCGATGCCCTCGGCCCCCAGCGCGCCCGACCCGCCGCCGGCCGCTTTGCCTATGCCCCGACCGAGGCGCGTGATCTCGGCCCGGTCGGCCAGCACCTCGACGTCGTTGCCCCCGGCCTTGGCCACCAGCAGCAGCGTCGCATTGGTGCCGATGTCGATGGTGGCCAGGTTCAATGGAACGCCCAACACTAGTTAACGACGCGAACGTGGCATTATTTCACCGCGCTGCTGTATCGCGCGTGGAGCCGGCGAGCTTTGCTCGACGGATCCCATCGCGGGGGGCATGGGACCCTTTGAGGGTCCCATTTCAACGCTTGCTGGGCGCCTGGGGTGCCGGTCCCCAGGAAGGCGAGGTCGCGGCTCCCCGCCAGATCTGGGCCTCGTGCCGGGTCTCGGGGTTCATGACGTAGAGGCCCCCGCGGCTTGACGTATAGGCCAGCAACCGGCCGTCGGGCGACCAGGTCGGATCCAGGTTCGAACCCTTGCTCTGCGTCACGCGGTCGACCTTCCCGGTCTTGAGATCGAGGGTGAAGATGTCGAACACGCCGCGCTCGTCACGGCCGGTGAAGGCGATCAGCGATTTGTCGGTGCGCGGGTTCCAGCGCGGGGTCTGGTTGTATTTGCCCTGGAACGTGACCCGCTTGGCGGCGCCACCCGCGGCCGGCATGACGAAGATCTGCGGGCTACCCTGGCGGTTCGACACAAACGCGATCTGGGAGCCGTCCGGCGAATACGCCGGCGAGCTGTCGATCGACGACGAGTTGGTCAGCCGCGCCAGCACGGTGCCGTCCCCGGCGCTGATGCGGTAAAGCTCGGAGTTGCCCTCGTGCGACATGGTCAGCACCAGGCTGCGCCCGTCGGGTGACCAGGTTGCGCCCGTGTTCAACCCGGGCTGCCTCGACACGCGGCGCGCGCGGCCGCCGCCCGCAGCCACGATCCACAGATCGGGGTTGTTGCGCAGGAACGACGTGAACGCGACCTCCCCCCCCTGCGGCGAAAAGGCCGGCAACAAGCAGTCGGAGCCCATCTTGGTCAGCACCGCCGTGCGGCTGCCGTCCATGTCGATGCTGGCGATCTCGTGCGACGCGCCGCCCGAAAGCGCGATCGCGATGCGCGAGCCAAACACCCCGCGCTGGCCGGTGAAATGCTCGACGATGTCATTGGCGAACAGGTGGACGGTGTCGCGTACGTCGCCGGCGCGGTACGCGCGCGAGATCACCGGCGTATCGCCGCGGCCCGACACATAGAGCCGCCCCTCGGTTGAAACGCCGCCTCCCGTGCGCGTCGACTTCATCTTCGCCACCCCTTGCGCCCCTACCTGCGACCACAACGCCGACGAGAAGCCGAGGCCCTCCGACTGCAGCTGCGCCGGGAAGGAGGTCGGGTCCAGGAGGCGGAACATCCCCATAATGTCCAGATCGCGGCTGATGGTTTCGGTCGCCTGGCGGCCGAGATCGCCTTCGCCCTCGGCGTTGGGCAGCGCCAGCCGGAACAGATCTCGCCCCGGGTCGGTGATGCGGATGTGCGGCAGCTCTTCCTCGATGGCGGGCGCGGCGTGTGAGGTCGAAGCCGTCTTCGCCAGGCCGCTCGGCGCCACAAGCAGGGCGATGAGAAAACGCACACGGACCGATCTCATTGTTTGTCCTTTCCGCTGACCGTCATTTGGCGAAGTCCATGCTGACGCCGCGAGCGGCCATTTTTCTGAAGTTGGCGGGGGGCGGGGGCACCCTTCGCGTCGCGTTGACCGCTGACAGGCACGAATCGTCGAAGTAACTGTTGCCGGAGGGCTTCGCGATCCGGGCGTCGGTGACGGTGCCGTCGGCGGCAATGCGAACGCGAACCTCGGCGACGAGACGCGCCAGCTCGGCGTCCGAAACCAGCCCGGTGGGCAGGTTCCAGTTCCTCCTGAGCGCGTCGCGAACCGACGTCCAGTAGGGGTCGCCGGCGCTGGCCTCGTTGGCGATGCCGGTCGGTGATCCGGTCAGCTGCCCCTCGTCGGGCTCCGGCTCCGCCAGCGCCTGAAGCTGGCGTGCACGCTTGAGCGCGTTTTTCAGATTCTTCGAGGTGTCCGGATTCTCCGGGCGCGGCGCCTCCACCGGGGCCTTGGGCGCGTTCACATCCTCGGTGATCTTGATGGCCTCCGGCGGCGCCTGCGGCCGCGGTGGTTCCACGATGCGCGGCAGCCAGAACTTCTCGCGCGGTTTGCCCAGCTTGACCATCTCGGCCATCACAAAATCTCGCGGGACCTCGACCGGCGTGTCGCCGCGCATCTGCGCGTAGGCGATCGCCCCCAGCACGGCGCCGTGGATGACCACCGTGATCAGCAGCCCGGAGAAATTTCGCCGCGGGGCCCGACGTTTCTTTTCTCGCGCCAAACCGTCACTCACTCCAGGGGGTCTGTGACCATCCCCAACTTGCTGACGCCGGCCTGCTTGACCGCGGCCATCACCTTGACCACGTCGCCATAGAGCAGGTTCTTGTCGGCGTGGAGGTAAAGCTCGTGGTCGGCGTTCAGCTTGGCGTTGCCCTTCAGGATCTTCTCGACGTCGTCCCAGGGGATCTGCAGCTTGCCCAAAAACACGCGTTTGTCCTTGGTCACCGTCAGGATCAACTTGCCCTCGTCGTCGGGGATGGTCTGCGCCTTGGCCTCGGGCAGATCGACGTCGACGCCGGTTTGCAGCATCGGCGCCGTGACCATGAAGATGATCAGCAGCACCAGCATGACGTCGACCAGCGGCGTGACGTTAATCTCCGTCAACATCGCTCCCTGCGTCTGCCCGCCGCTCATCGACATGACTAGAAGAATCTCCGCCGCACGATGTTCAGAAAGTCACTGGAGAACGTCTCCATATCCGACGCGATCACGCGAATCCGCCGCGAAAAGAAGTTGTACGCCATGACGGCCGGGATCGCCGCCAGGAGGCCGATCGCGGTCGCGACCAGCGCTTCTGCGATGCCCGGCGCCACCGTCGCCAGGTTGGCCGCCCCCTTGGAGCCGATGTTTCGGAACGAATTCATGATGCCCCACACCGTGCCGAAAAGACCAATGAAGGGCGCGGCGCTGGCGGTGGTGCCCAGCAGCGGGACGCGGCTCTCCATCTCCGTGATGGCGGTGGTGCGGGCGCGGTCGAGGGCGCGTTGAATGCTTTCGATGTCACCCAGCATCGCCTCGCTGGCCGGATCGGCCGACTGTTCCTGCCGGCGTTTCTGCAGCTTGGCCAGCTCGGTATAGCCGGCGCGGAACACCTCCCCGACGGGGGACGGCGCCGACGCCTCCGAGATGCGCCAGATCTCGTCGAGGCGCCCGGTCTTCCAGAAGACGTCTTGAAATCGCGTCGACCGCGCCGCGGCATTGGACAGGTACACCGCCTTTGAACCGATCACGAACCACGACAGCACCGACATGATGATCAGCAGCCCCAGGACCCCTTTGACGACGGGCGACGCGTTAAGAATCAGGGGTAAGATGTCGAGGCGGGCTTCCGCGGCCCCGGCCTGCAAGATGAGCGGCAACATGAGCGAAATACCTCCTCGTCAATCGTCCTCGGGAAACTCTGCCCGCCGCAGTTTGACACGGACAGGGCAGGTTCCTAGTTTCCAGCGTTCATGAGTACCAGAATCTGGGACGGCGCGGGTGTTGCCCGGTTTTTGCGGGCCGTCGGGCTGACGCTAGCGCTCGGCGGGGTAGCGGCATGTGTGCGCATCAACGGCGGTGCAGTCGAGATCAGCTGGGTGGTGCGAACCGCCGATGGGCGCGCGATCACGGATTGCACCTGCTCTGCTCCCCCGATCGCGCGCGTTCGTCTCAACGTCCGGCGCAAAAGCGGGGAAACGTCGTCCGACGCCGGCGGGGTTGCCTGTGACAGTGGCACACCCTGTGAACCGGCCGCCCAGTATGAGTTCGCTTGCCAACGTCAAACCGGAGCCACACCTTTCGACATCGAGGAAAGTCAGCCCGGTGAAATGTACGAGATTTCCGTGAACGCGCTGGATAAGGCCGGCAATAGCCTGGGTACGGTCCAGACCCCGGCACCAATCTTGCGGAAGGTCGTCAAGGGACAGCCAACACAGGTGGAGGCCTTCTTGCTGGTGACCCAGTGCAACGACGAATGCATGAATCAATCGGGGGTCTGCACCCGTCCCTGAACAGCGCGGCGAATATTGAGAGGAGAATCCAGATGACTAGAATTGACGGTACCCATGCGAACACTGAGACGAACGGGCGGCCCCGCGGCGCACGTAACATCGGGCACGCCAGTCGCTGGCTGATGGTGTTGGGCCTGGTGGCCGTCGGCGGCGGCGTGTCGGGCTGTTTCTTCGATAACGGTGGTTCTGGCCCCGGGCCGGTCGACTGCGCAAACGTGCGCGTCGTTGCTTTCGACTGGAACATCGTCAAGGACGTCAACAACGCGCCGCTGACCTGCGGCCAGGCCAATGCCGCCCAGATCACCCTGGATCTAGGAGGCATGCTGGCCGACTTTCCGTGCCCGTTTAATGCGGCCGGTGGCCGTGAGTTCTCGCCGCCGGTTCTCT
>DASRQT010000516.1:0-3585 GCA_035696485.1 Polyangia bacterium | reverse complement strand
CTGCTGTTCGACAACAAACCGGTCCAGCGCGACACGACCGAGAGAAATGGCTGGAATTTCGACGGACCCACCACCGTCCAGATCAACCTGTTCGGCGAGGCCTGCGACCAGCTTCTGTTCCGCCAAGTCAGGGAAATCAAGCTGTTCTCCGAGTGCCGGTAGCCCCCGCCGCTTCTGACAGCTGGCGGGTGCTCGTTCCCCCCCAATTCCTGCGACCTGCCGGAAAACCGTTCACGGCAATCTTTGGTGCGGATTTCCAGTAACCTGGCGGGCGCAAAAAATAAGGTGCGATTTTCGGCCGAAGCGTCGACAATGAGGGCTCTACCAGATCTAACCCCAACCCGGGAGGCGATCACATGACCCTCAAAGCATTGTTCTCATTGGTATCGGGCGCGGTCCTGCTGACCGTGTTGGCAACCGCCGGCTGCGGCGGCAGCACCTCCCCCAAGGGCGGCGCCGCGGGTAGCGGCGGCAGTAGTGACGGGCCCATCCGGGGTGAGGTCACGGGAAGTGGGGGCTCGGGCGACGTCGACGCGGCTTCAGAAGGGGCAGCGGGGGGCACCACGGACGATGGTGGGGTCGCGGGGTCTGGGGGTGGCGCAGGCGGAACCGGAGGCACGGTCGCCGACGGCAGCGCCGATAAAGGCGGCGGGGGTACCGGCGGCGCCGCCGATGCCGCACGCGACATGAGCGTGGTACCGCGAGTCTGCCAGGCGGGCGAGATGTGCACCGGCACCTATATGTGCAACGTGACGGCCCGCTGCATCCGCGGTGAGCGCGAGGTCTGCCACTGCATCAACGATTCACTCTTCTGCGGTCCCGCCGCTTGCGACACCCCTGACGCCAATACAATTCCGGACGCGCGACCTGACGCGATGATGACGCCGATGTGCCCGGTCAACACCCAGACGGGCGACAACTGCGACAGCACCATGGACCGGATGTGCGACACCACCTGCATCGCCGGCCGGCAGCGGGTCTGCTTCTGCAACTCCAACACCGACAACTGGATCTGCACCAACTTCAATCGCTGCCAGTAGCGACGTCAGGGACGCCGTCAGCCGAGCGCGGCGTCCAGATCGGCGATCAGATCAGCGACGTTCTCGATTCCGACCGAGAGGCGGATGAGACCGTCGCTGATCCCCAGCGCCGCCCGGCGGTCGGGCGGGATCGAGGCGTGCGTCATCAGCGCCGGATGCTCGGCCAGCGACTCGACTCCGCCCAGGGACTCGGCGCACACGAACAGCCGCAGGCGACGGAGAAACGCGCGCGCCCGGTCCAGGGTGCGGCGGTCCTCGCGTAGCACGAAGCTGACCATGCCGCCGAATCCGGACATCTGCCGCCCGGCCAGCGCGTGCTGCGGGTGCGACCGCAGGCCGGGGTAAAAGACGCGCGCGACCTGCGGGTGGCGCTCCAGCCAGCGCGCGATGGCCAGCGCGTTCTCCTCGTGGCGCTTCATGCGCACGTGCAGCGTCTTGGTTCCGCGCAAGACCAGGAAGCTGTCGAGCGCGCTCTGGCTGCCCCCCATCGCGTTCTGCAGGAACGACAGGCGGTCGCGCAGGGCGGGGTCACGGCCGATGACCGCGCCGCCGATCACGTCCGAGTGACCGTTCAAATATTTGGTCGTCGAGTGCACGACCAAATCAGCGCCCAGCTGCAGCGGCCGCTGAAAATACGGGGTCATGAACGTGTTGTCGACGACCAGCAGGACACGGCGCGCCCGGCAGACGGCGGCGGCCTTCTTGATATCTGCCAGCCTCAGCAAGGGGTTGGTGGGCGTCTCCAGCCAGCACAGCCTGGTCGCCGGGGTGATGGCGGCGGCCAGGGTCTGCGGGTCGCGCGCGTCGCCGTAGCTGAACCTCAGTCCCAGGCGGCGGAATACCTTGTCGAAGAGGCGGAACGAGCCGCCGTAGAGGTCGTCTCCGGCCACGACGTGATCGCCGGACGACAGCAACGACAGCACGGCCGTGGAGGCCGCGAGCCCGGCGTTGAAACAGAGACCCCAGGCGGCGTCAGCTTGGCTGTCACCTGGCCCCGCCTCCAGCGCGGCCAGGTTAGCCTCCAGCGCGAAGCGCGTCGGGTTCTGGGTCCGTGAATACTCGAAGCCGCTATGTTCCCCGGGGCCCTTCTGGGCGAAGGTCGACGACAGGAAGATCGGCGTCATCACGGCGCCGGTGATGGCCTCCGGATGCTGGCCGGCGTGGACGGCGCGGGTCTCGAACCGGGCGGCGGCTACCGGGGCCGTCTTCGCGGCGGGGGTTTTTCGGCGGCGGGCCACGCCAGTTAGCCGGCGGCGCCCCGGCGCTGGGCCAGGTATTCGATGAGGTCGATCTTGGTGATGATGTCGACCACCTCGTCGCCCTCCTCGACCACCACGATCTTGGCGTCGTTGAAGATGTTGCGCACCAGGTGAATCCGCGTCGACGGCGTCACGGTCGCGTAGTCGGACTCAATGAGGTCGTCGATGGCGCTGTCCAGGCTACCCTCACCCTTGACCAGGTAGTTCAGCAGGTCCACCTCGGCGACGATTCCGGCCATATGCCGGCTACCGGCCTCCAGCACCGGCATCTGCGACACGCCGTTGTCGCGCATCAGCGCGATCACCTCGCGAACGTGATCGCCCTTCTTGGCGGTGATCAGCGGCCGCTGTTTCTTCGACCGCTGCAGCTGCGCGACCGTCCCCAGCAGATCGGGCTCGTCTAGGAAGCCGTTTTCGCGCATCCACTTGTCGTCGAAGATCTTGGACAGGTACTTCTGGGCGCTGTCGGGCAGCAGCACCAGGATGTTCTCCTTGCGCTTGGACATCTCGGCGTAGCGGATGGCCCCGGCCACCGCCGCGCCGGAGCTGCCGCCGACGTAGAGGCCCTCCTGCCTGACCAGGTCGCGCGTCATGAGAAAACATTCCTTGTCGTCGACGCGCACGACCTCGTCCAGGATCTTGAGGTTCATCGTCGTCGGCAAGAAGTCTTCACCGATGCCCTCGACGTAGTAGGAGAACGGCCGCGTCATGCGGCCGGTCTTCACGAATTCGTAGTACAGCGACCCGATGGGATCGACGCCGACCACGCGGAAGTCCTTCTTCTTCTCCTTGAAGTAGCGGCCGCAGCCCGAGATGGTGCCGCCCGTGCCCATGCCGGCCACGAACACGTCGATCTCGCCGTTGGTCTGCTTCCAGATCTCCGGCGCGGTTGACAGGTAGTGCGCCTGCGGGTTGGCCGGGTTGTGGTACTGGTTGGCATAGTACGCGCCCGGCGTCTCCTCGACGATCCGCTTGGCGGTCTGGTAGTAGCTGCGGGGGTCTTCGGGCTCCACCGCGGTCGGGCAGATGACGACGCGGGCCCCGAACGCGCGCAGGCCGGCGACCTTCTCCTGCGACATCTTGTCGGGCATCACGAAGACGCACTTGTAGCCCTTGATCGCGGCGATCATCGCCAGGGCGGCGCCGGTGTTGCCGCTCGTCGCCTCGACGATCGTGCCGCCCGGCTTCAGCCCGGCGGCCTCCGCGTCCTTGAGCATGTTGATTGCGACGCGGTCCTTGTGGCTGCCGCCGGGGTTCAGAAACTCCAGCTTGACGTAGATGTCGCT
>DASRQT010000515.1:0-27921 GCA_035696485.1 Polyangia bacterium | reverse complement strand
GCCGACGGCCCCGGAACCCGAGCCGGTCGTACAGGCTGCGCTTCTTCGGATGCGAGAGCACTTCATAGGCCGCGACAACCTCGTAGAACGTCTCCAGCTCGGCCGTCGGAGCCACATCCGGATGCAGGCGACGGGCCAGGCCGCGAAAAGCCCGCTTGATCTCGACGCCGCTCGCATCTCTGCGAACGCCGAGGACCTCGTAGTAGTCCTGCTGCTCCAACCGCATCGCCGCCTGGAGAAAACGCGCGAGAGGCCGAATCCGGTTCGGCCTCCACACGTTGTATCTGTGTGCGTCTGATTTGTAGCGTCGTCGGGATCCTCGCGGCGGCTGTGCTCGCCAGGCCCCTCTACGCGGTCGATCTCCCACCCCCGCCGGCGCCCACTCTCCCAACGGTGCCGGTGCCGGTACCGGTACCGGTACCGGAGGTCGTTCGTTCAACGCGCGCCCGACCTCGTCCAGAAGCTCCGGCGCCGCGACCGCGAGCACCCCGCGTCGCCAGATCTGATGTTCCCCGATGGTCGTCTGACCGCCACCGGACTTGACCTCCATTGTCCCCTCAATCGCGATCGCCTCCGGTTGGCCGCCACCCGAAGCGGAGACGGAGCCGGAGCTTCCGGCGGGGACGGTCACGCTGACCCCGTTTGCGGTGACAGCCAGCGCCTCTTGCCCGGACTCGATCACGACCAAACCTTCCTGCAACGCGATCGCATCGGTGTTGCCGTCGCCCTTGCCGACGGTGACCTCGACCGGACCGACCAGGGCAACTCTGCGGTGGCGCTTGCCGCGAATCCGGACCGTGCTGCCGCGGGGAACGCTGAGCGCGTCGATCGCGGACGCCCGTTGAAACGGGAACGTGCCACGCTGCGCGCTGACCACACCACCCGCCAGCAGCAGCGCGACGCCGGCGGCGAAGGCCAGCCGCCCGATCCCGACGCGTCGCCGCCCGGGCGTCACAATGCTGTGCTGCAGGCGCGCCAGCGCGATGTCATCGGGCAGCGCCGGCTCGCCCATGGCGCGGATCGCGGCACCGACTTCGTCTTCGGCCGAGGGGCCGTTGCCTCTGTCCGCCCAGCGCTGGGGATCCGGTTCTCGTCGTTTCACAGTGACCTCCCGACCCGCTCTGGTAGCCGCTGTTCCAGATGTTCCTTCTCTGCCAGAAACTGCGCGCGGCCGCGAAACAGCCACACCCGCACGGTGGCCTGCTTGGCGCCAAGCAAGCGCGCGATCTCGTCGGTGGAAAGCCCCTCCAGCTCGAACAGAATGATCACGCGGCGATATTTCGGGGCCACGCGATCCAGGATGCGATACACGGAGACGGTGGCCTGGGAGCGTTCGAACTCCTCGACCGGAGTCAGGCGCGGGCTGCCGAGATGGGGCGAGATCTGGTCGCCCGAACGCGCCAGCCAGCGAATCCAGCGTTGCTTGCGCCGCAATCCCTGCACCACGCGCTCGGTGGTGCGGAACAGCCAGGTCGTGACCTTGGCCTCGCCGCTAAAGTGAGTGATGCGGCGGCCCGCGATCAGGAACACGTCCTGGACGACGTCCTCGACGTCTATTCCCGGTCCACCCAGCCGCGCAGCCCAGCGCGCCACGGTGCGCGCGTACTGGCGAAACAGCGCCGAGATATCCAGCTCGTCCGTCTCGACGACGCCCGGACGGGAAAGAATGTCGCTTCTGGGCACCGTGGCGTCTCTTCAGCTCTTATGCCTCCGCAGTCTAGAACGTTTCATCCGGCGCTCCGAATGTCGCGCCTACGCCGAACAACGCGTCCAGACGAGGGATTTCGCCCTGCACCGCGTCGCCGCCCGCGATGTGAATGTTCTGCGTGCCGGTCCACCCGACCACCCACGCGCCCAGCCACGGTTGCACCCGCCCGCCGCCATATCCGAGGCGGCTTCCAAACGCCCCGCCAACATCCCAGGTCGTCCCGCCGGTGTTGTTGACGAAGCCGGTGCCCTCGATTCCGAGATGGGTCACCAGCAGGGCCCCGCGAACATCCAGCCAGACGGTCCCGCGCACGGCTCGCCACGCCGCGCCTGCCCCGCCACCCCAGCGCCACCACGTCGCCTGTCCGTCGCCGAGCCCCTTGTGGTGTCTTCCGCCCAGTAGACCGGCCAGCGACAGCGACCAGCGCGACCCGCGAGGGACCAGCGCCGCCTCGACCAGCAGGCCCGGCGCGATCGTGTCAGCGCTGAGCGAGGCCAGCGCCGCGGCAGTCGCCTGGAAAGACAGCGTCGGCCCGGGCGCCGCGGGCGGCGCCGTTCGCGTGACAGTCGGCGCCGCCGACAAAGCCAGCGCCACCGTGGGGGGCGCTGCGGCCGGAAGCGCGGTCAGCCAGGTCGCGATCACGATCGCCCCCGCCCGTGCCCGCTCGTCGCACGACGAGTACCGCCCCAGCCGCCGCTCTTCCAGCAGATCCAGGGCCGGTCCAAACAGGGTCACGACGACGTCCACGTGATTCTGCGGCCCGTCGTTTTTGGCTTCCGCCAGGGGGGCCTCCGCCAGCACGACCAGCTTCACCGGCGTGTCCTTTGGCCAAGGCCGGGGTGCCAGCGGCTCCAGCTGTTTTCGTACCGCCTCCGGGTTCGGGCAGCTGGTCTCGCCACGAATCTCCAGCGTCGCAACCGCGTCCCCCGCCAGCGCCGCCGCCACCATCACAGCCAGCCCGAACATTCCCACTAAGTATCACAGCCGCCCGGACCCGGTTTGGCTCGTGCGCCGACGGGTCAACGGCGGTATCTTGCCGACCCGAGGGCTCATGGCGTTTCTGGATGATGTGAAGGAGTGGACGGAGTTTGATGTGGCCGCCCTGGCGCTGGGTCGTGCGCTGGGTGTGTTTGCCACCGGCACCACGCTGACCGACGCCAAGGCGGTGCTGTGGACGAACGGCGCCGTGGGCAACACGCTCTACGGGATGCTGGAACGGATGGCGTGGCTGGGACATCTCGAGTGCGACGAGGAGCAGCAGCGCTATCGCGCCGCGCCGCAACGCCTGCACCCGCTGGGCGCACCCGACGACGTTCCCGCGCTTGAAACCGGTCCGCCGGAGCGCGCGCACATCTCCATGTCGCTCGGCTCCGTCAACGGCTTCCGGCTGGAGGCGGACCGCGCCGGGTTCCGGTTCCTCGCCCGCGTCTTCGACGAGATCGCGAACAGCGGCCTCGAGTCGGGCTGGCAGTTTCAGCGCGACGGCAGCTTCAAGGTCAGCCCCGCGGAGCCGGAGTTCGCCTTCAAGCTGGTCGACCCGACGCGCGACGATTCCGCCGACAAGGGCTAGCGCCATCGGGTGGTTCTCCGTCCGACCTGCAGTTGCGGGCGACTATGCCGCCTTTGCGCGCCTCTATCCGGAGCTCAGAGTCGACGATCCGGTTCCGTCGCTGGACGCGTGGACGTCCACCATCTCGGCCTCGAGCTGGGTCGCGGTGGGTGAGCACGACGTCGTCGGTTACACCTACCTGCAGGAATACCAGGACACCGGCTACATCCGCATCGTCATCGTCGCCCCCCACGCGCGCCGTCGAGGCGTCGGGCGCGCGTTGATGGAGGTGGTCGCGGAGCGGCTTCGTGGCCGGGGGATAAATTCCTGGTGTCTCAACGTCAGGCCGAACAATCACGCCGCTTGCGCGCTGTACACCCAGATGGGGATGAAGGTTCAGTACCCGTCGACGGTGCTGCGCGTCCCCTGGACCGCCCTCGCCGCTGTCCCCGCCGGTAGCGCTACCGTGCGGGAGCTGCTGCCCGCACGCGATCGAATGGTGGAGGTAGAGTTCGACCTGCCGCGCGGGCAGCTCGGTCATGTCCGAGCTTCAGGCCGTCAAGTTCTCGAGGCGGTCCGGGAACCCAATCAGGAGCCGGCGGGTGTCACGGTCTTCAACTCAACCTTCGCCAGCGCATTCCCTTTTCGTGTCGGCGACATCGAGGCGGTTGGGCCCCTTCTCGGCGCGATTCGCCTGCTGGTTCCCGATCACGAATTCGTCACCGTCGTCGCCGACGACGACGCCCGGCTGGTCGCGATGCTCACGGCCGCCGGCGCCCTCATCAAGGACGAGATCTTGCACCTATACGGCCGTCTTTGACGGTCACGAGCTGGCGTCGTTGCCCTCGGCCCAGTCGCCCTCGAGGGGGAGGCCGGCGGCTTCCCAGTCGATCAAGCCACCTGTGTAGTGGCGCACGTTGTGGTAACCCCGGTCTTTCAGCTTCTTGTAGGTCGACAGGCTGGCGCTGCAGTCGGCGTTCGAACAGTAGACGACGATGTTGTCCTTGGGGTCGAGGGCGGCGAACGTCTGGTCCGGCGTCCTGAAGTTCAAAGAACCGGGGATGTGCTTGACCCGGAACCCGAAGGCGCTGGACGCCATGACCAGCTTGAGGTCGCCGCCGCCGGCCAGCTCTTCGCGCAGCTCATCACGGCTGATCTCGCGAACGACGACACCATCGGGTGTCCGGTGCGGTTCGGGGCGGTGGCTATCCTTGTCCATTTGGGTGCTGCCATGACACTAGCACCGGTGGCGGCCTGACGTGTGTCGTTCTACTTGCGTTTCGATAGCCGCGATCTTAGGACCACGTCATGGCCAACGCATACATCGAACGCCGCGCCCAGATGTTTCCTCGCCTGACCGAGGCGCAGATGGGCCGCATGGCCTCCATCGGCGAGCGCAGGATCGTCCGCGCGGGCGACATCCTGTACGAACCCGGCGACCAGAACGTCTGCCTGTTTGTGGTCATCGACGGGGGCATCCAGCTGGTGCGGCCGGTCGGCGATCGCGAAGAGCCGGTCACGCTGCTGGGCCCGGGTGAGTTTACCGGCGAGATCAACATGCTGTCCGCGCGCCGCAGTCTGGTGCGCGCCCGGGTCACTGCCGACGGGTCGATCATCGTCATCGATCATGATGATCTGCGCGCGCTGATTCAGCGCGACGCCGAGCTGAGCGAGATCCTGATGCGGGCGTTCATCCTGCGGCGGATGGCGCTGGTGGCCGAAGCGGGCGACGACCTGATCCTCCTCGGTTCCCACCACTCGGCCGAAACCAATAACCTCAAAGAGTTCCTGACCCGCAACGGCCAGCCCTTTACCTACCAGGACGTGGAGAGCGATCCCGGCGTGCAGGGGCTGCTCGAACGTTTTCAGGTCGGGGTCAACGAGGTGCCGGTGGTGCTGTGCGGGGGCGGTCACCTGCTGAAAAATCCCTCCATCGAGGGTCTGTCGGCGGCGCTGGGGTTGAGCGGCACGCTTGATCCGCGGGCGGTTCGCGACGTGGTCATCGTGGGCGGCGGTCCCGCAGGCCTGGCGGCGGCGGTTTATGGAGCGTCAGAGGGACTGGACGTGCTGGTGCTGGAGAGTACGGCGCCGGGAGGGCAGGCGGGGACCAGCTCGCGGATTGAAAACTATCTGGGATTCCCGACCGGCATCTCGGGACAGGCGCTGGCGGGACGGGCGCTCACCCAGGCCGAAAAGTTCGGGGTGGAAGTCGCGATCGGGCGTACCGCCGTTCGTCTGGACTGCGGCAGCCGCCCCTACCAGATTCACCTGAGTGATGGTGGCATCGTGCGGACGCGGACCATCGTGGTCGCCACCGTCGCCCGCTATCGAAAGCTGGATGTGCCGATGCTGCCGCGGTTTGAAGGCTCCGGCGTCCTGTACAGCGCGACCCACCTCGAGGGGCAGCTGTGCCAGGGGGACGAGGTTGCGGTGGTCGGGGGCGGCAACTCGGCCGGGCAGGCGGCGGTGTTCCTGGCGCAGTTCGCGTCCCACGTTCACATGCTGGTTCGTGGCAAGGGGCTGGCCGAGAGCATGTCGCGATACCTCATCCAGCGCATCGAGAGCACCCCCAACATCACCCTGCGGCCGCGAACGCAGGTCGAAACGCTGGAGGGTGACGATCGCCTGCAGACCGTCCGCTGGCGCCGCGTCGACAGCGGACAGTCGGAGACCCGCCCCATCCGGCACCTGTTCTCGATGACCGGCGCCGATCCCAACACCGCCTGGCTGAATGGGTGCCTGGCGCTGGACGACAAGAACTTCGTCAAGACCGGGCCCGACCTGGATGGACCTTCGCACAACGCTGACCGCTGGCCCCTGGCCCGGCGGCGCTATCTGATGGAGACCAACGTTCCCGGCGTGTTCGCCGTGGGCGACGTTCGCGCCGACAGCGTCAAACGCGTCGCCTCGGCGGTCGGTGAAGGGGCGATCTGCGTGCTCTTGATCCACAAGGCGCTGGCCGAGCTGTGACCGCCGCCGCCCGATAGGATGGGGAGCGTCAGCCTTCGCGCCAGCGCTTCGGGGCCGTCTTCAGGGTTGTGGAGCCGATGCCGTCGCACCAGGCTTCAAACCGGGCGCGCGGAACGCCGTTAAAACGCAGGTCGTCCAGGCCTTCCTTCAGCGGTACGGTGTCAACCAAAGTTGCCAGCCGGCGGTAGAGCAAGGCTTCCTCGCGCCGTTCGACCAGTGTGGCTGCCAGTTGCAGCGCGCCGCGCGGCTTGACCGTCCAGTGGAACGGCAGCTCGGGGATGCGTTCCAGGTGTTCGTACGCGCCCAGCAGCGTCGCCGCGCTGACCTCGCCGAACCCGGGCAAACCGGGGATGCCGTCGGCCGTGTCACCGGTCAATGCCAGGAAATCCGGGACGCTGGCCGGTCCGAACCCACGCGCCGCGCGGAACGCCGCCTCGTCGGTGAGCTTCTTCTGGCGGCGGTCGATCTGGACGACGTGGTCGCCGCGCAGACACTGGCCCAGGTCCTTGTCGGGCGTCAGAATGCGTACCTGGTCAACCTCGGCGGCGAACCGACGCGCGCCGGTAGCCAGAGCGTCGTCGGCCTCGTACTCGTCCATCGACCAGACCGTCACGCCCATGGCGGCGACGGCCTCCTCGACCGGGTCGAACTGCGCGTGCAGCTCGGGCGCCACCCCGTCGTCGCTCTTGTAGTCGGGGTAGAGGTCGTTGCGAAACGACCGGATGGGATTGTCGAAGGCCACCGCGATATGCGTCACCGCCTCCGCGGTCTCGTGCAGCAAGGACAGCAGCGACGACACCACCCCGACCGTCGCCTTGGCGTCCCACCCGGCCGGTGCTCGGTGGTCGGGCCGCTTCGAATAGTGCGCGCGAAAGAGCTCGTAGGTTCCGTCCACCAGGTGAAGCCGCACGCCGCGACTATAGCGGGTGCTGGAAACGCCACTCGTTTGCGATTTCTCCCTTACGGTCAGGGAGCAAAGAGAGTCGCTTCGAAGGGCCCCGCGGCGCCCACAGCGCAGGGTAAACAGCAAGGCCAGATCAAGCGATTTTGCACCCCGGGGAGGCTTCCGCGGGCACCCGCTGCTTGAGCTTAAGTACTTGTTAATACTAAATAAGATTCGATCACCGGTTTGCTGATCGCAGCTAAGGTGCTTAGTTCACCGGATGTGCTAAAAAGGCCCGATGCGGAACCCAGGCGTGGTGGTTGAGGGGCGGCCGGTTGGCGGCAAAAGCGGCAAGGCGCGCAGGACCAAGGTGACCGCCGCCCGCCGGCGCGAGATCGCTCGCGTCGGGGGGTTGGCGCGGGCATCCGCCCAGACGCCGCAGGAGCGTCGCGACCTGGCGCATCGGGCGGCAGTGGCGCGCTGGGAGCGGCGGCCGCGAGTCGCCACGGCGCAGGACGCCCCTGGAGCGGTGCGGCGGCTGCTGCGGGACTATGACGCGGGGGCGCTGGTTTGGGCTGACCCCGATCACCGCTATCTGATCGCCTGGCACATTCTGGTGCGCGGCGACGAGACCGCCGTTCGCTGGCTGCGCAGCCTGCTGCGGCCCAGCGACATCCGCGACCTGGTGGTTCGCCACCGCGGCCACGGCTGCAGCGAGCCCGAACGCGAGAAGCTGCGCAAGAAGCTGCGCCTGACCCCCTACGAGATCCCCATCCGTCCTTACTGACCGCCGGATCTATTAAGCTCGGGCCATGAGCGCGATGGCAACCGACTGATTCGCCGCCGGATGAGGACGTACCGGTGAAACTACGGACCAAGCTGATCCTGGCGCAATCGCCGCTGGCGGTCGCCCTGGCCCTGGTCGGGGTCGTGTCGGGGACGGTGACGACCAGGTTGGGCGAGCAGACCGGCCACATCCTCGCCGACAACTACCGGAGCGTGCTGGCCGCACAACGGACCAAGGAGTCGCTAGAGCGCATCGACAGCCACGCCCTCTTGGTCCTGGCCGGGCATCAGGCGGAGCTGGGCGCCGGCCGCTATCGCACCGAGCTGGACAATGAGCTGCGCGCGCAGGAAAAAAATATCACCGAAAGCGGCGAGGCGAACGCGACCGCGCGTCTGACCTCCAGCTGGACGACCTACAAGGAGGTGCTGGACCGGTTCGAAGCGGCGCCATCGGTCGCCGAGCGCGACCAGATCTACCGGCGCGACCTTGGGCCTGCGTTCCAGCAGGTCAAGCGTGGGGCAGACGATCTACTGGCCATCAACCAGGACGCCATGTCGAGGAAGAGTGAAGAGGCCCAGCGCAGCGCCGAACGCTTCAAGCATCTGGTGACCGCGGCCGTGATCCTGGCCGCCCTCTTCGGTCTTGCCGCGTCGGGGACGTTGACGGCGCGGCTGCTAAGGCCGCTGGGCGTCGTCGGCGCGGCGGTGCGACGATTTGGCGCAGGCGACGTCAAGGCGCGCGCCTACCTGCAAGGTCCGGATGAGATCGCGCAGCTGGCGGCGGAGTTTAACGCCATGGCCGACCACCTTGAACGTTACCGCGCCAGCTCCCTCGGCGATCTGGTGCGGGCGCAGCAGGCGGCGCAGGCGGCCATCGATGGGCTGCCCGATCCGGTGGTCATCCTGGACGCGGAGGGAAAGGTACAGGGGGTCAACGAGGCTGCCGGCAGTGTCCTCCGCATCGACGCCGACGCGCCCGCGGGACAGCAATTCAAGGACGTCGATATCGCTGTTCAGGCGCTGCTCGACCGGCTGCGGGCCCACGTGATCGCCAGCCGGGCGCCGTACGTTCCGGCCGGGTTCGAGGAGGCGCTACGGATTGAGACCATGGGCGCGGAGAGGATGTTCCTGCCGCGCGCGACACCGATGTACGGCGAGGCGGGGATCGTGGGCGGCGCAGCGGTGGTCTTGCAGGACATCACGCGCCTGTTTCAATTCGACGAGTTGAAAAACAATCTGGTCGCGACCGTCGCGCACGAGTTCCGAACGCCGCTGACGTCGCTGCGCATGGCGATTGACCTGTGCGCGGAGCAGTCGGTGGGTCCCTTGACCGCGAAGCAGCAGGGGCTGCTGTTCGCGGCGCGTGACGACTGCGAGCGGCTACAGGCCATCGTCGACGATGTGCTGAATCTGTCGCGAATTGAATCGGGGCGGATTGATCTCAACAAGCTGGCCGTCCAGCCGGCCGATTTGATTGATCAAGCGATCGATGTCCATCGCGGCAGCGCCGAGCAAAAACAGGTGACCATCCACGCCGAGATCTCCACGGGATGCCCGGAAGTCTTTGCCGATCCGGACCGCCTGCAGCTGGTGTTCACAAACCTCCTCAGCAACGCCATTCGATACTCACCGGAAGGGGCCGACATCACGATGCAGGCACGCGCCAACGGTCACTCTGTCAGGTTTGACGTCTCCGATCGGGGAGCGGGAATCCCGGTCGAGCACCAGGCGGGCCTGTTCGAGAAATTCTTCCGCGTCCCGGGAAGTCCGGCCGGCGGAGCCGGCCTGGGGCTGTTCATCGCCCGCGGTATCGTGCAGGCGCACGGCGGCGAAATTGGCGTCCTGGCCAGCGCCGGCAGCGGAACCACATTCTGGTTTACCGTTCCCGCCGCGTCGGACGGCTAGGACTCCTCCTGTTCGAAGCGCTTGCGCTTGCGCCAGAGCGTCGAGGGATCAATACCCAGGATCGACGCGGCTTCATCGGGGCTGCTGGTTCGCGACATGACCGCCAGGATGTGTTCCCTTTCGATATCAGCCAGCGTGACATCACCGCCCAATTGCGGGCCCGAGGCCTGCTGGTTCAACATACGCGGCGGGAATGCGGCCGGCTCGATCAGCGCGGCGGGCCACAGGATCAGGGCGCGTTCAATCGTGTTTTGCAGCTCGCGGATATTGCCCGGCCAGTCGTACCGCTTCAGCGTCTCCTCCGCCTCGGCCGACAGAACTGCCGCCGTCCGGCGAAACGAACGAGAATAGAACGACAGAAAACGCCGCGCGATCGGCAAGATGTCTTCCCCGCGCTCGCGTAATGGCGGGATGGTGAGCTCAATCACGTTCAATCGGTAAAGCAGGTCCTCGCGAAACCGGCCCGCCTTGATGTCCTCCTCCAGGTTTCGATTGGTGGCGGCGATGATGCGCACGTCGGAACGCCGGGTTTGGCTCTCACCAACCCGCTCAAACTCCTTGTCCTGCAGGAAACGCAGCAGCTTCGCTTGCAGCGCCGGTGGTACCTCGCCAATTTCGTCGAGAAATAACGTTCCGCCGTGGGCGGCCTCGACCCGCCCGGGCTGATCCTTGACCGCGCCCGTGAACGCGCCGCGCGCATGTCCAAAGAGCTCGCTGGTCAGTAACTCTTCCGACAGGGTCGGGCAATTGACGACCACGAACGGACGTTCGTTTCGATGGCTCTGGGCGTGAAGCGCGCGGGCCGCGACCGTCTTGCCGGTGCCGGTCTCGCCGCGCAATAACACGGGAGCATCAGCCGCCGCCGCGCGGACGATGGTCTCGTAGACCGTCCTCATCCGCGGTGATGCCGACGTGAACTCGACCTCGGGGGCGGCGTCGGCCAGGCGGCTCTCGAGATCGGCCAGCTTCCAGCTCAGGCGCCGCTGGGACGCCGCCTTTTCCACGACATGGCGGATCTGGGCCGGTGTAAATGGCTTGGGGACATAGTCCCACGCGCCCCGGCGCATCGCCTCCACAGCCGTCTCGAATGTCGCGTAGGCCGTGATGACGGCAATCAACAACCCGGGACTGGCGCCAAGTAGGCGAGGGATCAATTCCAATCCGCTCTCATTACCCAATCGCAAATCCAGGAATGACATGTCAAATGGCTGGCGGCCAAGCGCGGCCAATGCTGCATCGCTGTTGGCCACAGTTACGACTTGACAGGAAAGGCCCTCCAGACACACTTCCAGCGTCGAGCGGATGTTCTTTTGATCGTCGACGACCAGGACACTCAGCAGTTGGCCGGCGGGACTGGGCTCATTCACGCGGTCAGTATGGCGTATGACCTTGCCGCTGGACATGTTAACGACTACGAGTTAGTTATCCAACCTCCCTGGGGGGGGAAACCCAATGCTACAACGCGACATTCAGAGTGCTATTTCCGAATTTGCTCACAGATTGACTTCGTTGATTGAGTCCGATGCAATGGCGCGTGCTCGCGACACGGTCATTCGGGCATTTACCAATGGATCGAAGCCGCGCCGCGGCCGACCGCCGGGAAGCGGGGTCACGCTTTCCAGCAGCGTGGGCGTTGGCGGGAAACCGCGCCGGAAACGAGCCAAGGTCTTCTGTCCGGTTCCGGGTTGCAAGAACGTGGCAGCGCCGGTGTTCGGGATGGTGTGTGGGCAGCATCGCGACGTGCCCAAGGCCAAGATCAAGAAGTACCGCGCCGCTCGCAAGGCGAAGGCCGCGGCCTAGTCTCATAGCCTCCGCACCGAGCTTGCCGAGCTTGCTCTGCCCCGCGCATTCGACCGGGCAACATGACGCCAGACCTGCTTGATCGCCTCTTCTCCGTTCCGTTGAAGGGGTTCATCGAGGAACGACGCCGCGTGGTCGGCGAGTTGAAAGCGGCGGGGCAGGCACAGCAGGCGAAGGAGGTCGACAAGATTGCCAAGCCAACGGTTTCAGCGTGGGCGACCAATCAGCTGGCCCGGCGCGATCCGAAGCTGATTGAGGAGCTGGGTCAAGTCGCCGCCAGCCTGCGCGACGTCCAGCTCGGTGGCGGCGGCAACAAGGATGGTGATTCGCGCTATGGCGACGCGGTCGCCCGCCAGCGCGAGATCTTGAAGAAGTTGCGCACCGATGCCGAGGAGGTGCTCACGTCATCCGGGCACGCGCCGAGCCCGCAGGTCGTTGAACGGACCATCCGCAACCTTCGCGAGGGGGTTGCGGACGAGACGACGCGCGACACCGTTGCGCGCGGGCGGCTGACCGAGGATCTCGAGGCGGTGGACTTTGCCGCGCTGGTTGCCGAGGTCAGTACCACGGCCTCGGGTGGTGCTCGCACGTCGGCTCGCGCCAAGGAGCCGGCCGCGCGGGCACCGTCCACCGCCACCAGGAAAGAGGCGCTCCTGGACGCCAATCATGGCAAAGAGGCCGCGCAGCAGCGTGCCCGGGCACGGGCAGCCGCCGAACGTGAGGTCGCCAAACTGCGAACCGCCGCCACCACCGCCGAGCACGTCCTGGACAGGCATCGCCGCGCCGTCGAAAACACGCGACAGGAGCTTTCCACGCTGGAAAAAAAGGCCGAGGCCGCCCGCCTCGAATCCGACCGCCTGTCTCGCGCCCTGGACGCCGCGCAAGCGACTTTACGCAAGCTACCCGCGGATTAGTCCCCACTCCGATGAACCCTCTCCCGCTCGCGGGAGAGGGCCTGGGAGAGGGCAAACCTTGGCCGGCCAACCCCTCTCCGCCTTCGGGGGCGAGGGGACCGCATCGGCCGCTAGTGGTCCGGTAGCGGAACGAACTCCACGTCGTCGCCTGGCACCTTGGGGAAGCGGCCCTCTTTCCAGTCGAGTTTGGCTTTTTCGATCCGCTCGCGCGAACTCGAGACGAAGTTCCACCAGATGTGCCGTTCGCCGTCCAGCGGGGCGCCCCCGATCAGGACGGCGTGCGCGGCGTCGATCCCGCGGACTGACGCGCGCTGCTCTGGCGCCAGCAGCGCCATCTGGCCCGCGTCCACGCGGACACCCGCGACGTCAACCGAGCCGCCCATCACAAACAGGGCGCGCTGTTCGTGCTGGTCAGGAAGATCGGACGACGCTCCGGCCGCCAATTTCAGCTCGGCGTAGACCAGCGGCGACAGCGTCCGCACCGGCGACCGTGCTCCCCATGCCTCGCCGGCGATCACGCGGCATCGCGCTCCCGGCGTCTCCACCAGCGGCAGCACCGCCGCGCCGTAGTGGACAAACGCTGGCGCGGTCTCCTCGTGCGCGGTGGGCAGCGCCACCCACAGTTGCAGGCCGTGCAGGCGGACGCCGGTCACCCGCTGGGATGGATCGCTTCGCTCGGAGTGAACGATGCCGCGTCCGGCGGTCATCCAGTTGACATCGCCCGGCCGGATCGCCTGCTGATAGCCGAGGCTGTCGCGGTGCACGAGCTCGCCCTCGAACAGGTAGGTCACGGTCGCGAGGTTGATGTGCGGGTGCGGCCGCACGTCGACGCCCTGGCCGGGCGCCATCGCGGCCGGCCCGATGTAGTCGAAGAAGATGAAGGGCCCGACCATCCGGTGCCCGGTCGCGGGCAACAGCCGCCGGACGGTGAATCCGCCCAGGTCGCGCTCCCGCGGTGACAACACCGCCGTGACGGTGGTGGTCAAGGGTTCGGGCGCGATTCGTGGTCTTCGGCGCGGCGTCCGGCGGCGCGCGCCCACCGTTCCTGGACCGCAAGCCGCAGCGAGGGTCGCCGGCGTCGTACCGGCGGCATGGGTGAAGGCCCGCGGCCTGGCGTTGCGCCGCGGGATCGCTGATCGACCCACAGCCGCCACAGCACGAAGGCGAATCCCAGATAGACCGCTGGTTTTTCAATCCCGTCGATCTTGCCGAGCGGCTTCGCCAGCCTGGACAGCGGTTTGCCCAGCCTGCCCAGCGGCTTGGCGAACCAGCGGAGGGGCCGTAACAAGAATCCTCGCGCGCGTTGCGTCAGCGTTTTCCTACCGATTTTCACGCCCACCTCCCAGCCTCTATATAGATCGAGACTGTCCAAGTGCCAGGCACGACGATACGTCCACCGGCGCCACCGTCAACGGCGACCGTAAATGCCAATGCCCGCAGGCGTTTCGGGCAGGTGCCCTCCGGCGCCCGCTTGTGGTACCGACAGGGGGAATGGCCCAGAACCCCGACCCGCAGAGCTTCCTTCCGTTCGCGACCGTGCTGGAACGGCTGACGCGGGCGCGCGGGCCGCACGGGATCGACGCGCTGGCCGTGCAGACCGCGCTGGGCCTGCGCAGCCTGTTTCTCGCTGAAAGACTGCTGGCGGCGCTGGGCGGTTGGACATCTTCATGACCGGCGGGCGCACCGACATGGCCGGTGGTGTCCTGGACGTGGCCCGGCACGAGCTGCGCAACCAGCAGAAGGGGGACATCGTGACCGGGCTGCGCAGCCACACGACGTTCGGGGCGCCGGATTTCGATCGACTGCTGGAGGGATTTTATCGCAGCGTCGACCTGCCCCGGCCGCAGGTGTTCTTCTGCGGGCCGGCGCCGCTCGGTCGGACGGTCGCGCGCAGCTGCCGCCGTCTCGGGCTACGGTTTCGAAGCGAACGTTTCTGAACAATGCCCGCGCGCGACAAGCCTTCGGTCCTGGCCGTGGTGGCGCCGTTCTGCCTCGGCTACTACGTGTCCTATCTGCTGCGGACCGTGAACGCCGTGATCGCGCCCGACCTGGTGCGCGAGCTGGGGATCGGCGCCGCCGATCTGGGACTTCTGACCAGCACCTACTTTCTCGCCTTCGCGGTCGCGCAGCTTCCGGTCGGGGTGGCGCTGGATCGCTTTGGCGCGCGCCGGGTGGTGGCGACGTTGCTGGCGGTGGCCAGCATCGGCGTTGTCGTGTTCGCCACCGGCCACGCATTCGTGCGCCTGGCCGTCGGGCGGGGGCTGATCGGGCTGGGCGTGTCCGCCTGTCTGATGGGTGCCTTCAAGGCCTTCGGCGCGATCTTCCCGCGCGACCGGCAGGCGTCCTTGACCGGCCTGGTCATGTCGGCGGGCGCCATCGGCGCGCTCAGCGCCAGCCTCCCGGTCGAATGGGCGCTCCCGATCATCGGCTGGCGGCAAACCCTGCTGGTGGTCGCCGTGTTCAGCGCCGTTGCCGCGGCCCTCATCGCGGTGGCCGGCCGCGACGGCTCCGGGTTGCGCGTCCAAAACCAGCAAGAAGACCAGCAAGCCAATGGGCGAGACGGTCGCCAGGCGTCGGCGCACGAGGTGGCCGCGCTGCTCTCCGTGCTGAAGGCGCGCGCGTTCTGGCGTTTCGCGCCGCAAGCTGCCCTGTTCACGGGTGGATTCATGGCGGTGCAAAGTCTTTGGGCGGTGCCGTGGGTGATGACGGTCGACGGGCGAACGCGCGGTCAAGCGGCCGCGCTGCTGCTGGTGCTCAACGCCGGAATGCTGCTGGGCCAGCTGGCGATCGTCTTCGGCGCCGGGTCGCTCGCGCGACGACGGATCCACCGCGAGCGCTTCATGGCCGGCAGCGTGACGCTGGCGCTGCTGGTCGAGGGGCTGCTCATCGCAGGGCTCGTCTCGGGGCCCATCGCGTGGTTCGCCTTCGGTTGCTTCAGCGCCGCCGGCGCGCAGGTCTACGGCGTGACCAGCGGCTATTTCCCCGAATCGATGTCGGGGCGCGTGAGCACCGCGGTCAACCTGCTGGCCTTCGTCGGCGCGTTTTGCATCCAGTGGGGGATCGGCCTCGCCGTCGATCGCTTGGCCGCATCGGCGGTGAGCCCGGCCGCGGCGCTGAGGATGACATTCGCTGGTCTCTGGATCGCGCAGACGGTGGCGGTGGCCTGGGGCTTTTGGAGCTCATCCGCGGGACAAGGTATTGTCGGGCGGCGTGACCTCTAGAAATGCGTCCGTTCGTGCGGGCAAATTGGCCCTCACGTTGGCCTTCACCTTCGCCCTCGGCGCTCCCGCCGCGATGGCGGCGCCGCAACCATCGCATCCGGCTGCCACGCCGCCCCCGCCACCGTGGACGCCACCAGAGACCGCGGCCCCGCCGCCCGCCGTCGATGCTGCCGCAGCCGCCGACCCCACGTCCGTGCAGCGCGAAGCGTTGTTCGACATCGCTTTTAAGGCGCTGGCCACCGGCAACCTGGTACTGGCCGAGCAAGCCTTCACGCAGGCGGCCGCGCTGCCCGGCGACGCCGCCTTCCGATCAGTCGCGTTGTCCTTCGCAGAACGCGTGCGTCGGGCCCGCGCGATGAGGGCGGCAACCCCGCCGTCGGTGAAGCCGGGCGCAATCAGGCAGTCTGATGCTTCAACTCCTCCTCGCCGTGACTTCTCCGGTCGCGTGCCGTTGCTGCTGACCACCACGGCCCTGGGACTGGGCGCCTACGGGTGGGCCCTTCCCGCCATGTTCGGGGTCAACTTCAACGAGACGCCCCGGACGTTCGTCGGCCTTTACATGCTGGCCGCCAGCAGCGCGTTCGTGATTCCGTACGCGTCAACCCGCGGGACCGCCGTTTCGGCCGGTCAGGCCAACCTGGCCTTCTACGGCGGAACGCGGGGCCTTTACCTGGGTGTCCTGACCGCGGCCCTGTTCGAGGGCAACGTGAGCCCCAACATCCGCTATGGCGCGTTCGCGTCCGGCGTGTTGGTCGGTAGCGTCAGCGGATTGTGGGCGGGGCACACCTTCGCCGAACACCATCAGCTCACGGCCGGGCAAGCGCGGACGATGGCCGTGATGGGAGACTTCGGTCTGGGGCTTGGTTTCGGGAGCGGCTTCCTGCTGGATTTTGACGGCATTGACAAGACCCAGGACGAACGCGCCCGACGAATGGGTAGCGTGGGTCTGCTGGGCGCCGCGGTTGGCTTGACCAGCGGCTACATCCTGGCGCGCCGACGCGACAACAGCTGGGGCGACGGCGAGGTCTTGCGCATGGTGGGACTGCTTGGGGCCTGGTCCGGATTCACGCTGGCGGACGTCGCCGATGCCGGGAAAAAACCGGCCATCGCGACCGTGATGGTGGGCGGCTTGCTGGGGCTTGGCGCCGGTGATCGCCTGGTGGTCCATACCGATTTTTCCGTCGGGCAGTCGCTGCTGGTGGATCTGGCCAGCGTGGCCGGCGCCCTGGCCGCAGCCGGCACGCTGTATCTGTTCTCGCCCCAGGACTGGTCGGAGAAGCCGTTCGTTCTTGCCAGCGCGCTGGGGGCCATCGGCGGATTCGGTCTCTCTTACTGGGCCCTCCAGGGTCGGGCCGAGGACGGCGCAACTGCGGCACTGACACGCACCTTCGCCGCGGGCAGCGTCTCCCTGATTCCGCTCTGCGGTGTCCGCGGTGAACGCGGCCTGACCCTGATCGCCGCCTTTTGACCCTGACATGGCTGTCAGATCTTCGACGTCGGAGGCGCACGGCGTTAAGCGAAATCCCACGGAATACCGGGGTTTCGTCGTACGATTGCCGGTGCCCGTGACCGGCGCGTAAACTGCATGGCCAAGGGCAGTCTGCTTGGGAGGTCCCGATGTCGATGCGTCAGCGGCACGTCAGCGCGATTGTGGTGGGGATTTGGGCCGGTTGCGGGCTGGTGACCGCCGCCTGCATTCCGGGCGTCGGCAACGAACCGGGCCCAATTTTCGAGCCGCCAGTTTTGCCACCCGGCAGGATGGGCCCACCGCCGAGCTTCGAGACGCCGCGCAGCGCGGATCGCCCGCCGCCCTCCATCAGCGGCGGCACGCTGGCGGTGCTGTCCGACGGCAACACGGCGGTCGCGTCGGATCCGGATCGGGACAGCATCTTCGTCGCCAACTATCGGACCCTGAAGCTGCTGGCGACGTTGCCGCTGCAGCCGGGGGATGAACCCGGGCGCATCGCCGAGGACGGTGCGGGCCGCGTGCACGTGGCGCTCCGCCGCGGTGGCGCGCTGGTCACGCTGGAGTCGAAGGTGACGGCGGCCGAGCCGCCGGTGTGGAGCATCGTCGCGCGCCGAGCGATCTGCGCGGCGCCGCGCGGGGTCGCGTACGACAAGGCGCGCGACGTCCTTCACGTTGCCTGCGCCGAGGGCGAGTTGGTCTCGCTGGCGCCCGCCCCCGATGGCGCGGTGACGCGACGGCTGAAGCTGGAACGCGATCTGCGCGATGTCGTCGTCGACGGCGACACCGTCCTGGTCAGTCACTTTCGCAGCGCCGAGGTCGTCACCCTCGACGTGAGCGGGAAGGTGCTGTCGCGAATGACGCCGCCCGCGCACACCAGCCAGCGTTTCTTCAAGGACCCGTCGTCCACCCCCAACCAAGGGAGCGGGGGTACGGAGATCATCACGATGGAGCCGGCGGTGGGCTGGCGGATGATCGGTTCGGGCGCCGGCGAGACGTTGCTGGTGCACCAGCGCGCGCTGGTCGAACCGGTCAGCACACAGCCGGGCGGGTACAGCGGGCTCGGGTGCGGCGGCGGCATCGTCGAGACCGCGGTGACCAATGTCGGCGTGTTGACATCGGGGCGCCCGACGCCGCCCCTGACCTTCGCGGTCTTGCCGGTCGACATGGCGGTTTCCCCCGATCGCAGCACCTACGCCATCATCGCCGCCGGCAATGCGCGCCAGCAAGCCGGATCGCCGGCCGCGCAGCTTGAGATCGTGCAGTCTGCGCAGATCATCAACAGCCCGGAGAACAACTGCATCGTCGGGATGCGCGGAGGCGTCGATATCGGCGATCCCCGGCTGAACGGCGGGACGCCCACCACCGCGGGCAGCGCGCCGGCCGATGGGACATTGCCGGCGATGCCCGGCATACCGCGACAGCCGGCCGGCGAGGCGGTCGCCGTCGCCTATGATCGCAGCGGCCACATTCTTGTCCAGACACGCCAGCCGGCGTCGATCCAGATCGTCACCGCTGGTTCGGCGGCCATCATATTGTCGCGAGAAGACAGGACCGACACCGGCCACGGCGTCTTCCATGCGAATTCGGGCGGCTCGCTGGCGTGCGCGTCTTGCCACCCCGAAGGCGGGGACGACGGCCGGGTCTGGAAGTTCTTCGCCAAGGATCGAAAGACCATCGAGCCGCGGCGGACGCAGAACCTGCACGGCGGCGTGCTGGCGACGGCGCCCTTCCACTGGTCGGGCGACCTCAAGGACGTCGCCGCGCTGATGGACGAGGTGTTCGTCAACCGCATGGGCGGACCTCAGCTTGAGTCGCGGTACATCGACGTCCTCAAGAGCTGGATGGACACCATGCCGGCGTTGCCGAACGCCAAGCCGGCGGATGCAACCGCCGTGGAGCGTGGCCGCGCCGTGTTCTCCGACCCGCGCATCGGCTGCAACTCGTGTCACACGCCGGGTCTGCTGACCAACAACACCACCGTCGACGTCGGCACCGGGGGCAAGTTCCAGGTGCCGTCGCTGCGTGGGATCGGCTGGCGGGCGCCGTTCATGCACAACGGCTGCGCGAAGACGCTGCGGGACCGGTTCACCGCGCCGTGCAGCGGCGGCGACAAGCACGGCGTCACGTCCACGCTCTCCACTTCCCAGATCGATGACCTGCTCGCCTTCATGGAGACGTTCTAGGGACAACCGAGCAGGGCCCGCCGTTTCGCAGCGGAGGGCTTGCTTCCGCGCCAGCCACTCATGTTAGGTTTTGCGCATGAGCTCATCTGAGAAGGGCCCCAAGTTTGAACATCCCTCGCGACGGCAGGTGATCGTCACCGCCCTGGGTACCGGTTTTGCGCTGGCGGTCCGCCCGGTGTCGGCGGAGGTCATCACCACGCCGGCGGACGGACTGGATACCGCGGAGGTCAAGATTCCGACCGCCAGCGGCGACATCCCCGCCTATCGGGCGATGCCGGCGAAGGCCAAGAAGAAGGCGCTGCCGGTGGTCCTGGTGGTGCACGAAATCTTCGGCGTGCACGAACACATCAAGGACATCTGCCGGCGGCTGGCAAAGCTTGGGTACTTTGCTGTGGCACCCGAGCTGTATGCTCGCCAGGGCGACGTCTCACAGATGACCGACGCCAAGGAGATTCTGTCCAACGTGGTGTCCAAGGTCTCCGACGCTCAGGTCATCTCCGACCTGGATGCCACGGTTGCCTGGGCCAAGACGACCGGCGCCGCCGACGTCGGGCGGCTGGGGATCACCGGGTTCTGCTGGGGCGGCCGCTTCGTCTGGCTGTACGCCGCGAAGAGCGACGCGCTGAAAGCGGGCGTCGCCTGGTACGGGCAGCTGATCGGCGAAAAGGACGACCTGCATCCGAAACAGCCGATCGACATCGCGGCCAGCATCAAGGCGCCCGTGTTGGGTCTGTACGGGGGCCAGGATCAGGGCAATCCGAAGGAAGCGGTCGATCAGATGAACAAGGCCCTGGTCGCTGGTGGCAAAGCCTCCAAGCGCAGCGAGATCAGGGTCTATCCCGACGCCGGACACGCCTTCCTGGCGGACTATCGCCCCAGCTACCGTCAGGAACCGGCCGAGGACGGCTGGAAGCGGATGCAGGCCTGGTTCAAGAAAAACGGCGTGGCGTGAAGGCTTCCCGTTCGGCCACGGCTTGACGTACTGACGCCGGCTGCGGTGGCCGCGGCGCGCCCGCGGTTTTAGACTAACCGCCATGACAACTGTGGCCGTGTTCGGGACCGGGATCATGGGCAGCGCGATGGCGCGCCGGCTGCTGGCGCACGGGTTCAAGGTGCGGGCCTGGAATCGAACGCGCGCGCGGGCCGAGCCGCTGGCGGAGCGCGGCGCCGTGGTGACAGACAGTCCGCGCGCGGCGGCCACCGGAGCCGACGTGTTGCTGACCATTCTCTCGGATGGCCCGACCATCGAGGCGGCGCTGACCGGACCTGATGGGGCGCTGGCCGGCGCCGCGCGCGGGACGCTGTGGCTGCAGATGAGCACGGTCGGGGTGGCGCCGTGCGCGCGTCTGTCGGCGCTGGCGGCGGGCGCCGGCCTCGTGTACGTGGACGCGCCGGTCATGGGCACCAAGGATCCAGCCGAGCGGGGCGAGATCACGATCCTGGCGTCGGGGCCAGCCGACGCGGAGGGCAGGGCGCGTCCGATCTTTGAAAAACTGGGAAAGAAGATCCTGTGGCTGGGCGAGGCCGGCGCCGGGTCGCGGATGAAGCTGGTCGGCAACAGCTGGGTCACGGGCATGACGACGGTGCTGTCGGAGACCATCACCTTCGCGCGCGTCCTTGGCGTCGATCCGAAGAAGTTCATGGAGATGATCGCGGGCGGGCCGCTGGATTCGGTTTATGCGCAGCTCAAGGGCGGGTACATGATCGCGGACCAGTTTCCAGCCAGCTTCCCGCTGCGCCTGGCGCTCAAGGACGTCCGGCTGATTCTCGAGTCGGCCCGGGCCGCCGCCGTCAACCTCCCGGTCACGACCACGGTCGAACGCAGCTACACGGCAGCCCTGGAAAAAGGCCATGGCGACGAGGACATGGCCGCGGTCATCAAGGCCCTCGATGCGCGAATGGCGTAACCGCGGGCGGCTCGCCGGCGTATTGACCAGCATGAAACCGTTTGTTGCATTGACGGCTGTGGTTGCGGGGGTCTGTCTCGTCACCTGGATAGCGCGCGGCCGCAACGCGTCCGTGACCCAGGCACCGCAACGGCCTGGGTTGCCGGCCTATTCGGCCGCCGGCTACGACATCACGCCTCTGGCCAAGGTGCGCATCGCCGAGATCGTGAAGACGCTGACGCCGGAGCAGGCGTACGTGACGCAGGAGGAGGGGACCGAGCGCGCGTTCTCCAACCCGATGCACAAGAACAAAGTGCCGGGGACCTACGTCTCCGTGGTCGGCGGCTTGCCCCTGTTTCGTTCGACGGACAAGTTCGATTCCGGCACCGGCTGGCCATCGTTCTTCGCGCCCTTCGACCGGGCGCATGTGGTGGAACGCCGCGACACCACCCTGGGCATTCCGCGAACCGAAATCCTGGACGCGCGTTCGGGCGCACACCTCGGTCATGTCTTCGATGACGGCCCACCGCCGACCGGGAAACGGTATTGCGTGAATGCGGCGGCCTTGAAGTTCATCCCCGACGGCACTCCCCTGCCACCCGAGTCGCAGCCGATGACGCCGCAGGCCGCGTATTTCGCCGGTGGCTGTTTCTGGGGCGTCGAGGACGTGTTCGAGCAGATCCCGGGCGTGATCTCGGCGGAGTCGGGATACCAGGGCGGCACGACCGTCAACCCCAGCTATGAAGACGTGACCACCGGACGCACCGGTCACGCCGAGACGGTCAAGGTCACCTTCGACCCCAACCGCGTCGCTTACAAAGATCTCCTGAAGGTGTTCTTCGACAACCACGACCCGACGACGCTGAACCGCCAGGGCCCCGACCACGGCACGCAGTACCGCTCCGCGGTCTTCGCGGCCAGCGCCGAACAGCTCCGCGACGCGCAGACGTTCGTCGCCGAGCTGAAGAAGTCCGAGCGGTTTCGCGATCGGAAAATCGTGACCGAGCTGGCGCTGGCCAAGCCCTTCTACCGGGCCGAGGACTACCACCAGGACTGGCACGCCAAGCACGGAGGTTCGTGCAAGGTGGTCGTCAAGTAGCGGGCGGTCGGTCAATCGCTTACGCCAGCAGGGCCAGCAAATCCTCGCGCGTCAGCGCGGCCGCCTGGCCGGCGTCGCCCAGCGCGGCGTCCGCCAGCCCGCGTTTCTGCTGCTGCAAGGCCAGGATCTTCTCCTCGACCGTGCCCAGCGCCACCATGCGGTAGATCATGACGGGACGCTGCTGGCCGATGCGGTGGGTGCGGTCGGCGGCTTGATCCTCCACGGCGGGGTTCCACCACGGGTCGCACAGGAAGACGTGGTCGGCGGCCGTCAGGTTCAGCCCCGTCCCGCCCGCCTTCAGCGACACCAGCATCACGGGCGGACCATCGGGCGCCTGGAAACCGGCGGTGACCGCGGCTCTGTCGCGCGTCGACCCGTCGAGGCGCAAGAAGCTGATGCCCGCCTCCTTGAGGTGCGGCTCGATGAGGTCCAGGAGCGACGTCCATTGCGAAAAGACCAGCGCCTTGTGTCCGTCGGCGGCGGCGTTCTCGAGCGCCTCGATCAGAGCCTCGACCTTTGACGACGTGGTGGCGTGCTGGCCGGGAATCAGCTGCGCATGACACGAAGCCTGCCGCAGGCGCAACAGCGCCTCCAGCGCCTTCATGACGCTGCCACCCTGCTGGAACAGCGCCACCACGTCGGCCTGCGTGGCGGCGCGGACGGCGTCGTAGACGGCGCGTTCCCGTTCGTCGAGCTCGACGTGCAGGACCGCCTCGGTACGAGGCGGCAACTCGGGGGCGACGTCGCGCTTGAGGCGGCGCAGCACAAAGGGGCGGATCCGCTGCCGCAGGCGCGCGGCGGCGCCGGCCTCGCCCATCGCCACGGGACGCGCATAGCGATCGTCAAACTCGCGGCGCCCGCCCAGAAGGCCGCGGTTCGAGAAGTGCACCAGGCTCCAGAGCTCGTCCAGTCGATTTTCCACCGGCGTGCCGGTCAGGGCCACGCGGAAGTCCGCGGGCAGCGCGAAGGCGGCGCGCGCGACCTGACTGTCCGGGTTCTTGATGGCCTGCGCCTCGTCGAGGAACAGCGCGCTCCACGTCCGCCGGCCCAGCGCCGCGCTGTCCAGGCGCAGCAGCGCGTAGGTGGTCAGCGTGATGTCGGCGGTTTCGTCAAGCTGCCGCCCGGGGCCGTGATAGAGGCAGACGCGGACCTTGGGGCGAAAGCGCCGCACCTCGGCGGCCCAGTTGTGCAGCACGCTGGTCGGGCAAACGATCAATGTGCCCGGGCCGGCCACGCACAGCGCCTGCAGCGTCTTCCCGAGGCCCATGTCGTCGGCCAGGATCCCTCCCAGGCCGGCGCTCCGTAAAAAAGAAAGCCAGCCGGCCCCTTCGCGTTGATAGGGACGCAACGTGGCGGTCAGGTCGTCCGGCAACACCGGCGGCGGCAGGCGGTCGAACGCCTCGAACAGCGGCGCCAGGTGATCCAGTCCCGGCGGCGGCGGATGGTCGAGGTCCTCGCAGAAAAGCCGCAGGTCGGGCAGGGCGTGGCTGGCCAGCCGCCCGGATGCGTCGCGCGCAGCCAGCAGATCGCTCAGCCGATCGCCGTGCTTGTCCAGCCACCCCTGCGGCAGCTCGGCCCACCCGCCACCGTCGAGGGGGACCAACCCCAGACCCTCGCGCCAGGCCCGCACCACCGCGCCCGCGTCGACGGCGACGGGTTCGCGGCCGTCGGCGTTGCCACCTTCGACAATCTCGAAGCGCAGATCGAACGTGACCACGGGCGCGCTCGATCCGGTCGGTGCCGTTTGTCGCGACGGCGGTGTGGCGTGCACGGTCATCTGCGGCGCCAGATGTCGCGCGGTCGCGACGACGGTCGCGGCGTCGCCGGTCAGATCGCCGCGCCACTGGCGCAGGCGCTTGGCAAAGCGGGGGGCATCGGCGCCGCCGTAGGTCACGCGCCGCCCGGGTAATAGATCCAGCTCGTTGCGCAGACGCTGCAGCAGCGCCCGTTCGGCCGGTTGATCGCGCAACGGCACGGCACCGCCCAGGTGGACCATCTTGCCGTCGTCAATTCGCGCGATCGGCGGGGCGCCGTAGACCAGCGTGGGAAACACTGACAGTGAATCGCCGGCCTGATGCAGGTCAAGCACCAGCCGCGGCGGGATGTCGCGCACCAGCCGCGGCAGGCGCCGGCTGCGTATGTCGACGGGCAGCCGCCGCACGAGATCGGGCAGATCCGCCGCGATCAAGGCCCCGATCTCCGCCGGCGCGTAGGTGCGCCCCGACGGCAGATTTTGTAACCAGCCGCCCGTGAGCTCCATCTCACCCAGCGGGCGTAAAGTCTGGACGCCGTCCTCCGTGCACAGCGCCAGGCCGGCGCTAACCACCTCCGTCACCCGCGGATCACGCCTGGTGGTGAGCACGACGTTATCGCCGGCATCGTCGATGGCCACCAGCGGCAGGATCCGCTCTTCGACGACGGCCACCGGCCGCCCGTCCAGCATCACGCGGGCAGATCCCGCCAAGACGGCGAGAATCCCCGCGAGCTTGGACGGCGACAGCACTGCCCGCGCGCCGGATTCCAGCAGCCGATCGACGAGGAGATCGGATTGCTCGGGGTTGATGGTCTGGGCCTGCGCGCGGTCGGTCAGGATGGCCGACAGAGTGGTCGGGATCGGCAGCTGCTGCCCGTTCGCATAGACAATCGCGCGCGTCAGCTTGAGGCCGCTCTCGGCGCGCGCGAATCGGTAGACCACGCGTCCCCAGGACACGGGCGCCGGCGTAGCGCGGGTGGCGGTCTTTGTCCTGGTCGTCTCGGTCGCTTCCGGCGTTTCCGCTTTGGGCGCCGCCGCGCCCAGCGCGATCACGGCCGCCGCCACGTGTTCGCAAGGATCGAAGCGGCTGGGACAGTCGCATTCCCATTCGCCTGCTTTGGGGTAGAGGACCACCGTCGGCGCGACGGCGCGGCCGGGCGCCTTGACGCGCGCGACGATCTCGTCGTCGGCGCGCGACTCGACCGCGACGCCGGTGCCGCGCGACAGCTTCACCCCCAGCGACCAGGTCGCCGAACGGCATTTGCGTCGGACAGTCTCGGACAAGCTGGCGACGGGGTCCACGCGCGCAGCTTGCGACACTCATTTAACTTCTACAAACAAGAATCTGGGCAGATGGCGCTAGCAGTTGCCGGTCGGTAGCGTTGACTTCGCTCAACCGATGACCAGGATGTCAGGGTGACTTACCGGACACACAGGGCCCTTGGCAGCGCGGCCGCGGCGTTGACCCTGCTGGTGGCCTTTGGCCGCGCCAGCGCCGATACCGGCGCCGTCCCGCCGGCCCGGCCCCCGGTTGCTGATTCCGGGGCGCAGAAAACCGCGGCCAGCCCTGCCGGCGAAGCGGTACCCGACGGGGAAAAGCGGCTGCGAAACATGACCACGCGGGTGTCGCGAATCAAACTCATCCGCGAACACGCCGCCACCGCGCGGGACGCGTCGCTGGTCGGCTGTGTGCAGTATCAGGAAGCCAAGGCGAAGGTGGTTCTGCAGCTGGCGCAGGACGCCCAGCAGGCGCTGACGCAGGCGTCCGGCGACAACGATGCCGCGGAACGTTCCTATCAGGCTTCGCGCATCATGATGCTGGATGACATGCTCCAGGGCGTGCAAAAGGCGGCGCATCTTTGCGTTGATCAGGAGCTCAGCACGGTGCAGGCCTACAAGGTCGAGGTCGACGTCAACGAGGCGATTCCGTCCCTTGAGCCCAACGTCGCCGCACCGATGCTGACCGTCGAGCGACCACCCGAGCGCTGAACCGCGTCAGAAGCGGTCGCCGATTCACTATTGAACTAGAGTCAATTGCGGGGCACTATCCGACTGAGACGGACCCGTCTTGGACATCGGAATGAACCCGCGTCGTGCGCAGAATATCGCGCCGCCTTGCCGTAGTCGGCGCGAGGAGGGCGGCGACCATGTCGGTGTCTGAGCCGTTTGTGGCGCCCGCCCGGTCCGCGGGGGCGCTGGACTGGACCGCCACCGCTCGCGAGGCGATCGGCTATTTCAAGGATCTGCTGCGCTTCGACACCACCAATCCCCCGGGCAACGAACGCCCCGCCGCCCAGTACATCGCTGCCGTTCTGGCCCGCGAGGGGATCCCCTTCAAGATGGTCCACGGTGAGGACGACCCGACGCGCGCGAACGTCGTCGCGCGGCTGCCGGGAGCGGGGGCCAAGGCGCCGCTGCTGTTGAGCGGTCACCTCGACGTCGTGCCCGCCGAGGCCGGCAAGTGGTTGTACCCGCCGTTCTCGGCGACGGAGGCCGGCGGGTACATCTGGGGCCGCGGCGCCCTCGACATGAAGAACATGGTCGCAATGAGCCTCATGACCATGCTCCTGCTCAAGCGCCAGCGCGTCGCCCTGGATCGCGACGTCGTGTTCGCCGCCGTCGCCGATGAAGAGGCCGGTTCGAGCAAAGGCTCGCTGTTCCTGGTCGACCGTTTTCCCGAGCTTGTCGGCGCGGAGTACGTCCTGACCGAGGTTGGCGGCCACACGCTGCACGTCGGCCGCGGCCGTTTTTACCCGGTCCAGGTCGCGGAGAAGGGGATCTGCTGGTTCGAGATCAGCGCCGAGGGGCAACCGGGCCACGGCTCGATGCCACATCCCGACAATGCGCTGGCGCGATTGGCGCGCGCGATCGTGGCGCTGTCGACGACCCGACTGCCCCAGCACAACATCCCCGTGGTCGAGGAATTCATCCGCGTGCTGGCCACGCGCGCGCCGTTCGTGCAGGCGCAGCTCTTGCCGTTGCTGCTCCGGCCCATGTTGTCGTCGGCGCTGCTGGGCGCGCTCGGAAAACCCAACCGCAACCCGGAGCAGGCCATGGGCATGAACGCCATGCTGCGCAACACGGCGTCCCCCACCATCGTGTCGGGGGGGAACAAGATCAACGTGATTCCTTCGGAGGCGTCGGTGAAGGTCGATGGCCGGATGCTCCCCGGCCAAACCGTGGACAGCTTCCTGGCGGAGATCCGGCGGGTGGTCGGCGACGGCGTTCGCCTGACGGTGCTGGACCAGCACGAGGGCACCGTGTTCAATGCGAAGACCGAGCTCTTCGCGGCCATCGCGGCCACACTGCGCCGGCACGATCCCGAGGGCGTGGCCGTCCCCTACATGATCCCCGGGTTCACCGACGCGTTCGCCTACCAGAAGCTGGGGGCGACCTGCTACGGTTTTTCCCCGGTGCAGCTGGACGAGACCATCAATTTCAGCCGCCTCTATCATGGGCACGACGAGCGTATCCCGGTGTCGGGGTTCACGTGGGGGCTGCGCGTGCTGTTCGATCTGGTAAGAGACTTCTGTGGCGCTCGTGGATAGCGGAAGGAGACCGACATGGAGATTCGCGACATAGTCAGCTCGCTCGACGGCCTGGGGGACGACGATCGCATCAAGACGGTGGTCAGCCTGGGGCGGAGACACCTGTCGGCCCTGTACGAGCTGGCCAGCGAAAACGCGCCCCTGCAGCTGACCGATCTGGTGCCGGCGCAGGTGCCGCCCATGACCGAGGTCATCCACGAAGGGAAGAATTCCCTTGGTGTATTCACGCGCTTCCAGAAGCGCTTCTG
>DASRQT010000514.1:0-3840 GCA_035696485.1 Polyangia bacterium | reverse complement strand
GCTTGGGCGCGCTGCAAGCGGTGCCCAGCGCCAACGCCAGCACCGCCGCCCCCCAGAGACGAGTCATCGACGGATCATCCAAAGTCCCGTTTGCGGAACAGCGTGACAAGCGGCGCCTCTTTCTCCAGCACTTCGCGCCCGCCCTCCTCCCGATCGACCAGCCCCAGGATGACCGACACGTGCAGGCCAAACTCGCGCACGCGCGCGATCGCCTTCAGCGCCGAGCCGCCGGTGGTGACCACGTCTTCGAGGATCGCGACCGGCATCTTCGGGCGCAGTGACTTTGTCCCTTCCAGCCACTGCCCGGTCCCGTGCCCCTTGGGCTCCTTGCGCACGTAGAAGGCGGCAAGCGGGCGCCCGGCGATGTAGCTGACCGTGGAGACGGCGGAGGCTAACGGATCGGCCCCCATGGTCACGCCCCCGATCGCCTCCACCTCGCGCGCCTGCTCGGTGAGGACGCGATTGAAGAGCGTCCCGACCAGGAAGTGCCCCTCCGCTGTCAGCACCGACTGCTTGCAGTCGATGTAGAAGTTACTCTTGGCCCCCGACGCCAGCGTCACCTCACGCTGTTCGTACGAGAGCCGCTTGAGCAACGCCAAGAGGCGCCTCTTGTTCTCCTCAAAACCCTCGTCGCCAATCACCGCAGCTTTTTACCACAGTCCCATCAGGCCCCCTCGCCCCGAAGGGGGAGAGGGTTATGGTGAGAGGTCCGTCACATCTCCCTAAAGCCCTTCGAGAGGGTTGTCGCTGACGTTCTTCTTGACGACCTTCTTGTAGGTGGGGGCGATGGGCGTGTCGGGGCGATCGATGGTGCCCAGGCGGGCGCCGCGAGCTGTTTGTGCCTTCTTTGCCGCCGCGGCCTGCTGGGCCTGCGCAGCCTCGGAACGGATACGCGCCCGTTCGTCCTCGCTCTTGGCCTTTAGGAGCTTCTCCTCCATCTCCTTCTGGATCGCCGTCATTTTTCGTTCGTATTCGGCCTGGGCCAGCTTGCCCTGGCGTTCGGCCTCGTCGGCGCGCGCCTGAGCGGCCTTCAACTCAGTCTGGTTGTTCGAATACATCTTGAACCCCAGACCACCGGCGATCGCCACCAGCACGATGGTGACGCCGACCACGGCCTTGACCGGGGAGCTGCCGGCGCGCGCCTGCACCTCGAGGCGCATCCGCTCTTCCTGCAACTTCATCTCGCCCTCGACGCGCGCGCGACGCTCGGCCTCTTGAAGCCGCATCTGCCCTTCGCGAGTCTGGGCTTCCTTTTCGTCCTCCACGCGGCGGAGGCGATCCTCCTCGTCACGCCGGCGCCGTTCCTCATCCTCGCGGGCGGCGCGTACCGACGCCTCCTTGGCGGCGCGCTCCGCTTCGGCCCGTGACTTGGTTTCTTCCTCTTCCTTCTTGACGCGATCGTCCTCGATTCGCCGAAGCTCCTTCAGCGAAAACAGTACGGAATTCTCACGACGCTCGGCCATTGCTGCCCTTTCCTGTGGCGGGCGATCGGCGTCCACTCGCCCCCGCCCGCCCGAATCTTGCGCATGATCACGTAACATGAAAACCCCTCATGTTCAAACCGCGCGCGGCTGATCGAAACGCAAAATCCCCCACGGATTTCACCAATTTCGGCGCGAACTCCTACCTTGTGGGAGAGCGAGAGCCATTGCTGCGAACGGGCCGAAGGGCAACGGCGCCGGGCTGTTGCGGGCTCCGGCTACTTGAACTGCGTCAGCAGCTTGTCGATCACGTCGTCTCTACGGCCGGGCGACTTCTTGGATCCCTTTGCAGTGGCGGACGCACCCGAGCTCTTCGCCAGGGTGCGGGCCTTCGAAGACTTGGCGCCGTGATGCTTGGAGCTGCCGCGCAACCCGCGGGACGAAGCGGGCTTGCCAGCGCTCGCCGGCTTGTCGCTATTGGCGGCCAGGGCCGCAGCGGCTGCCTGCTTCTGCGCCAGCGCGGCCGTCTTCGTTTCGGCTGCCGCAGCCACTGCCGCCGCCTTGGCCTTGGCCTCCTCGGCTTTGGCCTCGGCGGCCGCCTGCGCGGCCTTGGCCTCGGCGGCCTTGGCCTCCGCCTCGCGCCGCTGCTCGGCCGCAACCTCAAGCGAATGGTGGCGCCACATCACGCCTCCCAGGCCCAGGGTTGCGACAACCAGCAGCGCGCCGGCGCCCCAGAGGGCGCGAACGGCGGGATGGGGGGTATGCCCGGGGAGATTGAACTTCGGAAGGACGACTTTTTCGCTCATCGGGGGAGCTCCTTCGGCGCTTGACACCGTTTCCCCCACCCCCCCAAGCAACAAACATTCCCTCACTTTCCGCGGCCAAGCCATGGAAATTGCTTACCCGGCTGCGGGGAATTTGCCCCCCTCCCCGGGGTCTGCCCCCCCCAGTTTCCCCGGTGGCGTCCAAAAATGTTCCAAGCTATCGTCGGGCAGCCCACCACTGCCCACATACCTTATCGCCGCATCGCGCACGCTCAGGTCGCGCGGCGTCAACCGTCGAAAGCTCGCTGCCTGACCTTCCGCCCATGGGTCACTACGTCGATCTCCACTCTCACTACCTCCCCGCGCTGGATGACGGCGCGACCGATCTCGAGATGTCATTCGAGATGATCAAGGCCGTGGTCGCGCTCGGGTTCACGGAGCTGTTCGCCACGCCCCACCAGCGCGCCGGAATGTTCATGCCCACGCACGCGGCCATCGCAGAGACGTTTCGAACAATCGTCGCGCAAGGCGCGTCGGCCGCTGCCGGTGCGCGACTGGCGCTTGGCGCCGAGAACTTCTGGGACGACGTCTTCCACCAGCGAATGCAACAGAAAACCGTCCCGAGCTATAACGCGGGTCCGGCTTTCCTGTTCGAGGTCAGCACGCAATTCATGCCGCCCGGTATCGAGAACCAGCTGTTTGATTTTCGTGTCAGCGGGCTATTGCCGGTGATGGCGCATCCCGAACGGTACGTCGCGATCCAGCGCGAGATTGACGTGGCCGAGAAGCTGGGCAGGTCGGCGGCGCTGCTGGTTGACCTTGGCGCGCTGGATGGCGCTCATGGCAAGCAGGAGATGAAGACGGCGCGCCGCCTGGTGCTGGAAGGGCTGGCGCACGCGGCGGCGTCCGACGTGCACCGTCCCGAGGATGAGACCTCGGTGGCCGCGGGCATGGCGTGGATTGTGAAGCAGCGCGGGCAGGCGGTCCTGGACCAGCTCCTGGAAGAGAACCCGCGCCGCATATTGAACGGCGATCTCCCAGAGCCGCCTCGCTCATGAAGGAGCGCGCGCGGTTCTGGGCGAAGACCATCCTGTCGCTGGCCGTGGGCGCGATCTGCGTCGTCTACGCGTTGCACGGCATGAACGGACCTGAGGTCCTGGCGGAGCTGCGCGCCCTGCCGGCGTCCGCGGTGTTGCTGTACGTGGCGACGCTGGCGGTCACCCACCTGTTTCGGGCCTGGCGCTGGGAGTTCTTGCTGCGGCCGCTGGGGGTGACGTTGCCGCTGCGGCGCCTGCTGCCGATCTCGTCGGTCGGCTTCATGGCGATCCTGGCCCTGCCGGTTCGCCTGGGCGAGTTCGTGCGTCCCTATTTCGTCACGCGCGAGCAGCGCGTCCGCATGAGCGCCGCGCTGGGAACGGTGGCCGTGGAACGGATCGTCGACGGGCTGCTGATCTCGATCTTGTTTTTTGTCTCGTACATGGTGTCGGCGGGCGACGTCTTCTCGCCCGAGCTGCGGGCCGGTGCCTGGATCTCGCTGATTGGATTCATCACGCTGGCGACCTTCCTGGCGCTGGCGCAGGTCTGGACCGATGCCACCATCGCGCTGGCGATGCGCCTGACGCTGCTGCACTGGCTGGCGCCCAAACGCGCGCACA
>DASRQT010000513.1:0-11512 GCA_035696485.1 Polyangia bacterium | reverse complement strand
TCCGCCCTTTTCGCGACCGTCACGACCGACGCGTCCTGCGGCGCCGTGAATTCGATGCACGACAGCTTCACGCCGCTCGGTGGTCTGGTCCCGCTGACCAACATCATGCTGGGCGAGGTGATCTTCGGCGGTGTCGGCGCGGGGCTGTACGGGATCCTGGTGATGGTGCTGCTGTCGGTGTTCATCGCCGGGCTGATGGTGGGCCGGACGCCGGAGTACCTTGGCAAGAAGATCGAGGCGCGCGAGATGAAGGCCGCGATGTTGTACGTCCTGGTCTTCCCTCTCATCATCCTTGGGTTCGCGGGGTGGGCGGCCGTCACCGGATGGGGCTGGGCCGGGCTCAACAACGCCGGGCCGCACGGGCTGTCTGAGATCCTCTACGCCTTCACCAGCGCCACCGGGAACAACGGCTCGGCGTTCGCGGGCTTGACCGCCAACGCCCCCGTATACAACACGACGCTGGGGCTGGCGATGCTGTTCGGTCGCTTCCTCATGATCGTTCCCGTGCTGGCCATCGCCGGCTCGATGGTGGGCAAGAAGACGGTGCCACCCGGACCGGGAACCTTCCCCACCAACGGAGCGCTGTTCTCCGGGCTGCTGGTGGCGGTGATTCTCATCCTCGGGGCCCTGACCTTCTTCCCCGCTCTTTCTCTTGGACCTATCGCGGAGCACTTCATGGCGCTCGCCGGAAAGATGTACTGACATGGACGCGACCCCGCTTTCGCTGTTCGACCCCAGCATCCTCAGGCGGGCCGTACGCGACAGCTTCGTCAAGCTGTCACCGAAAAAGGTGGCCAAGAACCCGGTCATGTTCGTGGTCGAGATCGGCAGCTTGTTGACCACGATCCTGCTGGTGCGTGATCTGTTTGCAGCGGCGCCGGTAGCTCCCATCTGGTTCACCTTCTCGGTCTCCCTCTGGCTCTGGTTCACGGTCCTGTTTGCCAACTTCGCCGAGGCTGTCGCGGAAGGACGTGGCAAGGCCCAGGCCGATTCGCTGCGTCGCATGCGTTCCGAGACCAGCGCGCGCCGTTTGCGTGACGGTTTGGCCGAAGTCGTGAACGCGACCGCGCTGCGAATTGGCGACCAGGTCATCGTCGAGGCTGGTGAGCTGATTCCCAGCGACGGCGAGGTCATCGAAGGGGTGGCGTCGGTCGACGAATCGGCCATCACCGGCGAATCGGCGCCGGTCATCCGGGAGAGTGGCGCTGACCGGTCAGCGGTGACCGGCGGGACCAAGGTCCTGTCCGATCGCATCGTGGTACGCATTACCTCCAACCCGGGCGAGACCTTCCTGGATCGGATGATCGCGCTGGTGGAGGGGGCCTCGCGCCAGAAGACGCCGAACGAGATCGCGCTCCACATCCTGCTGGTTGGGTTGACGCTGGTCTTCCTGTTCGCCTGCGTGACGCTGGTGCCACTGGCCCTCTACGGCAAGATTCCTCTGTCGTCAACGGTGATTGTGGCGCTGCTGGTCTGCCTGATCCCGACGACCATTGGCGGTCTGCTCTCGGCGATCGGCATCGCCGGCATGGATCGGCTGATCAGGAAGAACGTCATCGCCATGAGCGGCCGCGCCATCGAGGCGGCCGGCGACGTCGATGTCCTGCTGCTCGACAAGACCGGGACCATCACGCTCGGCAATCGCATGGCGACCGAGTTCATCCCGGTCGATGGCGTGCGACTCGAGGCCCTGGCCGACGCCGCCCAGCTGTCGAGCCTGGCCGACGAGACGCCCGAGGGCCGATCGATCGTCGTGCTGGCCAAGCAGAAGTTCCACCTGCGCGGCCGCGAAGTCAGCGAGCTGGGCGCGAGGTTCATCCCCTTCTCCGCTCAGACCCGCATGAGCGGCTCCGACCTGGAAGGACGCCAGATCCGGAAGGGAGCGGTGGAGGCGGTGTGCGCCTGGGTCAGGGGCAATGGCGGAACCATTCCCTCCGAGGTGGAAGGGATCGCCCACGGAATCGCCAGCGCTGGCGCCACGCCGCTGGCCGTCGCCGAAGGTAACCGCATGCTGGGGATCATTCGCCTCACCGACGTCGTCAAAGGCGGCATCGCCGATCGCTTCGCCCGTTTTCGGGCGATGGGGATCCGCACCGTCATGATCACCGGCGACAACCCGCGCACGGCGGCGACCATCGCCAAGGAGGCGGGCGTCGACGACTACCTCGCCGAGGCGACCCCCGAGGCCAAGATGCGCCTCATCAAGGACGAACAAGCCAGGGGGCACCTGGTAGCAATGACGGGCGACGGCACCAACGACGCGCCCGCGCTGGCCCAGGCCGACGTCGGTGTGGCGATGAACAGCGGCACCCAGGCGGCCAAGGAAGCCGGAAACATGGTCGACCTCGACTCGAACCCGACCAAGCTGCTGGAGGTGATCGAGGTCGGCAAGCAGCTGCTCATGACCCGAGGCGCCCTCACCACGTTTTCGATCGCCAACGACGTCGCCAAGTACTTCGCCATCCTGCCGGCGATGTTCATGGTCGCCTATCCGGAGATCGCGCCGCTCAATGTCATGGGTCTGGCAACTCCATCCAGCGCGATTCTCTCCGCGGTCATCTTCAACGCGCTGATCATCGTCCTGCTGATCCCGCTGGCCCTGCGCGGCGTGAAGTATCGACCGCTGGGGGCTGGGGCTCTCTTCCGCCAGTCGATGCTGATCTACGGCGTCGGCGGCATCGTCGCGCCGTTCGTCGGCATCAAGATCATCGATCTGTTGCTCACCGTCTTCCACCTGGTCTGAGGTCTGCCATGAAAGCCATCATCATCTCGATTCGTGCCACGGTCGTGACCCTGATCCTGACCGGGGTCCTCTACCCGCTGGCCATGGCCGGCGCGGCTCAGGCCCTGTTCTCCGACGCGGCCAACGGGACGCTGGTCAAGGACAAGACCGGGCAGGTCCGGGGCTCGGCCCTTATCGGTCAAGTGTTCACCAACCCCGCCTACTTCCAGGGCCGTCCTTCGGCGGCCGGCAACGGCTACGACGCCACGTCCTCGGGCGGATCGAATCTGGGGACGACGTCGGCCAAGCTGCGTGACCGCGCCAAGGCCGACGCCGAGCGGCTGCGCAAGGAGAACCCCGACGCGCCCGGGCTCATCCCCGCGGAGCTGGTGACGGCCTCGGCCAGCGGGCTTGACCCTCACATCAGTCCGGCGACGGCGATGTGGCAGGTCAAGCGGGTCGCCCGCGCGCGCGGCGTCGCCGAAGAACGAGTCGGTCGCGTCGTCGAGGATCTGACAGAGGGGCGTCAGCTGGGATTCCTCGGTGAGCCACGAGTGAACCTGCTGGCACTGAACATGACGATCGATCGGAATTTCGGTGGGGCGCCCAGGCCGCCCGCTGCCGCGGTGCCGGCGACGAAATGACGCCAGCCAGCGAGCTCCGGGTGCTGGTCATCGACGACGAGAAGAATATCCGCGAGACGCTGACGGTGTGCCTGGAACAGGCGGGATGCGAAGTGCACCGGGCCAGCTCGGGCGCCTCCGCCCTCGACACATTGGCGCGGTTCCCTTTCGATCTGGCGTTCCTGGACCTGCGCCTTGGAACCGAGCGAGGCGAAGACCTGATCCCGCGGCTGGTCGCCCTGTCGCCTGGACTTCCGATCGTTGTCATCACCGCCTACGCGACGGTCGAAACCGCGGTCGAGACCTTGCGACGGGGTGCCTGGGACTATCTGGCCAAGCCCTTCGCGCCGGCGCAAATCCGCCAGGTCTTGAGCCGCATCAAAGAGCGCCGCCACCTGACCGACCACGTGGCCGAGCTGGAGCGTCAGCTGGAAGAGAACGTCCCCGCGGTTGAGCTGTCCTCCGACAACGCCGGTATGAGAAAGGTCATGGAGGTCATCGAACGCGCGGCGCAATCCGACGCTCCGGTGCTGTTTCGCGGCGAGACCGGAACCGGGAAAACCGCGCTCGCCCGCGCGGTGCACATGCAAAGCGCGCGGCGTCGGCGACCCTTCGTGGTCGTCAACTGCCCCACGTTGTCCGAAGAGCTGCTGGCCAGCGAGCTTTTTGGGCACGCACGCGGCGCCTTCACGGGGGCAGTGAAGGACCAGCCCGGCCGGGTCGAGTCGGCATCGGGAGGGACGCTCTTCCTCGATGAGATCGGCGAGATTCCGAGCTCGCTGCAGGCCAAGCTGCTGCGTTTTCTGCAGGACAAGCAGTTCGAACGCGTGGGCGACAACGAGACGCGCCACGCGGACGTCCGGATCGTGGCAGCCAGCAACCGCGACATCGAGGAGGACATCGGCAAGGGCCTGTTCCGGCAGGACCTGCTTTTCCGGCTGAACGTCCTCGAGATCCGGGTGCCGCCGCTGCGCGAACGGCCCGAGGATATCCTGCCGTTGGCGCGGCACTTTGTCCCATTCTTCGCGGCGCAGCTTGCGCGCCCTTCACCGCAGCTGTCCCCGGACGCGGAGGCGCTGCTGGTCGGCTACTCCTGGCCCGGCAACGTGCGCGAGCTGCGCAACGCCATCGAGCGCGCGCTTATCCTGTGGCCAACCAACGTCATCGAGCCGGAGGCGTTCCCCGAACGAATGACCGGCAGCGTGCGACTGCGCCCGGTGGTGGGTGGGGACTTTGCGCTCGAGGACATCGAGCGCGAGCACATCCTGCGCGTCCTGCAGCGGGCGCCCACGCTGGACCGCGCCGCCGAGATCCTGAAGATCGACAGCACCACGCTCTGGCGCAAGCGGAAGAAGTACGAATAGCGATGTCCGGCGTCATTCAGATTGACCTGTCCGCGCATGGCCAGACCGCAGGCCCTCCGCTGGCGGATGTGCTGAACGCGCAATTCCGCGTCGAGGCCTGGACGAAGCGAAGCACGCTGGCCGCACGGGCGCTGATCCTCATCAGCTTCCCGATGGCCTACCTGCTGTTCGTGGGCGCAGCGAATCGGACGGCCGGCATTCGCATGGCGCTGTCATTTTGGTCACTCACAGTCGTCAGCTTGGCGACGTGTGCATTGGCCGCTGCTCGCGCACGGCGGCGCCTGACTCGGCTCCTGGCGGAAGGCGGCGGTCGGGTTATCGGGGCGTCACCCGACGCGGCCGGCTGACGTTCGCTTCCGGTAACCGGGCCCGCTCTCGTTCACCAGGTCCACGGCGCCCGATGCTACGATAGCAGCCAGCCCGATGCTGCAACGAGGACGCACGCTGCGCGTAGTGATGAGGTGACGAGATCGTGACGTCCGTCCAGGAGCCCGAACACCGCGAGAGCCTCACAGCGATCGAGCTGCGCGACATCTGGACCATCATCACACCGGAGGATCGTCTCGCTGGTTTCAAGCTTCTGCCGCGCGCCGAGGCCGAGGAGCTATTCCTCGAGCTCGCTGCGCGAGACCAGGCCGAACTGCTTCTTCGCTTGCCGGCCGACGAGCAGCGCGCCTGGATGCGGCTCTTGCCGCCCGACGACGCCGCCGACGTTGTTCAAGCCGCGCCACCACAGGCGCGGGAACGACTGCTGGATCTCCTGGACGAGCCCACCAGGAAGGAGGTGAAGGGACTCCTCGCATACGCGGAGGATGAGGCCGGCGGCCTCATGAATCCCCGTTACGCGCGCGTCCGCCCGGACATGACGGTCGACGAAGCCATCAGCTATCTCAGGAAAGAAGCCCGCGCCCGAGTCGAGAGCATCACCTACGTCTACGTCCTGGACGAGCAGCAGCGACTGCTGGGAGTCGTGTCGTTCCGCGAGCTCTTCGCAGCCCGCCCTGAGAAGAAAGTGCGGGGGGTCATGCACACCGACCTCGTGACCGTTCGCGAGGATCAGGACCAGGAGTCGGTCAGCCGCCTGTTCGCCCAGCATGGCCTCTTCGCCATCCCCGTCGTTGACGGCGAGCACCGCATGAAGGGCATCGTAACCGTCGACGACATCGTCGACGTGGTCCAGGAAGAGGCCACCGAGGACATCCAGAAGTTCGGCGGCATGGAGGCGCTTGATGCGCCCTACTTCGAGGTCGCGTTCGCTCGCATGGTGAAGAAGCGCGCCGGGTGGCTGGCCGCGCTGTTCCTGGGTGAGATGCTCACCGCGACGGCGATGGCGTACTTCGAGGGCGAAATCGCGCGCGCGGTCGTGCTGGCCCTGTTCGTGCCACTGATCATCTCGAGCGGCGGCAACTCAGGGTCGCAAGCGTCGACGCTTGTCATCCGGGCGATGGCGCTGGGAGAGGTGAAGCTGCGCGACTGGTGGCGGGTCGCCCGTCGCGAGATCGCAGCCGGTCTGGTGCTGGGTACGGTCCTCGGCACGATCGGGTTCCTCCGGATCGTGGTGTGGCAGAGGCTGAGCCCGATCTACGGCGAGCACTACCTGCTTGTTGCCTACACCGTTTTTGGAACCTTGATCGGCGTTGTCACGTTCGGGACCATCACCGGATCCCTGCTGCCGTTCATCCTCCGGAGACTTGGCTTCGACCCCGCCAGCGCTTCGGCTCCGTTCGTGGCGACCCTCGTCGACGTCACGGGGCTGGTCATCTATTTCAGCGTCGCAGCGCTGATCCTCCGAGGAACCTTGTTGTGACGGCGAAATCCGCCGGTTGCTCTGGACGATTGACTTGGCGAACGCGGGCGCTCCAGATGATTGCGGAGACGATCACAATCACGACAGCGACGCCCGAGGTGGAGATCAGAATCAACATCGGCGCCAACAATCGCTCAGCCGGCAGCGCGGTCGTGGGCCTGGGCATTCGCCTTGGCCGGGCTAGGGCTTGCAGGTCAGCGTCAGGCCGGTCGAGTCGACCCAGGTCGGAACCGGGCGGGCCATGTCGGTGGCGAACATGGCATCGTGCTGCTTCGACGATGCGTCCTTGGCGGTCATCCCGGTGCCGTCGTCGAAATGGTAGTAGGCAATCAGTCCCGGCTCGTCGCCCTTCAGGATCATCTTGTAGTTGTCGGCGATCTCTTTTTCCGTGCGCGCGACGTTCCAGAAGCGGAGCTCGTCCATGTTACCGGTGAACCCGTTGTTGGTGCCCTGTCCGGCGCCGATGATAACCGGTGTCTTCGTGGTCAGCAGCATCCCGGTCTGCTTCTTGGCCGGGATCGGCTGCGCAACGCCGTTGATGGTGAACATGAAATTCAGGCTGTCCATGCCGCCGTACGACAGCTTCCCCGTCGGGTCATAGACCCACGCCAGGTGAAGCCACCCGGTCCGCGGCGGTGCCGGGGTCAGCGCGACGTTGTCGTCGCCCGAACAGGGTCCGCCGGCGCTGAAGGTGAACGGATCGAACGTGGGCGGATCCCGGGTGGCATTGTCGCTGTTGTCGATACCGAAGGCTTGGCAGCGGCCGGTGCCACCGTATTCGACGATGCTGTGCTCTGCCTTCCAGCTCTCGTTGCCGTTCATGTACAGCCACATCTCGATCGTGCGCGCGGTATTTCCAATCGGGAGGTCGGCGCCCAGATCGGCCGTAAGCTGCATGCTCCTGGTCGCCCGGCCCATCAGGTCGTCCTCAAAATGCAGCGCCTTCCCCGCACCCGGACAGGGCACGGTGGGGACCTCCTGGGCGGTGTCGATCCCGCCGCCGGCATCGGAGCCCCCAACGCCGCCGGTGCCGCCGACGGTCCCGCCTGAACCACCCGCGCCGCCTCCGGCGTCGGTCATTTGTCCGCCACCGCCACCGCTTCCGCTTACCGGGCTACCGCCCGAGCCATTTCCACCCGAGCCACTGCCGCCCGTCCCGGATTTTCCGCTGGTGCCCGACGGCGTTCCGCCGTTCGGATCAGCGGTGCATCCCGTCAAAAGCGACGCGCAGGCAAGGCCCACCATCAACGCAAGACCGTTCCCCTTCAGCATGTTCGACATAGACGCCGCAAGCGCAGTCTGCAGGCAGACTCGAGGCGTCGCACCCGCCCAGGCGGGCGAACTACGGGCCGGTCGCCGCGTATTCTCCCGCCGCCAGCTTTGCGACCTGGGCGGCGGTCAGGGCCACGTTATAGATGCGCAGATCGTCAAGCTGGCCGTTGAAGAGGGCTGAATTGTTCCACGCACCAATCTCCGTCACGGTCACGGTCGCGGCGTTCGGCGCCACGGTGCCGGTCGCCGGTGCCGCGCCGTCGATATAAAGTTTGTGGGTCACGCCGTCGTACGTGTACGCGACGTGGTGCCAAGAATTGGTGGCAGGCGGTGCCGTCGCGACCAGGGTTATGGTGTTCCATTTCCAGGCCTGGATCTGGCCGGCCCGGACGCCCAACGCGACCGCGTTCGACGACGCCTGATTCCAGAGGCACACCATGTACTGGTCGGTGCCTGTCGATCTCACGTACGCCCAGACTGCGATGGTCTGAGCGGCGTTGTTGGCCGGCAGCGCCGTGGTGCCGGCCGTCGCGGAGACGGCCCCGGTGAGATTGATGGCGGCCGGATTGGCGAACTTGATGGGCGGAAGATTGGCAGCGCCGCTGGCCCAGGCTGCGGTGTTGCGAATGGTGCCGTCGTTGCCCCTGCCCGAACTGTCGCGAAGGGTCGTGCCTCCGCCCTCGTCGAACTTCCAGTAGCCGACCAGGTTGCGCTCGATCGGATCGGCGGTGTCGGCGGGTGCCACTTCGTTTCCAGCGTCACGCGGGACCTCGGCAGCCACCTCCCTGGCGGTCTCGGGCATCCCTCCGGGATCACCGCTGGGCCTGTCGAAGGCGGACAAGTCAAAGCCGGACAGATCGAAGCCCGACAGGTCGGTGGTGATCGGCGCATCGATGACCGGCGCGCCGCCGGATCCACCGCCAGATCCTCCACCGCCAGATCCTCCACCGCCGGATCCTCCGCCGCCGATTCCCGCTGAGCCGCCCGTGTCAGCGACGCCTGGGGTATCGATTTCAAGCTCGGCATCGATGCCCGCCAATCCGCCGCTCCCCGATCCAGGACCTGCCAAGCCGGAGTCGACGCCGCCGCGGAACGACTCGGCCGCCCGACATCCTGAGGCCACCAACGCCAGCGCAAAAAGGAAGCGCGAGGTCAATCGTTTACCCTGAGACCAGAAATCAGTATAATTATTTGATATCATTTAAATAATAGTCGATCTGCGATCGACGCTGAATGATGTGGATTCAGATATGCTGGAGGGGCTTTCCGACGGACCAAAGCCGCATGCCGTCAAGGATGCGGGAAAGGATTCACCTTGAAGACGCCACGCCTGGTTCTATCAGTCATGGGCTTTGCGATCTTTTCGCTGCCGGCCTGCCAGAGCTCACCACCTTCTACCGGGCCTGCAAGTGGCGGCGGAGGCAGCAGTAACGGTGGTGCCGGCGGCGTAATGACAGGAACCGGCGGCTCCGGGCCGATCGGCGGCAGCGGGGGCTCCACGGGCGGCAGTGGCGGCGGCGTGGGTGGTACCGGCGGTATGGCGGGCGGCGACGGCGGGGCGCCCGGCGGCAGCGGCGGCGGTTCAGCGGGCAGCGGCGGCGGTTCAGCCGGCAGCGGTGGAAATACCGGCGGGACGGACGGTGGGCCCGTGATTACGCCTGACGGGGGACCCGGCGACAACGGCGACACGCCGCCGCCGCGGCCTCTCAACGTGACGGCCGCCAAGATGCGTCTATCGCACAACTTCAGAGCCAAGACCGCCGACCCCGGCGTGAGCTTCAACGACAATGACGAGGTCGCGACCGTCGATCCGCGCTCGGCAAAGATGATGGGCAAGCTGATCCTGCCGTTCGGGGGCCTTGGCACCAACAACGGCATCACCGGACCAGCGGGCGACTTCCTCGTGGGCCGTGGTTTCCACGTACTGGGCATCGCCGCCTTCCAGAACTACGACGTCCTCATCGGCGATCCCGACTTTTACGGCGACGCGCGCCGTTCGGTGTTCGAAGGGAAGAAGTACACGAACAAGAACGAGTTCGCGAACATCAACCTGACGCCTTCCGACGGCGTCGCCATGCGCGTGAAGATGGCGCTGACGTATCTACACAAGATGTTCCCGACGGAAGACTGGGGTTACTTCCTGAACGCCGATGGCAGCGTGCGCTGGTCAGACGTCGCCTTCACCGGGCAGTCGCACGGCGCCAGCAATGCGCCTCGCTTCGCCAAGCTGGTCAGGGCGTGGCGGGTGGTATCGTTCTCGGGCCCACGCGAGAACGAGTGCAACAGCACCAACTCGGCCAGCTGCAACGGCGTTGTGACCGCGAAATGGCTGACCGAGCCGTCGGCGACGCCCATCGAACGCTTCTACGCGGTGACCGGGAACCAGGACCCCCAGCATCCCCAGCACCTGTTCGCCTTTTACAAGATGATGTACGTCGGACAACCGGTGAACGTGTCGACCGGAGCGCCGTTCAGCAACTCCCATCGCATCATCGCCAACGGCGGCCACCAGTGGTACTGCGACGAGGGCGGCAACAAGGCGCTGTGCAACTATCTGTTCGGTGTAACGCCCGAGAACCTGAACGGCGTTCCCTAGACGGTTTGTAGTCATTCCAGCGCGACCGGCGCGCCGCCCATGGGCGACGCGCCCAATCTCGAAGGGCAAGAACTACCGCCTAGCACCCCCGGCTCGACCAGCGGCGAGGAATGCGACCACAACGAACATGATGCACGGCACGAATGCAGGTCGTTCCGTCCCGCGCGCGGCGATCGCGCAGGCGGAGTCCGGGCTGGTAGGTTTCCTGGGCGACCAGGGCGCCGCCCGGGCAAGGCCGTCCGCCCTGACGGCCGACGCGTCGATGTGCAGGGTCGCCAGCGGCGTCAGCACGGGAGCACCCGCGTCCGTCGCGTCGGCACCCATCTGTCCCACATCTGGCGGTCCCGCATCGCGGGGCGCGGATTCCGCCGCGCCGGCATCATGGGGCGGCGATTCCGCAGGCGGGTCCATCTCGACCAGCGGTATCGTCACGGTGCCGCCGGCTGGAACCGAAACCCGAGAGACGGTAAACGCCCCGTAGGTTTCAGCGCCGCTGGCGCGTGCCCCGGTTACAGGAACACGAATCGCCTGTTCGGCGGCGAGGGTGATTGACCGCCCGAAGTGAATCGTCGCCGTCACCTTGGCGCTGCCCTGCTGCGCGCGATCGCGCACGCGCGCGGCGGTCTCCGCCATGGTGATCGACAGCAGAGGCAGGGTGCGCAACCGACGGTACTTTTGTAGCAGCGCGTCCGCCAGATCGGTCAGCAGGGTGTGCGTGCCGTCGTAGGCGCGGAGGTTGGCTTGATGGAACATCCAGGGATTGAGGTCTCCATCCAGCACGTGGCGCAGCAGGGCGTCACTCTCGCGGTCGATGATCTCCGCCACCGTCAAATCCTTGCCAAACGTCGCACGATAAAACTCGTTGTACTCGGCTGCCAGTTCGTTCGGGGTCGAGACGTCGGCGTAAAGGTTGGTCGCGATGCGAGGAATCATGAGAAGGCGCGCCTCGAGTGGATTCGCGACGCCTGTGTTCGGCACCATCGGACCGCAGGGCGGCTGCATCCGGCTCGCGTCGCAGACCACCTGCCCGATTCCCCAGTCGGCGATGGCGCGAACCGCCTGCGGGTTGAGCAGCCCGCTGACGTCGGGAGTCACCAGGCTGGTGCGGTCATAGGGACCGAACATGTA
>DASRQT010000512.1:0-12377 GCA_035696485.1 Polyangia bacterium | reverse complement strand
GCTGGTGACGGCTCAGGAGCTCGTGAAGCACGAGAACGCCGCCACCGGCCGCGGCCCAGATGCGACCCGCGCCCACGATCCGCTGCACGCCAATTCCAGGTGCCAGCTCGAACTGGTTGTGATCGATGATCCAGGTTTCATTGCCCGCCGACGCTGCCGTCCAGCGCGCGCGCAGGCTCAGGAACAGCGGGCCACGCGCCAGGCGGCGGCGCACGTCGATCATGGCGCCCACCGATACCCCGGGCAGGACCGCAGGCGCCGCCGTCGCAACCGCGGCGCTGACAGCCCACCGGCTGGGCGTCGAGATTTCCCCGGCCAGGTCCGTCGACGCGGATACCCACGGCAGAAACGACACGAGAGCAGCGATACCAGCCGTCATGCTTGCCTCATGGGATCCGTCGGCCCGAAGTATAGGTCGCCGAGGTGGGGTTGGTGTGATGATGTTGCGTCGTCTATACCTATGGCGTCCGGATGAGGGCGCGCAGGGCACTGCGTGCGTCGGATCACATCTTGAAGCTCAGCGAAGGGTCGTGAATGTCCTCCGTCCAACACAACACCGCGGTCATCGAGAAGCTGGGAGACGTGTTCCGAAACCTTGGCGCCGGCTGGGTCATGTGGCTGCTGATTGGCCTTTCGGTGATCTCGGTGGCGGTCATGATCGAGCGCGCCATCTACTTCGGACGCCGCTCGTTCGGCGACGTCGACGCGCTGATGCGAATGCTGGCCACGGGAGATCTAGCTGCGGCGGTGAAGCTGGTCGCCGATCGACGCGGGCTGGAGGTCGAGGTCGTTCGTCAGGGCATCGCGGCCGCGCCGCGCGGCGCCGAGGCGGTGGAGGAGATGGTGCAGGCCACCATCGGGCGCGAACGGCTGCGGTACGAGCGCTTTCTCTCGTACCTCGGCACGCTGGGCAACAACGCGCCGTTCATCGGCCTGTTCGGCACGGTTCTCGGCATCGTGGAGGCGTTCGCCGCGCTGGCGTCCAACGCCAAGACCGGTGCGGTCACCGAAGGCGCCGCCAACATCATGACCGGGGTATCGGAGGCGCTGGTGGCGACCGCGGTGGGCTTGCTGGTGGCCTTGCCGGCGGTGGCGATGTTCAACGTCTTCGGCCGCTGGTTGAAGACCATCATCGCGCGCAGCGAGAGCCTGGGTCACGCGCTGGCCAGCCACCTCAAGTCGGTCACCCCGGCCGATGCGCCGCGCACGGAGACATGACGTGGCGGGAAGCGGTGGCGACAACGACGAGTACCAGATCACCAGCATCAACGTGACGCCGCTGGTGGACATCATGCTGGTGTTGCTGATCATCTTCCTCGTGACCGCCACCTACATCGTCAAGGAGGCCATCCACATCGAGCTGCCCAAGGCCGCGACGGCGGGCGAGAGCACCCCGCACACGCTGCAGCTCATCGTCACCAAGGACGGCAAGACCTACGCGGACGGCCGCGAGATCGCCGACGAGGCGCTCATGCGGCGCATCCGGGATCTTCCAGAGAAAAAGCAGGACGTGCAGGTTATCCTCAGCGCGGATCGCGATGCCCGCCATGGCGTGGTGATTCACGTTCTGGACCTGCTGCGAGGCGAGGGCGTCACGAAGTTCGCCATTCAGGTGCAGCACGAGGGCGGCCCCTGATATCGAGGAAAAAGCTGGTCGCGCGCCGCCGGCTGATTGCAGCCGTCCCCATGGGCCTGGTCGATGCGCGAAGCTCCGCCTTCGATCGGATTCCCACCGCGGCCAAGCTCGGCGTTCTGTTGCTGGCCAGCGCTGTTCTTCACCTGCTGATGGCGTGGGGGTTGAATCGACCCGGTGCGCGAGCATCCGCGCCGCGCGCCCAGCCGATCCGCGTGACCGTCACGCCGCGGCCGCTGCCGCCGCCTCCGAAGATCGTGGAAGAGGCAGCCCCGCGCGCGCCGCCACTGGCTCACCGACGGTTGACCACCACGCGTCCCACGGCGGCGGCCGCGCCAACGCCGAACCCGCCACCCGAGGTCCCGACGCCGCCGGATCCCGCGCCTGCGAGGGAGGCGCCGCTTCTGATTCCCGGCGTCGCCCTGTCGGCGACGTCCGTCGGCGGCTCCATGAAGGTGGGCGTCGGCGGCTCACCCCGCGGATCAGCCACGGGTGACGGCGCGGGCGCCGGTGCCGCGAAGCCGTATCACGCCAGCGAGTTCTCGGAGGCCTATGGCCTGACGGAAGAGCCGACCTTCCTCGACAACGTGTCGGCTGACCAGGTGCGTCGGTTCTACCCCGAAGAGGCTCGCCGGGAGAAGATCGAGGCCGTGGTCCGCGCCAAGCTGCTGGTCGACGATGATGGCTCCGTGGTTCGGGTCATCGTCCTCGACGATCCCGGCCGCGGTTTCGGCAAGGCCGCGGCCAGGCTGGCACGCCTTTACAAATTCAAACCCGCCAAGGTCGATGGCCGCCCCGTCGCCACCGAGATCGTGTTCACCATCCGGTTCGAGCTCAACTGAGGCCGAAGCCTTCCTCACGTCCGGGCACTAACAGCCCAGACCCGGCACAGGGGTCGTGACGAAACGAGGAGGCAGGTTCATGTCGTTCAACCGAGCCCTGTTGGGATCGCTAGTGTTGGCCGTGGGGTGCAGTCCCGCGGGAATCAGTTCCTCCGACGGTGGGAGCACTCCCCCCGGAAGCGGAGGGCGCAGTGGCGGCGGCGGCAGTGGCGGTAATGGCAACAATGGGACCCCTCCGGTTTCCACGGACGGCCCGTCCTGTGGCGTCAAGACCTTCGGTCTCCAGGCAATTCCCCCTGATTTGCTGATTGTACTCGACAGGTCCGGTTCGATGAGAGACCTGCCTGACGGCACAACCTGCACCAGGGCCATGCAAGCGACCTGTGGACCGATGGCGAAATGGCCTCAGATGACGACCGCCATCGAGCAAGTCGTCATGCAAACCGAATCGACCATCCGGTGGGGCCTGGAATTCTTTCCAGACAACGGCTCGTGCGGTGTCAGCAAGACGCCTGACGTGCAGATCGCCGACAAGAACGCTGCGCCAATCACCGCTGCGATTGGCAACCGAAACCCCAGCGGCGCCACGCCGACCAGCGCGGCGATAGCCAGTGCCAGCGCGTATCTGACGCAGCTGACGGATCCCAATCCCAAGTTCATCTTGCTGGCCACCGATGGTTTGCCCAATTGCCTTGCTGACGAAAATGCCTCCGACGCGGCCGGCGCGATTGCGGCGGTCAAGAACAGCGCCGCGATGGGGGTTCCCGTGTTCGTGGTTGGAATCGGTTCACTTCCGGATGCGCAGGCAACCTTGACGGCGATGGCGATAGCCGGCGAAAAGCCCCAGGCCGCCGATCCAAAGTACTACCCGGTGACCAGCACGGCGCAGCTGGTGACGGTTCTGGAGACCATCGGAACCATGGTTGGATCGTGTTCGTTCGGCCTCGGGACGAAGCCGCCGGATCCGGACAACATCAACGTCTCGGCCGGCGGGACCAAGATTCCGAGAGACACCACGCACAAATCCGGATGGGACTACGGTGCGGGTCAAACATCGGTCGTCCTGTACGGGTCATGGTGCGACGACGCCGTCGCCGGCAAGTTGACGGACGTCAAGGCCGTGTTCGGATGTCCAGGTGTGATCGTCAAGTAGTCGCCCCGGAGGTACGACGCGCGATGAAGGTTTGTACGTGAGACCGCAGATTGGCGTGCAGTGGCTGCCACCGTCACGGTTCGGAGGCGCGGACGCCCCCGCCTCAACCTGGAGCGTCGGTCTGAGCCTGGCCGCGGAGAGCAAGTTCCCGTGACGGTCACCGATGCCGACCTGGTCCAGCAGGTGACCCGAGGTCACCTCGAGAGCCTGGGCCTGCTGTTCGACCGCCAGCACGCGCCGCTACGACGGTTCCTGTCTCGCCTGCAGGTCCCGCCCGGCGACCTGGACGATCTGGTTCAGATGATCTTCCTCGAGGTGCCGCGCGCCGCCGCCCGCTTCGATCCGGCACGGTCGGTCACGGGGTGGCTCTTCGGCGTGGCGGCGATGGTCGCCAGGCGCCACCGCCGCTCACTCGGGCGGCTTGCGCGTAAAGTGGTGGCGCTCTCGCGGGAGCCGCCCGGTGGAGGCCAGGCCACGCCCGCCGAGCTGGTCGCCGCGGGCGAATCGGTCCGGCGCGTGGCCCACGCGCTGGCCACGCTGTCAGCCAGGAAACGCGAGGTGTTCGTCATGATCGCGATGGAGGATCTGCCGGCCGAGGCCGTGGCCCAGGCGCTTGGGATTCCCGTGGGCACGGTCTGGACGCGCCTGCACCACGCGCGCAAAGAGCTGCAGGCCCTGCTCCACCAGGCGGAAGACAGGGGCTTTTCCGTCGGGACACCGCGACGACGCAAGGGCGGTCCGGCCTACGGGACGGAGTAGCCGACCAGCTCGTGCGTGCTGGTTCCGGTCTCCCTCACCTTGCCGATGCCGCGCGCGAACCAGTAGACGTTGTCGCCGCCGAACCTATCAACCAGCGATGGTGGCTCGAGGCGGTGGACCCGGATGCAGGAAAAGGTCCCCGCCGGGACCGTGACATTTTCATTCACCGCCTCGACCGTCCACGTGACGTCGACCGTCGCCGTGACCGGCGCTGCGCCGGGCGCTGTCTTGGTATCCGTGACCTTCTCCGTCCAGCTGGCTCCCGCCACCAGGTGGGTTGGGCTTTCGTCCAGTCGCTGCACGCTGGGGACGTACTCGTGGTCCGACCTGACGGCCCCGGTCAGATCAAAGAACCGCTCCCGATGCCGAACCAGCGCGGTGCCGGTGTCCTGCTGCCAGTTGAGGGTGCTGCCGGTCAGGGTCGTGCTGCGCACGCGGAACGTCATCACGCCCTGCTTGCTGCCGGTCAACGTCTCCATCGCCTCGACCGTCGACTGCGTCATCCCCGAGGCGCCCGAGGAGACATCGACGACCCGCCATCCCCAGCGGGCGCCAACGGCGATGGGGAGATAGCGATTGGACTTGGACGCCTGCCGCGCGGTGTAGACCGATCCGTCCCCGCCGGAGGCATCGGACACGCCAGCCCCGCTGTCCGCGGGCTGATTCGGCCCGGCGTCTGATGGCACGCCGCCGCTGCCGCCGTCGCCGCTGCCGGGCAGCCCGGCCGCGCCACCACTGCTCCCCCCGGAAGCTGTGTTGCCCCCCGAACCCTGACCGCCGGGAGGCGAGGCCGTGCTGCCCCCCGAACAGCCCCAGATCGCAAAACAGAGGCAGGCGCCGGGTGCGACCGCCCGGATGGTGGCGACAGAGCAACGAAGCATCGTCCCCTGTTCGCCGCCTGCGCTCGGAACCTTCACCGCATATTTGAAACACCAGCAATTTCGCGGCGCCGGCGACCCGCGCGGGAGCAAGGGACCCTTACTCGTCCCGGCCCAGTCCCTGCCGGGTCAGCGCGAGCAGAGCATCGTCAGCGTGCGCCGATCGCGGGTACTTGCGCAAGAACGCCAGCAGCTCGTCAGCGGCGGCCGGCGATTGCGATCGGGCGAAGGCGATCGCCCTCCAGTACTCGGCGTCCTCGGCCATGGCGCTGTCCGGCGCGAGACGGAGCATCTGATTGAAGGCGGCGATGGCGTCGCTGAATCGTCCGGCGCGGAAAGCCGCCCACCCAGTCACGAACGCCTCTTCGGAGGCGGTCGGACCGGTGGCCGCCGAAGCCGTCCCCGGCGCCGAGGCCTGCGAGGCGGCGTTCCAGGATTCGTTCCAGGCTTCGTGCGCGCCCACAACGACCGGTTGGCGTCCGGCGACCCGGACCTCGACGCGCCCATGCTGTACCCGCACGGCGGACAGGTGATCTTCGCGAACATCCACGTCGAAGGAGGTGCCGCGAACCTCGACCTCGCCGTCGCCGGCGACGACGCGGAATCGTTCCCCTGGTCCGAGGGGCGAGACGTCAAATCGCGCGCCGCCATCGTGCAGACGCACGACGTCGTCCATTCGACTCCCCTGCCGATCAAGCCTGGCTCCCGGCCGCGGATACACGGTCGCATGGAACGTGGCCAGAGCCGAACCGGCGGCCACTGCTTCCGTGCTGGCCTGTTCGCCAAGCGTGGGGTGCCGTCTCCAACCCACGAGCGCGATCACGGCGACCGCGGCGGCGGCTGTCGCCATCACGGTCACGCCGCCCCGGCGCGAACGCCACCACGGGGATTTTTCAAGGCGATGCGACGCGCGCGCGGAGCGGGCGGCCAGGGACGCCAGCATCGACGTGCGCGCCTGTTCGATCTGCGCCTGGGTCGGCGGCGGGGTGGGAACGCGCCGGCTCAGGTCCCTCAGCTGCTGCAGCTCGGCCATCACCTTCGCGCAACGCGCGCAGCTTTCGAGGTGCGCTGTCAAAGATGGCCGCGGTCCCTCGGACAGCGCGCGCGACAGCATCAGCTCCGATGGGCAGGCCTGGGACATGAGCCGACGGAGGATCACGTGAGCGCGCTCCGCAAGGCCTTCCTTGCTTCATGCAGCCGGCGCCAGAGGGTCCCCTGGGGCACGCCCAGGGTGCGCGCCGCTTCCGGGCCAGGGACCTCCTCCAGCTCGCAGAGAACGAAGGCCTCGCGCAGGTCGTGCGGCAGGCTGCCGATGGCGTCGCCCAGCCTGGTGATGAGCTCGCGGTGTTCGGCAGCGTCGTCGGGGCGATGGCTGGACGTAGTGCCGGGGACATGTCGATACGCGGCGACGAAGGCTCGCCGTCGGACGTCGGCCCGGATGTGGTGCCTGACAACGTTCACGGCAATTCCGAACAGCCAGGTCGTGACCGACGAACCGCCGCGGAACTTGCCGGCGCAGCGACAGGCCTCGAGAAACGTCGCGGCGACGAGATCGTCCAGATCACCTGAACCCGTGCCCGAGAGCCGAGAGATGAAGCGGAAGACCGCGCGGCTGTGGCGATCGAAGAGGGCGCTCAACGCGCCGGAGTCGTCGATCGCGCAGCCGGCGATCAACGCGGCGTCGGTCAGCTCCGCGGCGTCGCCCGAGACCCTGCGTAGCGCCAGCAACTTGCCGCCGGGAAAGTTGGTGTCCTCGTTCATGGCGCCCCGTAGCGCAAGGCGACGCCGCCGCGCAGGAAGAGATGTGGCTCGCCGGGCGCCGACCCGTCGGCGTCATTCTTCGTGTCGCGATTGGCGAACGACGTATCCAGGGAGCCGGTAACGTCAATCGCCAGCTTCCACCAGAGCGGAATCATCAGGGTGGCGCGCGTGGTGGCGCGCAGGCCCCAGTTGATATTGTCAGCCGGGCCGTCGGCCGCCCCGGGTTCGCCGGCGGTGGGGGTCCGTGACTTTACGGCCGAGCGCAAACGACCCCCGCCGACGCCCGCCTCGGGGAGCAGCTTGATCCCGCCTCCCAGGGCGATGGGCAGGCTGACGGTCGCGAACAGATCGGTGCTCAGCCGGTTGACGGTCCCCGCCTCGTCAAGCGGCGCCACTGCGTTCGTGTCGGCACGCGCCAACAATCCCACGCAAAAACGTCCCGCGGTCAGGCAGCCGGTCACCCGACCACCCCACCAGCGCGATCCGTCTCTCGCGAACGAGGCCTCGGTGCCGAGCGCGAAGCTCGCAGGTCCTCGGGCGAGCGCGGCGGCGCCCGGTGGTGCCGCCGTTCGCGCGATGACCGACGCTCCTCCCGCAGCCTCGGCGTCCGGATTGAGATGATCCGGCTGTTCCTTGTCGGCCGCGGGCCGGACCGGCACCGTCGCGACGGCCTCGGTCGCTGCCACCGGGGTAGGAGGAACCGTCGCGGAAGCGTCGCTGCTCGCGGTCTCTTGCGCCGCGGCCGCCGCCAACCGCCGTTTGCTCGCCTTGGAAGGGGAGGGCGCGCCAAGGTGCGTGACGTAGGTGTGTTCCTGCCGAACACGAGCGCTGGTGGCGCCGTGTGTGGCCGCTATCGGCGCCGGTCGCGATTCAGCCGCCCGGCTGGGCACGGTCGCCAGATCACGACGTACCCATGAATCGATCACGGCCGCGGCCACATCGGCGCTGCTGACCCGCCGCACCAGGGTCAACCCGTGTCCATCGTCAATCTGCAGCGCCAGCTGGCTACCCGCGCGCGACGCTGTCACCAGCCACATCCCGCAGCCGGGGGCCGTATGATCGGTGATCTGAAATCGATTGAGAGCACGCGAGATGCGCAGGGCTTCTTCAGAATCGCCGCGCACGGAGACGGCGGGCTCGCACGCACCCGATGACGCCCGCGCCTGGGCGGGGCCTGGCGCCAGGGCCGGAACCATCGTCGCTGTCACCAGCAGGCCCAAGGCCCGCCCCAAGTTCGGCGCGATCGACAAGGTCGTCCAGGTTACCATCTCTGGTTCGTTTGTGCCCCGATCGCCCCGACCCTTCGGGGGCTACGCGAGATCGCGGCGGCACGATTGCATTGCAGCGTGTCAGGCGAAGCGTTGGCGACGTGAGGGCACGCACGGCCATCACGATCGCCGTCGAGTCCATCGCGGCACCGCGCGTCTGCCGACGCGCCCCTGGCGACACAACAGACGGGATGTCTCCGACGTCAGACGCGGACGGTTGGTGACACGGCAAGCGACAGATCCACCACGACGTCATCGCCCGACAGTTCCACCGCGACGTTCGGCAGGGTCCTCGTGGCCGGGCCGTTGATGACGGTTCCATCGACGGCGAACCGGCTTCCGTGACAGGGACAGACCAGCAACGCCCCGCTCGCCGGCACGGTGACGACGGTGGTCTGGGCGCAATCACCAGGATTTCCCAGCAGGCGCGCGCATCCCCCGTCGGTGCACAGCGAGACCAGACAGCATTGATGGGTGCAGATCGCGCTCAATGCGTAAAATCCCAGGGTATCCCGCACCAGCACCGCCGCGGTCCGATCGTCGTCGTTCATCAAGATCGCCGATCCGGCCGCGATCAGCCTGGCGCCCGGGAAGGTCAGCCGCTTGCCGTCGACCAGGCAATACCGCAACCCGGCGCCGGTCCCCAGGGTCGTGGCGCATGGCACCTGGGCGGCCTTTGATCCGCATCCCGCGAGGAGGGCCCCGGCTCCGACCAGCAAGAAATCGCGCCGGCCTCCGCCCGACATCAGGGCTTGCACTTGCCGGTGGCGAGATCGCAGGTCAGCGGTGATTGGCAGTCAGGATCGCGCATACACTTGAACGCGCAACCTTGCGCCGTCGGTCCGAACCCCTTGGGCGGGGTCGTCACGAACAATTGACAGACGTAGCCCTCGGCCGTCCGGCAGTCCGCGTCGGTCATGCACTCCTGGAAACATCCGGAGGCCTCACCGCCCAGCGCGACGCACGTGGCTCCCGGAGGACAGATGTTCACGTCGTCGCACGGCTCCATGAAGCAGTAGCCGCCGGGATAACCGTCTCCCGCCTCGTTGTTGCACGCGGACCGCGAGTCGGTTCCACAGTCGATCGTGGTGGTGCACGGCGTCCCGATCTTGGCCGTCTCCGGCGCGGGCGCACATCTCTTTTGACCGACGCCATACGGCGCGCACACCTGGCCGGGTCCACAGGCGGACATATCGGTGCACACGGCGCCCAGGCCCTTGGTGGGCATGACGCCGTCTGGAGGACAATCGAACAGCAGCTCCAGCGTGTCGATCTCCAGCGCCCCGTTCTCGCTCTCCATCTCGATCACCTTGGTGTCCCCGGCGACCAGCGCGGCGTCGGCATTTGTCAGCGATTGCTCGATGTCCCCGGAGATTGTGGCCGTGCCCCCAACCCGATGACACCTGGGAACCCGCATTTCGACCGCTGCCTTGGCGCCACTCCAGTCGCTGTGCAACGAATCCAGGTCGGCCCTGGTCTTGGCCGGCATGCCGAAATGGGCGTCGAGGCCCAGTTGCCGGTACACCGCGTCCATGTTGATGACCGCCTTGGGCGCGTCAGGATGGAAGAAGTCGAAGAGGGCCGGAACGGTCAACCCCACATCGTTGGCAAGATAGGCCGCCGACTGCTGGTTCTTCATCGCGATCGCCGTGTCCAGCGACGCCACCACTTGTTCCATGTGCTGGACCGACGCAGACGGCATGCCCGGACACTGTGTCTTGAGACGCCCCCAGACCTGGTTGAGGAGGCCGTTCACCGTCGCGGCATTTTCCCAGGACGGCTTTCGATCCGGGTAGGCGCCGAACGTGGTCGACACCAGGCCTTCGCCGGCCCGTTCGACGTCGCGAAGATCGGCGGGCACAGTCCCGTTGCGGGGGCAGTTGTCCGAACCGCTGTTGCTGCTGCCACACGTACCGAGGCCCAGCCCCATCGCCAGCGACACGCTCAACGTCGGCCAACGATTCATTACGGTTCTCTCCCGGCCGCGCAATAGGTGGCTTCGAACGTGCCCTTGAGCGCGTTGGCGCCGAACAAGAGATCGAACGAGCCGCTCAGGGTGCTCATCGCCGTGACCTTGACAATGGCCGTGGTACCCGAGGTGCTGAACGACTCGGTGGGATTCGCGCCTGACAATGTGTAGTTGACCTGAGCCTCACCGGCCGCGGGAAGCCTGGGCGCCTTGATGATCGGCTGGTATGGCCCCACCGTCGTTCCCATCATCTTCACTTCCAGGATCTGCGTCATCGCTGGAATGGTCGTGTCCCAGCCCGCCGCTGTAATTTCGCTGCATTTGATCGGCTTCGAGAAGACGTAGACGACCGTCGAGGGAACGTCGGGCATGCCCGCCCACAGCACCGATCCGATAGTTGTGAAAGGAGTGCCGTCGGCCGATCCCGTGATCACGGTGCCGCTGGACCCGGCCGAACCGCCGGCGGCGTCGCCACCGTCGTCGCGCCCTGCCGTCCCGCCGGTGCCGCTGCTGCCGCCGGTGCCGTTGCCACCGCCGGTGCCACTGCTGCCTCCGCTGCCGGTGGTGCCTCCGGAACCACCACCGCCCCCCGGGATAATGACGGTACCGCCACCGCCGCCGCTGCCGCCGCGACCGGCGCCGCCATCGGTTTGGACGGGTGTCGAGCTGGAACAGGCAGCCAACGCGACGGTTACGGTGACGGTGCAAAAAATCTTCGCTACTCGCATTTGTCTCCTTACGTTGGACAGCTTGGCCGGACCCTTCAACGGTGGTCGACTCTCCGGATTTCGGGTCCACGTCAGTGCCCGCTCTGCGGGCACCCTTCAGTGATATCGGGCGGTTGGACCAGCAGGCCTTTTCGGTCGCTCCGTCTTCCTGGTCGCGGTAAGGAAGATCACAACGCCCGATGGCCGACAGCAGACGCCGGAGGCCGGCGCGTGTGCCAGTCGGTGGTGCGCTGGTAGGCGTCCGCTGCCCGCAGCACCGTCGCCTCGTCGAACGCCCGGCCGACAAGCTGCAGGCCGATGGGCATCTCCACGCCGTGCAGAGTGCCCAGCGAACCAGCTAGAGAACGCCGGCCAGCGGTGTTGTTCCTGCGGTACCGAACGTCTTCACCGGAACCCCCAGGGCGTTCAACATGGCGACAAACAGATTGGCTTGCGGGTCAGCCTTGTACATGGTGTGGGTGCCGGTCTTGACCTTGCCTCCTGCGCTGCCCAGAAGGAGGATCGGCTTGTTGTTTTGCCCGTGGCTGCCGTCGGCGATCTCGCTGGAGAAGAACACCAGGCTGTTGTCCAGCATGGTCGAGGCGCCTTCCTGGATGGCGTCCAGCTTCTCGCAGAAGTAAGCCAGCTGTCCGACCTCCCACTTCTCGATGGCCGACAGGGACACGCCGTTACCGGAGTGATTGAGCCCGTGGTGGTCGGCGTTGATGCCGATCCACGGAAAGCTGGTGAAGCTGGACGCGCCGCCGTTGCCCAGCATGAACGTGATCACGCGGGTGGCGTCACATTGCAGCGCCAGGACCATCAGATCACAGAAGGCCTTGCTGTGGACGTCGCCGGCCAGGCCGGTGTTCGCAGGTTTGGTCAGACCGACGTTGCTACAGGTCGCGGTGCTGGTGCTCTGGATTTGCGTCTCGACCGCGCGCACGCCGGTCAGATATTCGTCCAGCTTCCGCTTGTCGGTACCGCCGAGGCGCACCTTCAGCTTGTTGGCCTCGCCGACGACGTGATCCAGAACGCTGGTCGCCAGCGCCTTCCGGCGTGCGCGATCAGCGTTGGTGGCGTTCGGGTTCTGCCCTTCGAAGATCTTGTCGAAGATGACGCCCGGCTGGATGGTCGGCTGCAAGGGCTCGGTGGCGCTGGCCCACGAGACGCACCCGTTGTAGATGGCCGGGTGCCCGAGGTCCGCGTACATGCGGTTGGTGATGCCCAGCTGCAACGACGGAATCCGCGTCGCCGTGCCCAGGCTCTTGGCGTATGCCTGGTCGACCGAGATGCCGACGCTGACCAGCGGAATCTTGGACCCGTGGACGCCGGTCAACATGCCGGCGACGCCCAGGCCGTGCGAGCCGCTGACCTGCGAGCCGTCGTTGTTCTGGATGTTCGAGA
>DASRQT010000511.1:0-10366 GCA_035696485.1 Polyangia bacterium | reverse complement strand
CATCCCGTTGGCGGTCGGGAGGATTTGACGCCGTCAACCCGCTGACGGTCGCCGGCACAATCGTGCGGTGAGCGAGTTTGGGCCATTTTTCCGGGGAGATGTAGGGGAAACCCACTCCCTGTGATCTATCAGGCGACGTTTCTGCGGCGCAGCTTCTCCACCAGTGTCGTTCGGTTCATGCCCAGAAGCTCGGCGGCCCGGTTGCGATTTCCGCCGGTGCGTTCCAGCGCCTGACCGATGAGCTTCTCTTCCAGCTGCATCAGCAGCACGCGCAGGTCGACGCCGCCCGTCGGCAGATCCAGCGTGCCGGCGTCGAGATCGACCACGCTGGTGCGCAGCTGCGCCGGCAGGTCGTCGATCTGCACCATGCGGTTGCCGGCCATCACCACCAGTCGTTCGACCAGGTTCTCCAGCTCGCGCACGTTGCCGGGCCATTCGTAGGTGCAGAGCCGCTGCATCACGTCCAGCGCGAATCCGGGCACCGCGCGCCCCTCGCGGGCGTTGACGTCCAGACGGAAGTGTTCCGCCAGCGCCGGAATGTCCTGGCGCCGTTCACGCAGCGGCGGGATCTCGATCGGGATGACGTCCAGGCGATAGAAGAGGTCCTCGCGGAAGCTCCCTTCGTGGATCATGGTTTCCAGGTTGCGGTGCGTTGCCGCGATGACGCGCACGTCGACAGGAATGGTCTCGGAGCTGCCGACCGGCGTCACCTCGCGCTCCTGCAGCACGCGCAACAGCTTGACCTGCATGCCGCGCGGCATGTCGCCGATCTCGTCGAAGAACAGGGTCCCGCGATTCGCGGCGACGAAACGCCCGGTCCGCGCCTTGTCGGCGCCGGTGAACGCGCCACGCACATGGCCGAAAAGCTCGGATTCCGCCAGCGGTTCCGGGATGGCGGCCATGTTCACGGCCACGAAGGGTCCCGAACGGCGCTGGCTGGCGCCGTGAACCATGCGCGCGATGACCTCCTTGCCGGTGCCGGTTTCGCCGCGCACCAGCACGCTGGCGTCGGTGTCGGCGACCTGGTCGACGCGATCGAGAACCAGGCGCATGGCCGGATGCTCGCCGATGACCGCCACGCCGGGGGTCTGCCGCGCGGCGCTCCCGCGCGCCGGCTGCTCGGTCAGCAGGCGGACCAGGAGCTGTTCCAGCACCGAGACGTGAAAAGGCTTGACCAGCACGTCGGCCGCGCCCTCGCGCAGCGCCGCGACGGCGTGAGAGACGGTGCCGTGCGCCGTCATTCCGACGACGGTGACGGGAGGACGGCAGGCGCGAGCCTCTTTCAGCACCGAGTGGCCGTCGATGTCGGGCAGCTGCAGATCGGTGATGCACAGATCGAACGGCTCGGCGCGCAGGCGGGCGATCGCGTCGCGGCCGACCGACAACGAAACCGCGTCATGGCCCAGCGTCTTGATGAGACGCATGAGCCCGGTATGGATCGACGGGTCGTCGTCGCACAGCAGGATTTTCTTGCCCATTGACAAGAGGACTCATCGGCGGTCACCGACGGGCTCTTGAGGCAGCGCGCCTGTTGCCAACCTCGCAACAGCGTTCAGAAAACCGGCAAAAACGGCTCGATCTCCGCGTCCGCAGGGGGGATCGCCCTGTTTCAGGCTCGGCGCGCCAACATTCAGGGTGACAAAAGATTTCGTCGCGACAGGGCGGCCCCGAGGGCGGGCGCCACCAGGTCGCGAATCCAGGCGTTGGCGTACCCGACCCAGGTGACCGGCGTGAACACGTCCAGCGGCGCCGACACCGGCCGCCCGATCGCGTCGGTGACGATGACGCCGACCTCGCGCGCGATGAGCTCCGTGCACAGATCGTAGGGGTGGCAGCACAGGCCCAGCGCCTGTCCGCGCGCGGCCAGCAGCGGTTCAATCAGCGGGCGCAGATCGGCGATCCAGCGATCGTGCCCGACGATGAGCTCGTAGAGCTGGCCGCCGGTGCAGATGTACTGGTCTTCGAACGACAGCGCGACACCGGCGCGCGGCGGACCCAGCAGCTGCTCCACGACCTCGTCGTCGATGGCGGCCAGCTCGGGGCGGCCGCCGGGGAAAAAACGGGCCACGCCGCCGAACCCCTGCAGGATGGATCGGGACAGCGACGGCGTCAGCGCCAGCGGCGCGCGCGCGCCGTCGACGCGGTTCCAGCGTTCACCGGAGGCGCCCCTGCCCGCGACGGCCCACAGGGTATCGCTGAGGTTCTGTTTGACGAGCGGGATCTCCGTCTGCAGGGCCAGCTCGATGTCGGCCAGCGTCGGCGGCCGGCCGCGGTAGCGCGCCACGCCGGTCAAGATCCAGGCCGGACGCTTCTGGTACATGAGGCCGCGCGTGCCATCAATGGGATCGACGATGACGGCGATCTCGACGTCGCCGAGCGGCGTCCCCTCGGGCAGCACCCGACGTCCATCCTGCCCCAACCCCTCCGCGATCAGCAGGCAGGGCCAGGTTTCCGCCAGCGCGGCGAAGTGCGCGAGCAACACCTCCTCGGAGACGCGATCAATGGCGAACACCGTGTCGCCCGCGTCCTGGCCGACGACGGCCGCCAGCTTGTCGGTGGCGGTTCGTTCGCATGCGTCGATGACGGCGGCGCGAATCGCTTCATGAATGGCGCGCAGGCGGGCAAGCAAAAGCTCCGGATCGCGCAGGGACACCTCGGTCACGGCGGTAGCGCCCGCGCGCGGCGGGCGGTCATTCGCCGCTCGCGCGTGGATACGACCCCAGCACCTTCATCGATTCGCACGAGGCCTTGACCGCGGCCAGGGCCGCCGCGACGTTGGCGTCGCGTTCGTGTCCGTCGATGTCGACGAAGAACACGTACTCCCACGGGCGGCGCCGCGAGGGGCGGCTCTCGATTTTCGTCATGTTGAGGCCGCGCTCGGCGAACGCGCCCAGCACGCGGTAGAGGATCCCGGCTTCGTCGCGCGTCACCAGCAGCAGCGACGTCTTGTCGCGGCCGGTCGGCTCCGCCTGCTGCCGTCCCAGCACCAGGAAACGGGTCATGTTGTGCGAGAGGTCCTGAATCTTTCGGCGGACAACGTGCAGGCCGTAGAGCTTGGCGGCCAGGTCCGACGCCACCGCCGCCCCCTTGCCATCGTCCAGGGCCAGGCGCGCCGCCTCGGCGGTGGAGCGTGATTCGACCAGCGCCGCGCGCGGCAGATTCGTGGCTAGCCAGCGGCTGCACTGCGCGGCGGCGACGGGGATGGAATAGACCCGCTCGATGGTCCCCAGCTCGACGCCGGTGCGGGCCAGCAGACACAGCGGGATTTCGAGCGCGATCTCGGCGCTGATCTTGAGGTCGCTCTCGAGGAAGCTGTCGACGGTGTGATTGATCACCCCTTCGGTCGAGTTCTCGACCGGGACCACGCCGTAGTCGACCTCGCCGTGCTCCACCTCCTCGAACACGGCGGCGATCGTCCCCATGGCCAGCGCGCGCGCCGACAGGCCGAACTGCCGCTTGACCGCCAGGTGCGAGAACGTCCCCTCGGGCCCGAGGTAGGCGACGCGGACGGTCTTCTCCAGCGTCAGGCAGGCGCTGAAGATCTCCTGGAAGACGGCTCTGATCGCCTCGGTCGGGAAGGGGCCGGGGTTCGACGCTGACAGGCGATCGGCGATCTGCCGCTCGCGCGAGGGGACGTAGAAGGGGACCTGCAGCTGTTCTTTCAAGGTGGCGACCTCGGCGACCAGGCGGGCGCGATGGTTGAGCAGGCGCAAGATCTCGTCGTCGGTGTGGTCGATCTGGGCGCGTTTGGTGCCGAGCGGGTCGTCGCCGGCGCCGTCGCGGTCTTGGTCCTTGGCCATGGCCAGCGAGCTTACTACACTAGACGCATGAGGCTGGGCACGCTCCGCGGCAGGGACCGAGACGGAGAGCTCGTCGTCGTGTCAGCCGACGGCACCCGGTTCGCGCGCGCCGCGGCCGTCGCACCGACGCTGCAGGCGGCGCTGGACGACTGGGACGGCGCCGCGCCTCGCCTCGGCGCGCTGGCTCAAGCGCTGGATGTCGGGACCGTCGCCGCCGAGGCGCTTGATCTCACCCGGCTGTCCTGCCCCCTGCCCCGCGCCTACGAATGGATCGACGCCTCGTCCTATCTCAACCACGTCGTGCTGGTCCGCAAGGCGCGGGGCGCCGAGCCGCCCGAGACGTTGCGCACCGACCCGCTGATCTACCAGGGGGGGTCGGGCATCCTGCTGGGTCCGACCGACACCATCCCGCTGGGTGATCCGGCCTGGGGCCTCGATTTCGAGAGCGAGGTCTGCGTCATCCTCGGCGACACGCCGCAGGGGACGACCGCGGCCGGCGCCGCCGCGTGCTGCAAGCTCATCATGCTGGCCAACGACATCACGCTGCGCAACCTGGTCCCGGCCGAGCTGGCCAAGGGGTTCGGGTTCTTCGCGTCCAAGCCGGCGACCGCCTTCTCCCCGTTCGCGGTCACCCCCGACGAGCTGGGGGGCGCGTGGCGCGACGGGCGCGTTCACCTGCGCGTCCGGTCGACCTACAACGGCGGCGTCGTGGGCGACGTCGACGCCGGCCCCGAGATGCACTTTTCGTTCTTCGATCTGGTCGCGTTCATCGCGCGCACACGCAGCTTCACCGCCGGCACCATCCTGGGCAGCGGGACAATCTCCAACGCGGATCGCGCCCGCGGCGTCTCGTGCCTGGCGGAACGACGTATGATCGAGACCATCGAGACCGGCTCCGCGAAGACACCGTTCATGAAGGAAGGCGACACCATCGCGATCGAGATGTTCGACGACAACGGCCGCAGCGTTTGCGGTCGCATCGCACAAAGCGTACAGACGCTGCAACAGACAAAGGTCCGCGCATGAAACTCTATGGCTACTGGCGCAGTTCGTCCGCGTGGCGCGTGCGCATCGCGCTCCATTGCAAGGCGATCCCATTCGACTACCAGGTGGTCCGGCTGTCGCCCACCGCCAACGAGCAATACGACGCCAACTTCATGGCCATCAACCCGTCTTCCCAGGTACCGGTGCTGGAGCTGGACGCCGACGCCGGCACCCACGCCGGACGGCCGCGCCGGCTGGCGCAGTCGATGGCGATCCTGGAGTATCTGGAGGAACGTTTCCCGACGCCGCCGCTCTTGCCCGCCGACCCGTGGCTGCGTGGGCGCGCGCGGCAGCTTGCCGAGATGGTGAATGCCGGCATCCAGCCGTTCCAGAACCTGCCGGTCCTCAACTACGTCAAGGACATGCTGGAGGCGGACAGCATGGTCTGGGTCCGGCACTTCATCATCCGCGGCCTGGACGCGCTGGAGAAGACGGCGCTGGAGACCGTCGGGACGTTCCTGGTCGGCGACGCGGTCTCCTTCGCCGACGTCTACCTGGTGCCGCAGCTTTACTCCGCGCGCCGCTTCTCCGTCGACCTGGCCGCGTATCCGACGCTGCTACGGGTCGAGGCCGCCTGCGCTCGCCTGCCGGCCTTTATTGCGGCGCACGCCGATAACCAGGCGGACAAGCCTGCCGCGGGGTAAAATTGTCGGCATGGGAGCCGGGTCGACGGTGAAGCGAGAACCTCTCGGCATCATCAAAGTCGAGGCATTGCACTACTACGTTCGCGACCTCGAGCGCACGCGTCGTTTCTTCGTCGACAACCTGGACTTCGCGGAGCTCGGCCACAGCAGCCCGGATCTCGACCGCGAGGGAAGACAGCACGCGGCGGCGTTTGCCGCCGGCGACGCGGTGTTTGTGATTCATCAACCGCTGGGCGAAGGCGGGCGCGCCTGGCGGTATCTGCGCAAGCATCCGGAGGGGGTCGGGACCCTGGTGTTCGAGGTCGAGGACATCGACCGCGCCTTCGCGCTGCTGGACCAGCGCGGCGGGACGTTCATCACCGACATCCTGCGGTTTTCGGACGACGGCGGAAAACTGGCCATGTTCTCCATCACGACGCCGTTCGGCGACACCACCTTTCGTTTTATCGAACGCAAGGGTTACCGGGCGCTGTTCCCGGGAATGATCGCCAGCTCGAAGTCGCAGGTGACCGGCGGAAACCGCTTTGGATTCACCCACATCGATCACGTCACGTCCAACTTCCAGACCATGAAGCCGGCGCTGCTGTGGATGGAGCACGTGCTGGGCTTCGAACCGTTCTGGGAGATCGCGTTTCACACCAACGATGTCGCGGGTGCTCCGACGGCCGGGGCCGCGCAACCCCATGGGTCCGGACTCAAGTCGGTGGTGATGTGGGATCCTCACTCCGGGATCAAGTTCGCCAACAACGAACCGTTCCGGCCCTTCTTCAAGGACTCGCAGATCAATATTTTCGCCGAGGACAACCGTGGCGACGGTGTCCAGCACTCGGCGCTGGCGGTGCGCGACATCATCGGGACGGTGCGGGGACTCAAGGAACGGGGTGTCGAGTTCATGTCCACGCCCGGGACCTATTTCGACATGTTGCCTGAACGCCTGCGCCGGATCGGTGTCGGCGCCATCGACGAGGCCGTCGAGACGCTGCGGCAGCTCGAGATCCTGGTCGACGGTGAACGCCCGCATCAGTACCTGTTGCAGATCTTCCTCAAGGAGGCCGCCGGCCTTTATCACGACCCCGCGGCCGGTCCTTTCTTCTTCGAGATCATCCAGCGCAAGGGTGACCAGGGCTTCGGCGCCGGCAACTTCCGGGCGCTGTTCGAGGCCATCGAGCGCGACCAGACGGCGTCGCGCGTGATGTAGAGCGGAGACACGCTGATGCTGGACCGAATGATCGCAGGCCTTGTCCCCGCCAAGCCCCACACCGCCCTGCGCGACGACGCGGGCCACCTCCACCATGAGGAGTGCCTCACGCGGGACGGCTTCGACGGACCGTTCACCATCCTTTACCACCGCGACCGTCCCCACACGCAGGAGTTGGCCGCCGTGTCGCACGGCTGGGAAAGCCCGCAGGCCGCCGGCGCCGGCGCGGCGCCGCGCCCGCTGGCCCGGCGCCACTACCGGTCGCAGGATCTCTCACGCCGTGGCGGCGCCCCCGTCGACTGCCGCGTCCCGCTGCTTTACAACGATGACGTCGTCCTGGGTGTGCTGTTTCCCGACGCTGCCGATCCGGTCTACTTCAGCAACGGTGACGGGGACGATCTGTTCTTCATCTTCGAGGGCGGCGGCACCCTGCGCTCGCCGCTGGGCGAGCTTCGATTCGAACAGAACGACTACCTTCTTGTGCCCAAGGGCCTGCCGCACCGGCTGCTGCCCGACGGCGGCCGCCAGCACTGGCTCAGCGTCGAGTGCGCCGCCGGCTTGGGCTTGCTGGCGCAGTGGCGCAATCCCGTCGGGCAGCTGCGCATGGACGCCCCCTACACTCACCGCGACTTTCGCCGGCCTATTTTTGCCGGGCCGATGGAAGAACCAGTTCGTGACCTCCTGGTGAAGCGACTGGGGGTCTTCCACGGCTTCCGCTACGATCATTCGCCGCTGGACGTGGTCGGCTGGGACGGCACCGTCTATCCCTGGGCCTTCCCCATCCTGAACTTCGCGCCGCGCGTGGGTCTCGTGCACCTGCCGCCGACGGTGCACGGCACGTTCGCGGCGCGGGGCGCGCTGATCTGCAGCTTTGTCCCCCGCCCGCTCGACTTTCACCCCGAGGCCATCCCCTGCCCCTACCCTCACTCGTCGGTGAGCTGCGACGAGTTCATCTTTTACTGCCGCGGCAACTTCACGTCACGGCGTGGCGTCGGGCCGGGCAGCATCTCGCATCACCCGGCCGGAATCATCCACGGCCCGCACCCGGGCGCCTACGAATCCAGCATCGGCGCACGCGCCACCGACGAGCTGGCCGTCATGCTGGACACGTACAAGCCTCTGCAGGCCACCGGCGCATGCCTCACGGTAGAAGACGGCGCCTACCACGCCAGCTTCCGATCTACTTCAGAACCCTAAGAGGGTTCCGAACCTCCCGCGATGAGCTCGGGCCGGCAGAGCCGTCCCTCCCTCACGCGATCTACCTCCTTCAGAACCCTAAGAGGGTTAGGCGCTCTGGCGGAAGATGCCGCTGTCGTCGCGTTGGCGACGGGGGAGGCGGACGGAGAAGGTCGAACCGCGGCCAAGCTGGCTCTCGACCTGGACGGCGCCTCCGTGCAGCTCGACCAGGCGTTTGGTCAGCGCCAGGCCGAGGCCCGTCCCTTCCGGGCGGGCGCCCCCGAGCTGGGGCAGCTGCTCGAACTCGCGGAACAGGCGCGGGATGTTCTCCGGCGCGATCCCGATCCCGGTATCCGACACCAGCACCGACACATGATCCCCGTCGGCGTGCGCGCTGACGCAGACCTTGCCACCGCGCGGGGTGAACTTGATGGCGTTGGCGATCAGGTTGTAGAGCACCTGCTTGATCCGCCCCGGATCCACGTAGAGGTCGGGCAGGTTGGGCGGCACCGACACCTCCAGCTCGATGCCCTTCTTGGCCGCCACCGCGTGGATCACGCCGTGGACAATGTCGACCAGCGATCCGACCGGCGTCAGCTCGTACGTCAGATCCATGCGGCCGGCCTCGACCTTGGAGATGTCGAGGATGTCGTTCACCAGCTGCAGAAGGTGGCGCCCCGAGATGAGAACGTTGCCCACGTAGGCGCGCTGCTTGACGTTGAGTTCTCCGAAGATCTCCTGCTCGAGCAGCTCGGAGAACCCGATCACTGCGTTCAGCGGCGTCCGCAGCTCGTGGCTCATGTTGGCCAGGAAGGCGCTCTTGGCCTGGTTGGCGGTGTCGGCCGACTCCTTGGCGGTGCGCAGCTCGCGCTGCGCGCGCTCGCGCTCCTCGATCTCGGACTGCAGCTGGAGGTTGGCGTCGGTCAGCTGGCTGGTGCGCTTTTGCACGCGCGATTCCAGCTGCGCGTGCGCGGCGCGCAGTGACCCCTCGGCGGCCTTGCGCCCCGTGATGTCGTTGAACGACGCCACCGCCACGCGCGGGGCCTGCTCGCCAAAGTAGACAAGTGGCTGCGCGTTCACGGAGATCCAGACCTGCCCCCCGCCGGAGCGATCGACGCCCAGGATGACGTTCGACCGCGGCTCGCCGCTGCGCAACGTGGTCATGAAGGGAAGATCGTCGCCGGACACCGGCTGTCCGTCCTCGTCGACGGTGCCGGCAAACGGCTCCAGGCAGCTTTGGCCGATCATCTGGTCCGCCGGCCGATCCAGGATGCGTTCGGCGCTGGCGTTGGCGGCCAGCAGGTTCCCCTGGTGATCGATGAGGATGATCCCCTCGTCGAGGGCCGCGACCACCGACCGATAGCGCTCCTCGCTCTCGCGCAACCCCTGCTCGATGCGCTTGCGCTCCATGAACTGCCCGATCTGTCCGCCCAGGGCGTTGATCATGGACAGCTGGTCGTCATTGGGTTGGCGCGCTTCCTGGCTGTAGAAGGCCATCACGCCGATCACGTTGGCGCCGTTGCGCAGAGGGATGGCGAAGGCGCCGCGCAGGTTGGCCGCGGCGCCCAGCGACGCCGACAGATCGGGCTCCGCCTTCAGATCGGCCACCCAGAGCGGCAGATGGCCGTGCCAGACGCGCCCGGGGAGGCCCCCCTCCCGTCCAAGCTGCATGGTCCGCCGCACCGTCAGGTAGTCGCGACTGCCATACTGGTCGGCGTGCCAGATGTCGACGCAGCGAATCCGCCGTTCCGATTCCTCCACCTCCCACAGCTCACCGACGTGCCAGCCCTGGTTCTCACCGACGATCTTCAGCAGCTTGGGGGCGGCGGCGGCCAGGCTGTCGGAGGCCGCCAGGAGGCGCGTGATGATGTATTGCAGCGACAGCAGGCGCTCGGTGCGCTGGCGCTCGGCGACCTCGCGTTCCAGCGCCAGCCGGCTGGCGTCGATCAGCGCCTGCTTGCGGGCCGTGCCCAGCATGTCCTCCTGGCTCTTGCGCAGCGCCAGGAAGAGCAGCAGGTCTTCGACGACGACAAAGCCGACGTGTTCCACCCACGCCCACGACCCGACCGCGGCCAGCCCGTAGACCGATCGGGGCCAGACGAAGCAGCCGATCATGTGGTCCAGCGACGTCACCAGCGTCGCCAGCACCAGCACGCGCGCGTCCCGGTACATGGCAAGAAATGCCAGCGACGCGAACACCGCGTACTTCATTTCGAACAGGCCGCCCGACAGGTGAACCATCAAGGACGTGGCCAGCCCCTGCCCGATCGCGATCTCCTGGCGGGTCAGCGACGTGCCGGGATACTTGAACGCCACGTACACCGGCAGCGACGTGATGGCGCCGCCCAGCAAGAAGGCCTTCCAGACCAGCGGCGGGATGGCCGTCAGCGAGCCGTCCCACAGGCGCGGCGAGGCCCACAGCGCGATCAGGACCTCGGCCAGCCATTGCAGCAGCAACAACCAGAGGAACATCCGGTCGGTGCGCTGGCAGATCTCGTCCTCGT
>DASRQT010000510.1:0-1826 GCA_035696485.1 Polyangia bacterium | reverse complement strand
CCGACGCCGTGGCCGCGGCCGGCTGCGCGCCCGGGCGTTACCAACTGGGTGGCAGGGTGGTGATCTCCGACGGCTCGGCGGCGCGCCTGGAAGACGGCACCCTGGCCGGATCGACGCTGACGCTGGACCGCGCCGTCCGATCGATGGTCAGCTTCGCAGGCGCGCGTGTTGAAGACGCCCTGACGATGGCAACCGAGGTCCCGGCGCGGCTGCTGGGCCGGACCGACATCGGCCGGATCGCGCCGGGCGCCGCCGCCGATCTGGTCTTGTGGGACGACACCATGCAGGTGACCACGACGTTCATCGCCGGCGTCGCGGCCTATCAAGCCTCGGCCTAGTGAATGCGCGGGCCGTGTGGCAGCTCGGCCAGGATCTCGGCCTCGCGCGCGCCCATCCAGGCCAGGCGCTCGCGCAGGGTCTCGTCGCTGACCAGGGGCGCCGCCAGCTCCAGGAAGATCTCGGCGTGGCGCTCCTCGGCGCCGGCCAGCGCGTCGTATAGTTCGGCCAGCTCGGCTTCACCGGTCGACGAGAAACCGGCCGCCAGCAGGCCCAGGCGTTCGTGCGAGCGCGCCTCGATGAACGCCGCCACCAGCAGGGCGTCCAAGAGCCGCTCCGGCTCGCGGCCGCGCACCGTCGCCAGCAACGCGCGCGCGTAATGATTGGGCAGGTCGGCGCGCGGCGTCCACCCGCGGCTGCCGATCAGCGCCGCCACCTGGATGACGTGGCTGGTCTCCTCGTGCGCCAGGCGCGACAGCATCGCCACCGATTGCCCGCGGTGCGGGTAGCGGCGCACCAGCGACAGGGCATTTTCCGCCGCCTTGCGCTCGCAGTGCATGTGATCCGACAGCAGCGCCGGTAGATCCTCGGCGCTGTGCCGGAACCAGCGCGGATGCGTGCACGACCACAGGATCATCCGCCGTCTCCTCCCTCCCCGGTCAGCCGGCCAGCTGGCGCAGCACGTACTGCAGGATGCCGCCGTGCTGGTAGTAGGCGATCTCCTGCGGGGTGTCGATGCGCACCAGCGTCGCAAGCTCGATCACGCGCCCGTCGGCGCGCTTGGCACGAACGCCCAGCTCGCGGCCGCTGGCGAAACCGGACGCCAGCAGCTGTGGCAATCCCACGGTCTCGAAGATCTCCTCGCCTGAAAGTCCCAGACCCTCGGCGCTCTCGCCCGGCAGGAATTGCAACGGCACGATCCCCATCCCGACCAGGTTGGAGCGGTGAATCCGCTCGTACCCCTCGGCGATGACCGCGCGCACGCCCAGCAGGCGCGGACCCTTGGCGGCCCAGTCGCGTGACGATCCGCTGCCGTACTCCTTGCCCGCCAGCACCATCAACGGAACCTTCTCGGCGGCATATTTCTCGGCGGCGTCGAAGATCGACATCACCTGCCCGTCGGGAAGGTGGCGCGTCACGCCGCCCTCGGTCCCCGGCGCCAGCAGGTTCTTGAGCCGTACGTTGGCGAAGGTGCCGCGCACCATGACCTCGTGATTCCCGCGCCGCGCCCCATACGAGTTGAAGTCCTTGACGTCGATCCCGTGCGCCACCAGATATTTGCCCGCCGGGCCGTCCTTCTTGATCGATCCCGCCGGCGAGATGTGATCGGTGGTGACGCTGTCGCCCAGAAGCGCCAGCACCCGCGCGCCGCTGATGTCGGCGATCGGCGCGGGCCGCTTCTGGATCCCCTCGAAGTAGGGCGGATGTTTGATGTAGGTCGAGGCCTGATCCCACAGGTAGGTCTCGCCGGTGGGGACGTCGAGACCTCGCCACCGGTCATCGCCCTCGAACACGACGCCGTACGAGCGCTGGAACATCTCGGGCTTGAC
>DASRQT010000509.1:0-3627 GCA_035696485.1 Polyangia bacterium | reverse complement strand
AAGACTGCGCTGATTCCTATGATGGAGCCAAGGGGCTCATAGAATCCGGCCAGCTCATCGAGGCGAAGGAACTGCTGGGAAAGTGTGCGAGAGCGGCATGCGGCAGATTTCTCATGAAGGATTGCACGGCTCTGCATGCCCGGCTGGAGGGCGACATCCCTTCAGTCGTCCCGGTCGTCACGGATGCCTCGGGTGCTCCTCAAGCCGTGAAAGAGGCGACGATCGAGGTCAAGATTGATGGTGAGTCCTTGACCTCGAAGGTCGACGGCCAGGCGATTCTCGTCAATCCGGGAAGCCACGAATTCACTTTCAGTACGGGGAACCGAGTCTTTTCCACACAGACAGTCGCGATTGTGCAGGGCCAGCGCAATCGCACCATTGCAGCGCGGCTGCGACCGTCAGGTAAGAAACTGGCCGCTGCCGACCCGGCAGTCGCCGAAAAGGCAGCCACGTCGGAGGCGGCCGAAGCGAAAGAAGTCGAGCCCCGGGCGACGCGCCAATCAGACGTGCCGGGGGTCGAGTCGGAAGGCGGCGCCTCCTTTTCGGCTTATGCTTTTGGGGTTGTCGGCTTGCTGGGGGTCGGGAGCGCGGGACTGCTGACCTACTGGGGCCGAAAGGACAACCATGAGCTGATGCAAACCTGCGGCACGGATTGCAACCCGGCCAGCGTGCATCACATACGCATGTTGTACCTCGCGTCCGACGTCGCTCTGGGCGTCGGAGCCGTGGCTCTCGTTGCCTCGACCTGGCTGTTCTTACGGTCGGGTGGCAGCGAAGAGAAAGAGCCGCCGCGGGTGGCTCGCGTCAAGGTGTTCGACGTCCACCCGACGTCATCTGGTGCCTTCGCCACCGTCGGGGGAGTGTTCTGACGTCGCCGTGGCCCGATCGGCAAGGCGGCGTCCGGCCCGCGGGGACACGCACGTAAACAATTTACCGTTTGTTCGCACCCCTCGCCTGCCTGTACCTTCCCTGAACCTGGAGACGGCCGCTCAGGGCGTCTCGGGAATGATTGCGCAGCAAAGACAATCGGGGGAGGGGGAGAACCTGGCCGCAGGCTCCGAAGTGAGGAGCCTGCGCCCAGGGGGATGGGGCGCCCGGATCGTCGCCAATGTCACGCCCCGAAGGTTCCCGGATGTCTGAGCAAGAACGTGATCAGCACTGGTCTTGACGTATCCAAAGTCATAGCCAGGTTGACCGATAGTCGACATGGCCGCGGGGGAACACTAGTGTGAGCGCGGGCATGATTCGCGTCCTGATTGCCGGCGATGACCTGCAAAGCCAGGAAACCACCGCGTGGTTTCTTCGCAAAGAGGGGTATTCGGTGTTGAACGAGGTGGGCCTGGTTGGCGTCCTGCGGTCGGCCCTGCTCAACCGGCCGAATCTCATCATCCTCGAGCACGGGAGAATGGGGACCTGTGCCGAGGCGGTCGCCACCACCGCGCAGCATCACCCCGACCTGAAGCGGATCCCGTTGATCGTTCTGTCGCCGGTTCCGGAATCGCGGCTGGCGGCGATGGATCTCACCAGCTTCAACCAGCCCTACAACTACGGGCGGCTGCTGGAGACCATCAGCGCGATGCTGGGCGAGGACTCGTCCGAACGATTACCGTTCCAGACGACAAAGCGGCTGCGGCCGGTCACGGCTCACCAGGCGGACAGCTCCGATCCGAACGACGACTGAACGCGCGTGGGACTCGGCGAGCTTGCTCTACGAGGTCCCATCTTGGGGGGGGCGTCGGAGAGGGGTCCCATACTAGATCAACCGAAGGTGTCACCGTTCCAGCCCCACATGGAAGGGGCAGCGTCCTGAAAGTCGATGTAGATCCGCTCCGTCGGCACGCCTAGCGCCTTCGAAAGGATGGCGCAGAGCTCGCGGCTCAGCCCGGAGGTCACCTCGGGTGACATGGACCCGACGTTCTTGAGCGAGGCAATGCACGCTGGCGCCCGGCTGCCGCCGAAGGTCATCGACAGCCCCGGCAGCACCGAGGTCATGATCCACTGCTTCGGTTTGCGCAGGTACTCGGTCAACACGCGCGACAGATCTTCGTGCAGGGCCTCCTCGGCGGGCGGCGCAGGCGAGGTGGCGGACGTGAACACTTGGATGAGCGGCATGTCCCTGTCATACGCCGATGGCGGCGCGGCGTCACGCGGCCGAGCGAATCCCGCAATGCTCGCGCAGCACGGCCAGCAGGGCTGCGATGGTGACCGGTTTTGTCAACACTGGCACGGTGACGTCGCCGCCCATCATGTGCTTGCTCGCGGCGGTCAGAATGAGGATCGGTATGTCGCGCAGCGTCTCCTGCCCCTGGACGGCCTTGACCAGATCCGTGCCGTTCATGTCGGGCATGAGGTAATCAGCGATGATCAGGCAAGGACGGATGCGAGCCAGATGGGCCAGCGCATCCCGACCGTTCTCGACCGCGATCGTGAGGTAACCCTCGCCATCCAGCAGCTCGATAAGGCTTTCGCGGATGTCGCGATCGTCTTCAACCAGCAGTACAGATTTGGCCATGGGGTGCGGCGTGGTCTCAGGCATTCGCATTCTCCGCCTTTGACATATCGAGAACCGTGCCAGCCCATCAGCACAGGATTCCGTATCGGTGCCGTCAGGGTATTCCCATATCGTAACAATCTGGTGGAGGCGTCACGCGGCCGTAACGGTATCGGTTCATGCGGCGCGGTATCGCGCTGGTCTGCGGGGGGGACGTGTGTTAACAGGGGGCCGATGAAAAGACATTTCGGGTGGTTCATCGTCGCGACCGTTCTCGGCGCTACCTCTTCCCAGGGCGGATGCAGCAAGCTCGGGGGTGGCAGCGGCTCCGCGGCGCAACCGAAAACCGAGGATCAGAAGACGCTGTACGCGCTGGGGTTGATGCTCGGCAAGAACATCGGCGTTTTTAACCTGAAGAAGGACGAGCTGGAGATGGTCAGGGCCGGGATGACGTCGGCGGTGCTCAAGGAGAAGTCGCAGATCGAGCTCGAGACCTATGGACCCAAGATCGACGCGATGGCCCGAGCCCGGCAGGCGACGGCGTCGGTCGCGGAAAAAGAGAAGGCGAAAGCGGCGATAGAGGCGGCGTCCAAGGAACCAGGCGCGATCAAAACGGCGTCGGGGATGGTGATTCGGACCATCAAGCCCGGCACCGGCCCCATGCCGGCGGAGACCGACAAGGTCAAGGTTCACTATGTAGGGACGTTGCTGGACGGCACCGAGTTCGACAGCTCGGTCAAGCGCAAGGAACCGGCGACGTTTCCGCTGAATGGCGTCATAAAGTGCTGGACCGAAGGGGTGCAGAAGATGAAGGTCGGCGAGAAGGCGAAGCTGATCTGTCCTTCCGAGATCGCCTACGGCGACAACGGCCGGCCGCCGACGATCCCTGGTGGCGCCACCTTGCTGTTTGACGTGGAGCTGCTGGAGATCGTCAAATAGCTTATTCGGGAGGACCAACCATGATCGCGATTAGCAGAGCATTGCGCCATACCGCCGTCGGCATCGTTGGGATCTTGTCGATCAGCGCTGTCGTGATGGGTTGTGGCGAGTCACGGCCGATTGGCGACGCGGGGACGAAAGGCTCGGGCGGCAGCGCCGGAGTCAACGGCACCGGCGGCAGCTCTGGCTCGGGCGGC
>DASRQT010000508.1:0-2927 GCA_035696485.1 Polyangia bacterium | reverse complement strand
CGAATCGGCACCGGTGCCGCCCACTCTTCGCCGGTTCGAACGGCTTCGACGCGCAGACGGTACCCGAGCGCGCGCCCTTTCCGCGCATCCAAAGACCGCCGGATTATTCGCCACCGCCCTACCGTACCAGCCCCCCATCCGAGCGCCCGTTCCAGGCGCGGCCCCAGCGAGGCGTCGGCGTCGTCCAGCGGAACAAAAATATCGATGGTTTCGGACATCGAGGGTCAGCGGCTGAGACCCACGCGCCGGCGCGCGTCCAGACAATGCCGCCCACCCGCCGCGAAGTCACGGCATGCCTGCGGCCGGTCTTCGTAGATGGAGCACGTGTACCGTTCGATCCCGCGGCTGCCCAGCGCCGCGCACCGATCGCCATCGCGCAGGATCTCGAATCGGGGACCGTGGCGCACGACCAGCTTCGGTTGTTTCCAGACCACCGGATCGCGCATCGACACGCTGACGGCGTGGTACGCCTCCCGACAACAGGCGCCGCACGTCCGGCAGTCGACCGGCGCCTCCCAGCGATCACAGGCGCGGAGATCGGCGTGCGTTCGCCGCGCCGCCCCGGCGCCGCCCTCGGCCTGGCGACATCGCGGCACACCCCGGCCGCGGCCGCCGACATGAAACCACGCGCAGCCGCCGCAGGTCTGGTCGGCGGGACCCAGCGCAAAGCCAACCGGATGTTTCCCGGCCGCCACGTCTTGCGGGGCCAGGGGATGGACATCGCCATCGCCGTCATCGCGCGCCGATTGCACGTGTGCGGCCGTCGACGACAACGCGCGCGCGATGGCCCGACCCCACGACGTCGCCGCCGCCCGCGCCGCCGCCTCGCGCGCCAGCCCGGTCGCCGGATCTCCGTCGCTGGCCAGCACGTCACCCGGCAGTCGATCGTGATACGAACGGTATTCTGTGGTGGGCGCCATCAGCTCGCGCAGCCCGAACGGCGCCGCCAGATGCGCCTGCAATCGAAGGCAGGCGTATTCGCGCACAACGTCGCCCGCGCCGCTGTTGTCCAGCCCCCAGTCGGGCAACGCCTGCCGCGCCGGCCCCTCGACCAGCGCATGACAGAGCTCGTGGAAGATCAGCTGCGCGACGGCGTCGTCGGCGTCCAGGATCTCTTGCGTGCCGATGGCGATGGCGCCGGCGCCGTCGCTGGATGCGTACGCGTCCGGCGTGCGCACAACGGCAAAGCCCAGATCCCGCGCAGCGTCGATCCAGATCAGATCAACGGCGGGGATGGCCAGCGGGCTGGGCCTCAAGGTACGCATCGGCCCGTATTCTGCGTTGCCGCGACGCTGACGACCAGCACCACCCAGGATTTGCGGATGCCCGGCGCATGACCGGTGGATGACCGGTGGATGATTGCCGGCATCAGGGCGCGCGCGTAATTGCAAGATCGAAAGTGTTGCGAGGGCACAAAACTTGACAACCCCCTTGCGCCCGCCGACGAGACAATTCACTCTAGCGGATCCCTGGGCACGACCTGGGCGTTGGCTCAAAAAAAGGGGGCCAAGGGGCGCAAAAAACGGGCGGTATTTCGTGGGTCCGCGGTCGTGCTGACAAACAACTTGCGAGGTGAGACGTGCTCGCTACCTCTAAGCTTCCATTTCGAGCCGCCATTGGTGTCCTGGGGGTCGCAGCGGCCTTCGTCGCCGCGTTCGTGACCGCCCCTCTCTTCTCGCACGGGTCGGCGGAGCGGGTGATCGACTCGCCGCCACCCGGGCAGACGCCGAGCCCGATCGCCGCCGAGCCCGCGCGTGGTGTCGACAGCTGTCTGGCCCGGACCATCTGTTCGGTCAAGGAACGCATCCGCTGGCAGACGCCGGCATGGACCCCCTCGCAGTGCCGCAAGATTGCCGACGCCGTCACCGCGTCGGCCAGCCGCCATCAGCTCAGTCCCACCCTGCTGCTGGCGGTCATGATCAACGAGAGCGACATGAACGAGAAGGCGGTCCGCCCGACGTTCCACGGAAACAAAGTCTACGCGAAGGACGGCGGCCTGATGGCGATCCGCTGCATCGTGGACAAGAGCGATCGCTGCACCAACGGCCTCATGCGCGGGATGCCCTGGAAGGACCTAATGGATCCGGTGAACAACATTGAGCTCGGGGCGAAGATGCTGGCGCTGTACCGCGATGGCGGCGGCGTCACGCGCACCACGATCAGAAAGCGCGACGCGCAGGGGAACATCGCCACCATCACCAAGGACGTCCCCTGCCGACACAAGACGCACGCCTACTGGGCCCACTACAATCACGGCCCCCGTTACATTGAAAAGGGATACCCGCGCCACTACGCCCATCGGGTTGCGGTGCTGGACCACGCGCTGGCGTCGGTCATGAACGTTCCGGCACCGGAACTAACCGGAAATCGCCTCACCATCCGCGATCCCGGCATGCGCGAACGGACCGCCGACCGGCCGATGGAGCCCCGATTCAAGAAGCTTTGCAGCCAGATCCGCGACGCCGGGTCCTGCGCCCCGCTGGCCCTGAAATAGCGCTCCGACCGAAACTCGGGTGACGCGGCGGCCGCCCGAAGATCACACCGCCTGACATCTGCGCCGGCGCCCGACCCGGACCCGCACCGCTCGGCCCGGCTAAGACTGTGCTTTAATTGAAGCACATGCGCGGTGGAGGCATCGTCACGGGTGGGGCGCCCGGCCTGGCTTTCGCTGCTGCGTTGCTCCTGCTGCCCGCCTTCGCCGGCTGTCGCACCTCGCCGACGGGCGTTCACGTCCACGTCTCCTTCACAGCGCCGTCGATCGCCCAGTTGGAGTTTGCCGTTCTCAGCGGCGACCGCGCGACGACCATCGTGCCGTTCACCGCGCGGCCAAAGAGTGCCGGTGGCGCGCTGCCGAGCCCGCAGGATGTTGTGGTCTATCTGCCTGAGGTCACGCAGACCGTGGTCTGTCAGGCGCGCGCCATCGGGAT
>DASRQT010000507.1:0-11213 GCA_035696485.1 Polyangia bacterium | reverse complement strand
ACCTCCCGCGACGAGCTCGGGCAGGCTTTGCCGTCCCTCCCTCACGCGTCCGGGTCGTTACCAGTCGACCCGGGCGGCGTCGGTTTCGACCTTGGGCGACATGGTCAGCGGGCGGGTCTTTTCGGTTCCCTGCAGCGCCAGGATGGCGGTGTAGCGCGTCTCGATCGAGACCTTCTCCTTGCTGCGGCTGATGATCACCTCGACCTTCGGGTCATCCACGCCCAGCTTCTTCATCTTGCCCATCAGGTCGTCGTGGATGCGCGTGATCAATTCTGTCGAGGTCGGTTCGGGCAAGAGGTTGGCCTTGTACACGCGCGGCAGCGCCTCGCCCAGCTCATTCTTGACGTTGGCGTTGACCGAGATGATCGGCCACGCGCTGTATCCAATCCACCCGACGCCCGCGACCATGAGCAGCAGGCTGATCGAGACCGCGTTGATGCGCCTTGGTTGTTTGTAGTGGGTCGCCAAGCGACTTCAGGCTACCGGTCGCGCGTCGTGTCGTCAAAGGATCCGGCGGGCGCGGCGGCCGGGGTCGCCGCCGCTCTCGTGGCCTTACGCAGGTCGCGTCCGACCGAGCTGCGCAGACATAGCAGCCCGACCGTGATTTGAAACGTCAGCGCGATCGCCTGCGAGACCAGGCTGGCCGCCAGCACCGCGGCCTCCTGCGCCCCACGGTCGCCGGGGGCAAAGCGCGCGAAGAACAGCACCATGGCCGCCTGGGTGGTTCCGATGCCCTGGACCGAGATCGGCAGCACGGCCACGAAAAACACGATGGGCAACGTCACCACCGCATCCACCAGCGGCACCTTGACGCCGAACGCGTGCAGCATCGACATCTGCAGGCCGACCAGCGTCGCGATGTGGGGCAGCCGCACGGCCAGCGCGCGCAGGTGACCGCCGAGGCCCGCGCCCAGCAGAACGTCGAAGATGGGCCGGCGCGCCAGCCAGCGCGGTTTGACCGCGACGCCGAGGGCGTAGACCAGCAACCCGACGAAGGCGCCGGCCACCACGATGGCCAGCCCGCGCGGCACATCGGGCGCGATCGCCAGCCCGACCGTGGCCAGCGCCAGCAGCGCCAGCACGTTGATCCCCATGATCAGCAGCACCGTCCCGACGCCGCGCAGGACCGGGACGCCGGTGGCGCGATGGACAAAGTAGACGATCGCTCCCTGGCCCACGCTGTAGTTGATCGCGGCCAGTAGATAAGTCGCGCCGCGTACCACCAGCACCTGGGCAAACGAGAGCTTGGCCAGGAACCAGCCGAACGTCTTCCAGATCGCGAACGAGTCGGCCAGGTAGATGGCCGCGACCCAGAACAGCGCCGCCGGGACCGTCCAGGTCGCGGCCGCGCGCGTGGCTTCGACCACCTGCGACAGCGGCGTGCGCCAGAACAGAAACGCAAGCATTCCGGCGGTCACGACCCAGGCACCGACCGTGGCGATAGAGCGACGCATTGGCGGCAAGTTCACTAACACGAAGGTGCCGTCCCGTGCACCTGTCCACCAACATCATGCCGGCGCCCGGCGAGATCCACACCTTGCTGTATTGCCACCCTGCACCTACGCATCAGCTTGTGATCATGCCGAGTCCGGGAAGAGTTTTGATCACCGCCGAGGCTGGTGGTGGGATCTGGGGTTACGCGCTGGGCGCTGGCCCGAGGCCTTTCACGCAAGGACATCGAAACCGCGCTGGCGGTCATGGGACCGCCGCTGAGCGCGGATGAACGGTCGCACGCGCGGGCGATCCCGGGCCTGGCGCTGCACGAACGGCCCGCGAAGCTGGAATGGATGGACGCGCCGTGGGACGAGGTGGACGCCGCTGGCCAGTGGCTTCTGGAGCTCGAAGCCGAGCGGCCGGTCGACGTCGTGCACCTCAACAGCTACGCGCACGGCGTCCTGCCCTTCTCGGCGCCCAAGCTGGTGGTGGGCCATTCGTGCGTATTCTCGTGGTGGTGGGCGGTCAACGGCGGCGCCCCGGCGGCGGAGTGGTTGACGTACCAGCGCCGCACAGCCGCCGGTTTGCACGGGGCGGATCTGGTGGTGGCGCCGACGCGGTGGATGCTCCAGACGCTGCGGCGGCACTACGGCGCGTTGCCTTCGGCGCTGGTTATTGGCAACGGCCGCGAGCCAGGCGATTTTCCCGTCGGCAACAAGGATCCGTTCGTCCTGGGCGCCGGGCGCTTGTGGGACGACGCGCAGAATCTGAAGACGCTGGCGCGCGTGGCGAGCAACCTGCAATGGCCGGTGCTGCTGGCCGGCGATGCGCGCCGCCCGTCGCTGACGGACAGCGCAGGCGAACCGACCGACGGCGCCCGTGATGCCCGCCCGGCCTCGCTGACGGGCGCGCGGCTCCTGGGCCGGCTGTCCGCGTCCGAGATGGCCGAGACCTATGGTCGCGCGTCGATCTACGCGCTGCCGGCTCGCTACGAACCCTTTGGACTATCGGTGCTGGAGGCGGCGCTGGCCGGCTGCCCCCTGGTGCTGGGCGACATCCCCAGCCTGCGCGAGACCTGGCACGATGCCGCCATCTTCGTGCCGCCCGACGACGAGGACGCCCTGTCCGGGGCGCTGCGCATGCTGATCCGCAACGGCGCCTCACGGCGGGCGATGGCAGCCAGGGCACGCCACCGCGCGCTTCGCTTCACCGCCCGCCGCATGGTCGACGGCTATCTCGCCGCCTACGAACAGCTTCTGACCCGCGCCCCCCAGTTCGAAGCCGCCGCCGCCATCGCTTCTGTGGTCGACGGCTAGTTCGCTGCTAGCGGATGGTCCCGGTACCGTTGCTGCCGCCGCCAGACGGAGGCGTGCGGTCCGAGTCCGATCGTGGCGAGGGCACCGGCGTGGGGTTTGAGCCGCTGTTTCCTCCCGAGCCGTTGCTGCCCGGCGATCCGGATCCGGCGCTTCCCCCCGTGCCAAATGGGCTGCTGCTGCCTGACGAGCTGCTGTCCGACGGGCCGGTCCCGGATGGAGTGGTAGAGGTGCCGCTTCCCGTTGTCCCGGCGCCCGCGCTACCCGTTCCTCCGGCGGAGGTGGCGCCGCTGGAGGTTCCACTGCTGCCCGCGCCGGATCCGCCTGGGCTTTCCGACTGCGCGACAGTGCGTCCAAATCCGAACGTATAGGGCGCGGCCACTCGTAGTTGTTTACAAACCGCGATCTCAGCAGCGGTCTCGACCGCCGCGGGGTTGATATCGATGGTCACTGCCGGTTGCATGGCAATCATGGCTTCTCCTGTCCTTTGAAGTGAGCTGTCACCTTCAAGGTGCCAACTCTCCGGGTGGTGACCAGTGGCCAAGCGTCGGGTTTGGCTAGAGCCCCCGACGGTCGCGCTTACGGCGCCGGGGTCAATTGCCGGGCTGGAATGACGACCTCTTGCGGGAAGGACGGCCCTTGCCAGAACAGCCTCACCACCGCCTGCCCGGTATTTTCGGTAAACTCCAGCTTGATGCTAACCGCCTGGTTGGCCGTGAGAGCGATGTTCCCGGTGTTTCGGGTCACCTGGTGAGGCGTCAGGTTGCTGATGATCACCTGGCCGTTGACCGTCAGCACGACGGTATCGTCGCTATAGGTCACGAAGGTATAGGTCTGCGTCGTGAATGGGGTGACCATCCCGGTCCAGCGGATCGAGAAATTCTCTGCCCCTATCGACGGATCGGGTGAGCCGACGCCGAAATCAAAATCGACGATGGCATCGGTCCGTGTCAGTCGCAAATTGGTGAAGTTGTTGCTGCCGAAGTACTCCCCCTTGAGGCCGCCGCAGAAGGTGTTGTTGCAGACGCTGGTGCCGGTGCAGTCGGCGGTCGAGCCGCAGGTGGTTCGGCAGGCCGCGCCGTTGCAGGTGTACTTGCCACAGGACTGGTTGGTGACCATCTGGCAGGCGCCGGTTCCGGTCCCCGTGCAGGTGCGCTCCGGCGTGAGCGTGGCGTTGCTGCAGGCGGCCGGCGCGCAGCTTGTGCCGGCCGCATAGATCCGGCAGGCACCCGAACCGTTGCAGAAGCCGTCGTTGCCGCACGCGGCGGAGCCGCCGTCGGTGCAGAAGCCCAGCGGGTCGTCGCCGGCCGGGACGACGGAGCAGGTCCCTTCCTTGCCGGCCAGCGCGCACGAACGACATCCGCCCGCGCACGCGGTCGCGCAGCAACGTCCCTGGGCGCAGACGTTGGACGCGCATTCTGGATCCATTGTGCAGGTGCCACCGTTCGATTTACCGCCGCAGCTGCCAACGCCATTGACGATGTTGCAGATGTTCGGGCTCTGGCAATCCGCGTTTGTGGTGCAGGTGGTGCGGCAGGCGGTCGGGCCGCAGACGAAGGGGTTGCAGGCGACCGTTTGCGCCGCGACACAGTTCCCGGTGCCGTTGCACTGCGGCACCGGCGTCCCGGTATTGTTGGTGCAGGACGCGGCGCCACAGGGCGCGCCGCTGGCGTACAGCTGGCAGCCGCCGATGCCGTCGCAGAATCCGTTCCGATCACAGGTGTCCGTGGCGTCGGCCGGACAATGCGACAGCGGGTCCTCGCCCGCGGGGACAAACTTGCAGGTCCCCTTGGTGGCGGCGAGAGCACACGACCGGCAGTTGCCCGTGCACGAACTGTCACAGCAGACGTTCTGCTGGCAGAAGCCGGACTGGCATTCGTTGGGATCTGCGCAGGTAACCCCCAGCAGCTTCTTCGAGCAGACACCCGTGTTGCAGACGTTGAGCCCGGAGCAGTGGGCGTCGCTTGTGCACGTCTGGCGGCACATGCCGTTGGTGTCGCAGGCGTAGTTGCCGCACGACGAGGTCGTCGCCGTCTGGCAGGTTCCGGCGCCGTTGCAGGCACGCTCGGGCGTCGCCGTCGCGCCGGCGCACATTGGCGGAGCGCACACCGTCCCCGCCGAAAACTGATGGCATTTGCCCGCGCCATCGCAGGTCCCGTCCTTGTTGCAGCTCCCGGCGCCATCGTCAGCGCACTGCATGAGCGGATCCTCGCCACCCGGCACGAATAGACAGGTCCCTTCGCTGCCGACCAGCGCGCACGACTTGCACGTCTCCGTGCACGCGCTTCCGCAGCAAACTCCTTGCGCACAGAATCCGGACCCGCATTCCGCCGCGGCGGTGCAGGGGCTGCCCGCCGGTTTCTTGCCGCAGCTGGTGCCGGTGCAGACGTTGCCGGTCGAGCAGTCAGAGTTCATCGCACAGGTCGACTTGCAGGCGCCGCCGGCCCCGCACAGGAAGGGCGCGCAGGTCTGCGTCCCCCCGGCCACGCACATCCCGGTTCCGTTGCAGCGCGACGCCAGCGTCTGGGTAACGCCGGTGCACTCGACAGCCTTGCAGACGGTCCCGCTGGCGAAATTCTGGCAGGCCCCCAGCCCATCGCAAGAGCCGTTGTTGCCGCAGCCGGCGGCCGGCGTGGCGTCGCACTGGTTCAGCGGATCTTGGCCGGCTGGAATTGGCGAGCAGATCCCCTGCAACGCCGCGCCCAGGTTGCAGGCCAGGCAGGGCGAACCACACGCCTTGTCGCAGCAGACCCCCTGCTCGCAGAAGCCGGCGGCGCACTCGGCCGCGGTCGTGCAGGCGGTGCCACCCGTCTTCTTCTTACAGATGCCCCCGATGCAAGAGTAGTCGGTCACGCACTGCGCGGCCGTGGTGCAGGTCGTGGGGCAGGTCCCGCCCGTGCCGCATCGGAACGGGGAGCACGCACGCGTGGGAGCCATCCCGCAGGCTCCCGCTCCGTCGCAGCGCCGTGTCCCCGACTCGGTGGTGCCGGTGCAGGTTGCGGCGCCGCAGATGGTGCCCGACGCGTACATCCGGCATTTTCCGGCGCCGTCGCAGGCGCCGTCACGGCCGCAACTGGTCGCGCCGGAGTCTGCGCACTGGCCCAGCGGATCGGCGCCGGCCGCCACCGTGGTGCACGTCCCCGCGGTCCCCGGCAGCGCGCAGGACTGGCAGATCCCGTTGCAAGCCGCCGCGCAGCAGACCCCCTGCTCGCAAAAGGCCGAGTTGCACTCTCCGGCGACGCTGCACGAGACGCCCAGCGGTTTCTTGCCGCAGCTGCCGTTCACGCAGGTGTTGGGGGCAGAGCACTCCGCGTTTGTGGTGCAGGTGGTGCGGCAGCCGGCGGTGCCTTCGCAGGTGAAAGGCGCACAGGTTTGTGTCGCGGCCGGGGTGCAGGTGCCGTTCCCGTCACAACGCGCGACCAGCGTCATTGTCGAGCCGCTGCACGCAGCCGCCTTGCAGACGGCGCCGCTCGGATACTTGCGGCAGGCGCCGGCGCCGTCACAGACGCCATCGCGGCCGCACGACGCCAACCCCTCGTCGGCGCACTGATCACGCGGGTCGGTTCCAACGTCAGCTGGGACACAGCTCCCGACGCTGCCTTGCACCGCGCACGACAGACAGGTCCCCGTGCACGCCAGGTCGCAGCAGACGCCATCGACGCAGAAACCGCTGCGACACTCCGAGCCCATCCGACACGCCACGCCTTCGACCAACCCTGGCGCGGGGTTGCCAATCATGCCGCCGGCGGCGTCGCCGCCGTTCGCCGAGGGCGCGTCGTTTTGGTTTGACCCACCGGGCGCATCAAAAGGAGCGTCCACACGGTTGCCCGCCCCATCCACGCCAGAGCCGCCGGTGCTGCCATCGGGGCGCAGTTTGGGTGGCTCCGAGGAACTACAGGCGGCGGCGAAGGCGATCAGCACCCAGGCCAGTGGCTGGACTGACCATCCATGAGCGTAGCGAGATGACATCAGTTGACGGGTACCCATCACCGGGGGACGAGCATCACACAAAAGCCACCTCTTTTCCCCCCTTGATCGTGACTTGTTTCTGCCGCGGCCCAGTTTTTTGGGTGACGCTCCATGGCGAGAGCGTGAGCACAATCGCGGAAGGTAATTCGTCACTGGGCCGCGCGCGAGGTGTCACCTGTCGGTCTGTCTTTGATGTGTTAGCGGGCTTCCCGGTTTTATCGGCGGGAAAAATTTGCGCGCGGGCTCTCTATTGAACGGCATTCAGTTTTTGCGGGGGGACCGTCTCTGCGCGGCGCATTCCTCCGCTTGAATCGACGTCTGTACGCGTGCTGAACCCTGTGGTAAATCACGCCCACAAAGTCACACGGTGCCTGGCGCCATCGCCGCCGTGCCGTAGCAACATTAAGCCAAGGAGCGATCATGACGTATCTCCCCAAGATTGTTAGCGTGTCTGCCCTGCTGATCGCCGGATCGTTGTTAGGGTGCGGCAGCTCGAGTACGCCGGGCACGAATGGCACGGGGGGGAAGGGCGGAACCGGCGGTAGCACGGGCACCGGCGGCACGACCGGGACTGGTGGCACGACCGGAACTGGCGGCACGACCGGGACCGGCGGTAGCACGGGCACCGGCGGTACGACCGGAACCGGTGGCACCACAGGCACCGGTGGCACCACGGGAACCGGCGGCAGCGGCGGCGGATCCGGCGGCGCTGCAGGCGACGGGGGACCGGGCGATGTCCCAACTTCCGAGGGTGGTGGCGGCGATACGCCGGCGGGCGGCGCGATGGCGGTGGCGACGATCGCGGCTCTGACTCCGGGTACCATCACGGGCACCGTTACCTTCGTGGCCAATGGCGCTGACGTCACCGTGACGTATGCGCTGGAAAACTGCCCGGCCGGCGTCCACCCAACCCACATTCACGCAGGCACCGGTTGCGCTTCCACGGCGGAACAAGGCCTGCACTGGGCACCCCCCCGCGGCGAGGGCATCGGGGGCACCGGCACCGGTCACGTCACCTGCACCGCCGACATGAAAGGCACCCTCACGTACACGCGTACGGGCGGCATGCCCGCGACCAACTGGACGATCGGACCGCCGGCGGGGACCAACATCATCGGCCATCCACTGATCGTTCACGGCGTGAATACCAGTCCCACAATGGAGAATTCCGACCGCCATGGTTGCGGCGTCATCATGATGAAGTAGTCTCGCGGTCAGCGCCGGCGCACCTTCCTCAGGGTTGCGCCGATACGACTCGGAAAGGCACTTGAAGCCGTCCGCACCTAGCGTGGTCGGCGAGGCCTTGTCCTGTCGGAGCACGTGGTGAAACAGCGGTCTTTGTGTGATTCTGCGCCGTCGAAATGCGGCTCTTTTGTTCAAATTTCGCCGTGGTACTCACGTTAATGACCGGTCGTCCGCGGGCTCGAATGCCTATTGCGGCCGTGGTCTTTACAGCACTATCAGTGGTTTCAGCTCTCCGCCCAGCGTTGGCGCATGCATCCGACGCGGTGAAGGCAGAGGCGTTGATTCGTGAGGGCAACAGTTTGCGCCAGCAGGGCCTCGACCAGCGCGCCTTGCCGCTTTTTCAAAACGCCTACGAGTTGACCCGTTCCGGGCGCACAGTCGCTCAGTTGGGCCTGTGCGAGCTCGCCCTTGGTTATTGGGTGGAGGCAGACGAACACCTGACGGAGGCTCTGTCCGCTCCCAGTCAACCGTGGATCGAAAACAACCGGGCCGTCCTAACCGAGTCGGTCGAAAAGGCTCGGGCGCACATCGCTACCATCGCCGTGACCGGCAGTCCGGCCGGCGCCGAGGTGACTGCCCACGGTAGAGTGGTCGGAGCACTCCCACTTGCTCGGCCCATTAGGTTGGTCGAAGGGCAGGTGGAGATCGTCCTGAAACATCCTGACTACGCCACCGTCAGCAGGACGCTGAAGCTGATGGGCGGGACTGAGGAACGCTTGCAGGTGAACCTCCAGAAGGTCGCACAGGTCTCCAATTTGGTGCAGCCGTCGACGACGACGCCACCAAACGATTCTTCCTCGGTTCCGGCCTGGCGCCGCGCCGCGCCCTGGGTAACGCTGGCTACGGCAGCAGGTGCGGTCGGTTTTGCGGTATTCGAACACATTGCCTGGCAAGGTGGAGTTACTGACTTTGACGCAGAAACTTTCCGGCTTCCTAGCGGTCAAACGGTAGCGGCCTGTGCTGCTAGCGCGACCAAGCACGGCATGACTCCCCGTTGTGATCAGCTCTACTCAGACTACACGTCTGCACGGACTCTAGCGTTTGTTGGGTACGGTGTCGGTGGCGTTCTGGCCGTTACGTCAGCGATTCTTTTCTTCAGAAGGCCGGATGAGAGCCGGGCGAGTACCTCGAAGTCCGCTCGGGCAGCCATGTGCAGCCCTGATCTTCGACTAGCAGGATTGGCATGTGCCTTCACCTTTTGAAACATCGGACCGGTTCCGACACGCAACCCCATCGACCTGTCGACGATACCGAGCGTTAACGGGATGAAAACCACCGACCTGCTTTGGGTGTCCAGGTTGCGGCGCGCGGTGTCGTTGCTAGCCACGGTCGCGGTCTTCTCCGTCGGCTGCAGGGACGGTCGCCAGTCTTTTCCACAGGACGCAAGCAACCCTGGCTGGGATGGGGATTCACGCGTTGACCTCACCGGTTCCGATGGCGATGGCGCTCGATTCGAAGACACCCTCCCAGTCGACCAGACACCGGATAGCTGCGGCTCGCCGAATGATTCGCAGAATTGTGGCGTTTGCGGGCGCAACTGTTCGCTTCTGCCGAACGTCCGTGCCGGGGCCGCCATCCAGTGTGTCCAAGGCCGCTGCATGGTTCCTGACGAAGCTTGCGAGACGGGCTTCGCGCACTGCACGACCAACGCGGATGACGTCTGTGAGACGAGCATCGTGACCGCACAGCGATGTGGGGGATGCAACACGGTTTGTCCCGCGGAGACGCCTATCTGTTCCACAAGCGGCGGAAAACAGACGTGCGTGCTCACCTGTTCAGTGCCTACTCCCGACAAATGTGGGACCAGTTGCGTCGATCGTCGATCAGACAAACTGAACTGCGGCGCGTGCGGAAATGCGTGCGTCTACGCAAATGCCGAGGGTGCCTGCGTGAACGGCGCCTGCGTGATGGGTGGCTGCAAGGCCGGTTTCGGCGACTGCAATCCCCAGCCAGGCTGCGAGACACCGCTCAACACGTCAAGCGATTGCGGCGCTTGCAGCAGGTCGTGTGTTTTCGCGAACGCCACGTCGAGTTGTTCGGGCGGTACGTGTACGCCACCAGCCTGCGTGGCCGGATACGCCAACTGCAACACGACCGCTCCAGACTGCGAAACACCGATCAACACTGCCCAGAACTGCGGCGGTTGCGGGGTCGCATGTTCGGGCGCGACGCCTGTCTGCCAAAACAGCGGAGGGGTCTACCGATGCGTCTCGGACTGCACCGCGTCGGCTCCGACAAAGTGCGGCGCACAGTGCGTGAACACGATGACCGATGCCAACCACTGCGGTGGTTGCGACCGATCGTGCAATCTTCCCAATACCAGCGTCGCGATCTGTGCTGGCGGATCTTGCGCTGCGCAGACCTGCTCGAACAACTTCGGTGATTGCACAGCGGCGCCCGGGTGTGAAACATCACTAGCGAGTGTTCAGAACTGCGGGCGCTGCGGGAACGTCTGTCCCGTGCCGACGAACGCACAAGCAACGTGCGGCGCCAGCCAATGTGATTTTTCCTGCATTGCCCCCAAAGTGCGCTGCGGGAATGCCTGCTACGAATGTTGCAACGACGGCGACTGCAAGGCAGGAACAGACGAGCAGGCAGCTTGCCGAAACGACCATACCTGCTTGTTCACATGTAAGAGCGGAACCACTCGTTGCGGAGCGAAATGCCTCCCTCCGACGGTGATAGGGGCTTGCTACATTACGCCGGAAACAGGCCTTCCCAGTCTACGTTGGTGCGATTCAGACGTAGGTGAAAGGTATTTTCTGACCGTCGTCAGCCGGGAAAAGGCGATACAGGATGGGTGGGATGTTAACGACCCAGACGTTCTAACCAAGATATGCCTCAATGACTCTGATGACCTTACACTCGGGTACTGCGGGGACCCCCGATATCCTGCTCGGCAAACACGAATGGATAAGGTCTATGTCGATACCCTGAAATTCGATGCGGACGGCAAAACCGAACGGATTCAGACAGTCCCAGGTGCCCGCATGCGAATCTGCGCACCGCCATAAGGGATTTTGAGACCCTGGGACGGTCACCAACCTCCGCGACTACCAGTCCGCGCTCGCAAGTACCGTTTGCCTGGTAGGTTGCGCGCATGACCGGGGCGACGGGGGGATCGTCCGCGATGCAGGAGGAAGAGCCTCTGTTGCCGCTGCCCGCCGCCAGTCGCGATCGCTGGCGGCCGTTCCTTCTGGCGATGGTCAGGATTGCCGCGAACTCGTTCGGCGGACCGGTCGCTCAGATCGG
>DASRQT010000506.1:0-8131 GCA_035696485.1 Polyangia bacterium | reverse complement strand
CGCCGGTCCCGATGAACAGCAGCGCGCCGTTCAGCTAGGCACCACCGTCGGTAGCCTGTCGGCCAACGTGGAGTGGCAGCGGCTGGACAACCGGCTGCTCCCCACCCGCGGCTTCAAGCTGGAGGCGACGACCGAGATCGCGCTGCCGGCGCTGTCCATCCCGCTGCGACCGTTGCCGTTCGAGGTCGGCGACGACACGTTCTTGAAGGTGGCGGTGCGCTCGACCGCCGTGGTCCCGCTTTCGTCATGGGTGTCGTTGCGCCACGGGGTTCGCTTCGAGCACGGCTTCCCCCTGGGGGGGCCGTCGCTGCTGCCCAAGGTCGAACGCTATTTCGCCGGCGGCGACACCACCATCCGCGGCTTCAAGCTGGATCGCGCGCGCGTGGAGGTGGTCGAGTACCCGATCTACGGCATGGCCGGCGGCCTGAGCGGCGTCGAATACCGCCCCATCGGCGGCAACCTGCGCATCATCCAGAATGTCGACCTGCAGTTCCCGATCAGCCCACCCTGGTTCGGCGCGCTGTTCATGGACAACGGCGTGGTCGCCGACTCGCTGCACGATCTCGGACCCGCGAAGTTCCGTCACGGGGTCGGGATCGCGCCGCTTTTGCTGAAGCTCCCGATCGGCGACCTGAGCTTCGCCTGGGCCTGGCCCCTCGACCCCGGCCCGGGAGACACCAAGATCGGCGTCTTCCACGTCAATATCGGGCTGTTGTTTTAATGGGGGGCCGGCTCGCTGCCGCTCGCGGCGCCCCCAAACCCCCTTCGGTACGTGCGGCCAAGCCGCACGTCCCTCACCTGGCGTTTGCGGAGTCAGAGCGGCCGGAGGCGCGTCAGCGGGCGGCGACGTAGGCGATGATGTTGTGCTGCTTCTCGAAGGTGGTCTTGGCGGTCGAGGCTTCCTGGGCGGAGGCGTAGTTGCCGACACGGACGCGGTACCAGGTCCCCTTGCCCGGGATGTCGGTGGTGATGACGAACGCTCCTTGCGGCGCGAACCGCTTGGCGAAGGCCTCGGCCTCGGTGCGGTCGGGGAACGAGCTCAACTGGAGGGTGAACTTCCCCTTGGCGCCCGGCTTCGCCTCGGCGGCAACCGGCGCGGCCGGCACCGGCGCGCTGCTGGGCGCCGCCACGACCTTGGGTGCTACGGCGACCTTCACCGGAGCGGCGGCCACTTTGGCCGGCGCGGGGGCCGGCTTGAGCGGGACGACCGGCGTCGGGGCGGCGGGCGCGGAGGCGGTCAGGGTCTTGGGCTGACTGGCGGGCGCCACCGGCGCTGGCGCCTTTGGCGTTGTGACCGGCACCGGCGTGGCGACCTTGGCAGCGGGCACCGCAGGCTTGGCCTTGGGGCTGGTGCCGATCAACGCCTTGGGGAACGTCAAAGCCTGGTCGGTCTGCGCCGCGGTTGCCGGCGGGCTGCCGGCCGGCTGATTCACGCGGTCCAGGGCAGCCAACGGATCCTGCACCTCGGGCGCCTCCGCGCGGCCACGCGACTCGATTCGCTTGCCGACGATGACCCCCAGCACGAACAGCATGCACGCAACCAGGGCGCTGCCGAAGAACAGGAAGAACACCTGGCGGTTGTCCAGGTGCACCTCGATCTTGTCCTTCCACCGCTCGATGTCGCGCAGTGCCGGTTCGTCCATGCTCGCCTCAGCAGTGTATCTCAGGCTCATGATTCGTCTTCTTTCGTCACGTCGTCGGGATCAGGCCCGGTCGATGCCCGCTGCATCGACTCCGGCGCGCTGACGCCCAGCAGGTGAAGTCCATTCTTCATGACCTGGGCGATGGCCTCCACCCAGGCCAGGCGTGCCGCGGTCTTCTGCCAGTCCCAGGCGGCCCGCCAGTCGCCGGTCCGCTGCCGTTCCTGGGGCAGGATCGTGTCGCCGTGGACCTTCTGCAGCCGCGTGTAATAGCTCTGGAACTCCCCCGCCAGCTCCAGCAGATACGTCGTCAGGCGGTGCGGCTCGCGCGCGGCCGCGGCATCGGCGACGAAATCGGGGAACTCGCACAGCCGCCTCAGGATCGCGATCTCCTCGGGGACGTTCAGGCGCCCGGCCAGCTCGGGGGTCAGCGGTGTTCGCACCGCCCCGACCTCGTCAGCGCGCCGCAGGATGGACGCGCAGCGGGCGTGGGCGTACTGGGCATAGTAGACGGGGTTGTCCAGCGACTGGCGTTTGGCCAGCTCGAGGTCGAACTCCAGCGGCGTGTCGTGCCGGCGCATCAGGTAGAAGAAGCGCGTCGCGTCCTTACCGACCTCGTCGATCACCTCGTCCAGGGTGACGAACTCCCCTTCGCGTTTGCCCATCGCCACCGGTTTCCCGTCGCGTAGCAAGCTCACCATCTGGATCAGGATGACCCGGAGAACGGCCGGATCGAACCCGAACGCCTTCAGCGCAGCGCGCATCTTGGCGATGTGGCCGTGATGGTCGGCGCCCCAGATGTCGCACAGCTCGTCGAAGCCGCGTGCCAGCTTCTTGCGGTGGTACGCGATGTCGGCCAGCAGGTACGTGGGCAGCCCGTCGGATTTGACGACCACCCGATCCTTGTCGTCGCCCCACAACACCGTCGTCTTCAGCCAGACCGCCTGCTCGCGGCGCTCGATATATCCCGCGCTGTCAAGCGCGCGCAGGGTCTCGTCGACGTCGCCGCTGTTGTGCAACGCGCGTTCGCTCTGCCAGAGGTCGAAACGGACGTCAAACCGGGTCAGCGTCGCGCGAATGAGGTCGAGGCAACGTTCGATCGCGTAGCTCTTGATCGGGGCCAGATCGACCGGCGGCTGCGCGCCGAGCCAGCGGCCGCCCTCGCGCGCGAACAGGTCGGCGCCGAAGCCGCGGATGTAGTCCCCCTTGTAGCCGTTTTCAGGGAAGGCGACCTCGGGCGCGGCCGGGTCGGCGGCGCGCGCCGATTCCATGTAGCGGGCCCATACCGACAGCGCCAGCATCTGCACCTGGTTGCCGGCGTCGTTGACGTAGAACTCGCAGGTGACCGCATAGCCCGCGAAGCGGAGTAGGCGCGCCAGCGCGTCGCCAACCGCGGCGTGGCGCCCGTGGGCGACATGCATCGGCCCGGTCGGGTTTGCGCTCAGGTACTCGAGGACGATCTTCGGTGCCGGGCGCGCCGGGCTCTGCCCCCAGGCTGCCCCCGCCTTCAGGACCTCGGCCAATGACCGCTGCCAAAAGAGGTTCGACAGACGCAGGTTGATGAAACCGGGTCCAGCGATCGTTACCTCCGCCAGCGGCGATTCCCCGCCAATGGTTAACCGCTTGACGATGGCGTCAGCGATGTCGCGCGGCGGCCGCCCGGCGCCCTTGCCAACAGCGAGCGCGACATTCGACGCGAAGTCGCCGTGCTCGGTACGTTTCGGCCGTTCCAGCGGGATCAAATCCGGCACCGCGGGGATCGTCCCATCCGCAACCAGGCCCTGCATCGCGTTCGCGAGCAGCGTCCGAACGGTCTCGCGCGCACTAAATCGCATACTCACCTACATGTAGTCTCTCCGCTTACCGCGCCCCCGTCAAGTAACAACGAGGGGTTCCCATCCTGATCATTGAATCGGATAGACGCCGCCGCTGGCGGTGAAGTCCTGGTAGATGGGCTGACGCTGGAGCATGACGCTGCCCGTGGGGTGAATGCGCAGCACCTGCCCGCGCGTGGCGGTGGATCCGCGGGTCCGCCCCAGGCGGCGCTGATCGACAACAAATAGATAGGGCAACTCGTGAAGCGTGTTGCCTGCCGTGAATCCATCCACCGCCGACAGCGGGCTGACCAGCAGGCGCGCCGGCATTCCAATGTCGATGGTGTCGGGTGGGATGACCACCGAATGCGGGCGGAAGCCTCCGTGGACGTCGAACCGCATCTCCGTCGCCTCCGCGAACGGTTGCTCCAGATTGCTGAGAATGAATCGGAGTTCGGCGTTCTGGAACAGCGCGCGGACGTGGGTTCGCGCTGGCGATGTGGCCGTGACCGCGGGATCGCCTTCGGTTGGCCCACCGAGATAGAGACACGGATTTGGATCCGGCGTCGTGCGCGCGATCTCCTGCAGGAGCCTGGCGTTGACAGGGGAGTCGGGAGGTGCCCGACTGTCCAGCGTCTCGACGCCCTTGATGTTCTTGCACGGCGCGCTGTTCATCGGGATGCGCGTGGCCAGCACCGAATTTCGCGCCGGATCCTCAACGCAGATCTGCGGGTCCGGGTTGGGGTACTTGAAACGCCCGGGTTCGGGATCGGGAACCGTCAACGTCGTATTCGGAACGGCAGCCGCGCTGCCACGCACCAGGAATGATCGGCCGGCAGAAACCCGGTAGGCGGTCAGCTGGTCGAAACATCCGTCCGCCACCTCGGGGCCGTCGGCGCACAGAAGCTGCTTCGGGTCGCCACCAAAATCGACACACTTGCGCCCTGTCCGGCAGTCCTCGTCCTTTACGCACGTTTTCACGCATCGACCGCCGACGCAGGTGAACCCTTTGTGGGCCGGATCGCTACCGGGCGCACATTCCTTGGTTTCTTTTTCCTTGCTACAGAGGTCGGGATTGAGCGGCGTCTTCACCAGCTCGTCGACGCGGGGTCGCACCACCAGCTCGGTCGGGTGGACCTTGACCACCTCGTAGCGGCGGATGCTCTCTTGCAAGCGCCGGCACATGGCCTTCTGCCGTTCCTGTTCCACCGCAAGCGGACTGAGACAGAGGCCCTTGATCGGCAACCCGCCGGAGGTGCGTCCTGCGGCCGCGCTGACGACACAGACCTGGCCGATGCCGCACTGACTGTTGTCGGCGCACCCTTCCAGCGTCAGGACGTCGCCCGGCATCACCCCCAGCTTGCAGAAGGCCCCGCCTCGGTCCCTGATGACCGATTCCAGCACGGGGGCACCGCTCACGGGGTCGACCTTCGTCACCTTGGCCGAGTAGCGCGGGTCGGGAAACAGCGGCCCCTCCCAGGTTATCGCCCAGGTCTGTGTACTGACCACCGAGCGATCAGGAAAAAAAACAAAGGTCGGCACAGCCGCGCCCAGCGCCGTCGCATTGTCGACGGAATCGAGAGCGAAGAAGCCTTCCAGGCGCGGACCGCTCGGCGGCGCCACCGGCAAGATATCGACGCGCGCGGGACCCGCCGTTGCCGTCAGCGCGCGCGAGTAGCTGATGACGTTCGCGTCTCGCAGCGTGTTCACCAGCGGCGGCGGCTCGGGTACGTCCTGCACCACACCGTTCACCACGCCCTTTGTTTTTCGTGGCGTTGGGTCAATGTTGACCATGTACGCGGTTCCGGTGGCGGTCAGGATGAAGCCGAAGGCGCCGTCAACCGCCAGCTCGTTTGGGTCGCCGAGCTTCAGATCGACAAAGGCCAGATCTCGCGGCAGTGCCGGCAGCGAGATCCCGGGGCCCGCCGCCAGCACCTTGCGGCGCGCGGGATCGATCGGGAAACACGAGGCCAACTGTTCATCGGCGGGCACGAGGAGCCGCGGATCGATGTTGGTGTCGCACTCGGATTCGGGGCGAAAGGCCTCAGCTACGTGGATGACCCGCACGGTGCCGTCGCGGGCAATGACATAGAGATAACGGCGGCTGCCGTCTCCCTCCCCGACGAACTTGCCGAAAAGGCCAGACTGCGCCTTGTAGGGGCTATAAGGGTCAACCGACAACCGGATCCGGTCGCTGCCCAACGCCCCCTCGTGCAGGTAGATGCTGGCGCCGGTAGGCGGCGCTCCGAGCTTGGTGCCGGTGACCTTGATTACCGCCACGAACGAGGCGTTGGCCAGCCCGACGTAAGCGCGGGTTCCATCGGGGTGGATGGCCAGCGGCGCGACGCCCAGTGGACCCTGCCCTATGAAGGGTTCGTCCATCACCCGGACGGGTGGCGGGCCGGCGTCCGGGTCACCGCCGTCAGCAACAACAACCGTTTCGGCCGCGCCACCATCCACCGCCACGTCGGTGGGCGCTTCAGCGCCGGCCTCGGCGCCGGCTTCGGCACTGACGTGAACAGCCCCGTCCGGTGCGGCGTCGGTGCTGGCATTGGCATCCGTTCCCGCGTCCGGGCTGGCGGGCACGGGCATGCGGCGTGGTCCCATGCCGCAGTCGACGAACGGGCAGCTTGGGTTTGCACCTCCGGGCTCGAGCAACACGTTTTTTCCGTCGCCCGCCGCGCGCACGAACACAGAGTCGATGATGTTCCCCGAGGGAATGTCCACCATCGCGACCAGATCGCACGAAGGGAACGTCACCAGCGCGCGCCAGGTCAGGGGGGTCGCGGACGGCGCACTGGCGCCCGCCGGGCACAATCCGCCATGATCGTGGCGGGCGACGGGCAGGGTCAAACTGGGCATGCCACCCGCGCCCCCCGCCAGAACGAATCCACCATCGCCAGGAGGAAACATCTGGTCGCCGGTCAGGGCGGCGATGTCCCGAGGCAGGAACTGCACCTCGTAGGGCGCCACCTTCAGCTCGGTCGGCTGGCCGGTGGCTGAGATCCCCTTGACCTTGATGGTGGCAACCACGCCCAGCGGACTGGACATGAGGTTAGCCTGGTCCTTGGCCTCGACGGCCAACGTGGGCAGCATCAGCTCGCCGGGATCGACCACGCTCAGGTCGCACGAGCCACGGTTCGCGGTGACCACGCGACAACCGTCGTCGCTGATGGCCATCGCTTCGGGCAACACGCCCAGAGGAACGGTGTTGAAACCGATGATGCCGGGGTCCAGATCGACCAGATGCGATTTATCGAGGTCGATCACCGACATCTCGCCGCGCGCGGTGTTGGCGACGAAACCGAAGGTGCGGTGGGCGCTGTCCGAGGACGGATCGGCGACACCGGGCGGGTGGCACTCGGCCATGGGACGTCCCGAGATGCGATCGGCGCCGTTTTCTTTGAACAGACCCATGCACCCGAAGGTCATGTCGGTTGGCCGATCGAGGTTGCGCGACGGCACGACGGTCGGCTGCGCCGGGCATCCCGTCGCGGTCCAGAGGACCAACGGTCCCAGCACCGCCGCCGATCGTCGGCCCCCCCACCCTGCCCGCGCCGATGCCTTCATCGGGGCACCGGGCTCGGGAATCCCAGCCGCTGAACCACGCGGTATTCGGTGGGACTGCCGGGCCGAAGATCGATCACCGAGACATTGTTGGCGCCAAATCCGGTCGAGTACGCGAAGACGCTCGTGGGGTTGCGCGCCACGGGATCGAACGACAGCCCGGCCGGACCGCGTCCCACCTCGATCACCTTCACCAGCCGCGGGACGTAGGGGTCGAACACGTAGATCTGGCCCCCTTCGTAACAGGTCACGAACAGGCGAATGCCGGTGCCTCCGGCGTCGTACATGTCAAGGAACGTCGGGCTGCTGCAGGTCTCGAGAACGTCGACCGGCGTCGCCGACATCCGCCCCTCGGCGTTGGGGGTGATGTCAAAGCCGACCAGCGCCGGCGGTGAGCGTTGCAGCACGAATGCCCGCGGGGCATCCGGGAGGAACTTGATGCCGCGGAATTCCGACCCCGGTAGGTTGGTGAGGAAGGTGTCGCCGGTTCCTATCAGCGCGATGTTCCGGAAGGTCGCCTGAACCGGTATCCCGTCGCTGGAGTCCACCGCCGTGGGCACCACTCCGCCCGCGCGGGGCAGATAGCGGGACGTCGCAAAGACCGCACGAGACGGATCGTCGGACCGGATGGTCAGCGACGTGATCCCGCGGTTGCCGTTGCCATCGGGTGGAAAGATGTTGGGAAAGGGGGCGATCAGGTTCGGCTTCTTGGTGGTCGTCGCCGACCAGGCGACGTCGATCAAAGAAATGGCTCCGCCGCGCAAATGACCGACGTACAGCAACTGATACACCGGGTCGATGACCAGCGCGTACGGCTCCTCCGGCAACCGAATAGGTGCCGGAGGCGGATCGTTTTCAGGTGCTATGAAGTCGACTACCTGATGCGAATCGTCGCAGGTGCTGGTGACAGGCACCGCGGCGCCGGGAGGTAGATCGGTACATCGCAGGGTCAGGCGTGCCTCGGGTGCGGTTGGATCACCCTCGACCTGGGTATCCACCACCGTGATCGAGCTGTTGCCGCGTACCGGAACCAGCAGCCGCCCGGTCGTCAGGTCGGGAGCGCTGCAGGCCGTGCGTACCGCCGCCGGGGGGCCGGGAGGACAGAAAGGC
>DASRQT010000505.1:0-25360 GCA_035696485.1 Polyangia bacterium | reverse complement strand
TGCACGCGATTCGCCCGGCCTTGCAAATGCCGCCTGAATCAACCTGGGCCTGCGTCAGGCCCGGACAGAGGCAGGTGTCGCCCACCGTCGGGAAGATGCCGTTGTCGATGGCACCATCGCAGTTGTCGTCGAGGCCGTTGCAGATCTCCACGCCCGGGATCTTGACGGTGTCGCAAACCAGCCGGCCGTTTCGGCACACGGTCATGCCTTGCATGCACGTGCCGATGTTGTTGCCGCACGGCAGACCGGTCCCTGGCAGCATCCCTTCGTCGATCTGTCCGTTGCAGTTGTCGTCGATGTTGTTGCAGACCTCCGTCGACGGCATCACGACCGGCACGTCGCAGAAGGTTCCGCTGCCATCGGGCTTGCAAGCCAGCAGGCCGCCGCGGCGACAGGCCCCCTGCAACCCGTTGGTGCAGCTCATTCCCACCAGAAAGCCTTCGTCGATGTCGCCATTGCAGTTGTTGTCGAGGCCGTCGCAGATCTCCATCGGGATCGGGCAGCCGCACCCCATCCCGCACCGGTTCAGCGGGAAGCCTTCGTCGATCTGGCCGTTACAGTTGTCGTCCTTGCAGTTGCACGTCTCGACCGCGCAGTGGGCGAGGCCGACCGGGTCGAAGGGACACATGTTCGAAACGCCTTCGTCGATCTGTCCGTTACAGTTGTCGTCGATGGCGTTGCAAGTCTCGGCCGGCGGCACGGTCTCGGCGATGATGCCGATCAACGCCGCCTTGACCGCGTTGGTGTCGGTCAACGAAACCCGGATGGCGCCGCCGGTGCCGCCCGCGATGGCGATGTTGCTGTTCAGCGAACCGGGCACGGTGGTGTCCGTGATGACGTAGGTCTTGACGTTGGAGGTGCGCAGCAGCTTGCAGGCCTGAACCTCCGGGTGAAAGGTCGCGAACCCGGTCTGCGCGCAGGTCTGCAGATTGAGCGCAGAGCCCGAGGTGGAGTCGCAGGTGTCGTTTCCGTCGGTGACCAGAATCACGATGCTCTGCCGGCAGGCGCGCCGGGGATCGGCGGCCGTCTTGATGAAGTTGTCGTAGTACAGACGCGCGTAGTAGAGCGATCGACCGAGGGGCGTCTTGCCGTTGCCGTGCAGCTCCGGATCGCTGAGGTTCGCGACCATGCCCGCGTCTTCCGTGTTGTCGATCCACTTGTAGATGCGAGCCAGGTTGGCGTCGGGGGGATCGAAGTCGGCCGCCACCGGTTTGGCGCCGGGGTTGACCCGCGTGAGATCCACGCGCAGCGCCTGGCTGATCGAGGCATCGAACCAGGGGCCGTACGCGGTCTCCGCCGCCGTGGAGTTGAACGTGTTCGCCGGATCCATCGACAGGCGGCAGCCGAGGCCGACGGTCGGATCGACGAAATAGTGGCCGACCGGGCCCTCCGCGCAGTTGGGTCCCGTGCACTGGAAACACCCGAAGGCCTGACCGGGATTGACCAGCTGCGGGAACGACATCAGCCCGAAGTTCGCCTCGTCGGTCCCGACCTGCGCCAGCGCCTCGCGCAGGGCGGTCTTGAGCGAATAGAGGCGGCTGAATTTTCCGGCCGGCGCGGCCGGACAGCTGGCCGCCGCTTCGTTGACCCGCTCGCCTGCCCAGGTGTTGGTGTCGTCGAGCTGCATCGACCCGGAGGTGTCGAAGATGACCAGGATGTTCGGGCGCAGCGATTGCGCCCGGGCGGGCGCAGGCGCAAGCAGCACGGTCAGCGCCGCGACGGTGGCGGCTGCGAGTGATTGTAAAAGCAGACGTGAACCCACGCGATCGTGGTTCATCGGCGGTCTCCGCCCCGACGGCCGCGCGACGAGCGGAACAGCACCATCGCCAGGCCCAGTAGCGCCAGGCCCCAGCTGCCAAATGATGTCCGCTGCGCGACCTCACAGCCGCAGCCGCCCGACGTCGCGGCGTTGGTCTTGCTGTCCTTGCCGGCGTCGACGACCGTGCTGCCGCCCGTGCCGGTGTTGCCCGCGTCGCCGCCCATACCGCCGCTTCCGGCGTCGTCGGCGACACCACCGGTTCCCCCGGTTCCCGCGTCGGCCATGACGCCACCGCTGCCGGCATTGCCGCCGCCATCGGCGCTGCCGCCCGTGCCCGCCGTGCCGCCGGTGCCACCGCCGTCCGTGCCGCCGGTTGCCGGAGCATCTGCCGGAGCATCTGCCGGAGCATCTGGACGATCGGCCGGGGCGTCGGAGGCGTCCGTGGCGCCGTCGGTCCCGCCGGTCGCCGCATCACTGCCGCCCGTGCCGCCGCCGTCGGCGCCGCCACTGCCACCGGTGCCCGCGTCGGGGTTGGTGACGCAGTTCCCGAACTGACAGATCAGCGGTGATGTGCAAACCACGTTCTGGCACGGGTCAATGCAGACGCCGCCCGAACAGAGCTGACCGACGGGGCAGGTCGAAGCGCCGCACGGATCGACGCACTCGCCGAGCTTGCAGACGAAGACGCCTGGGCAGGTCACACCCGTGCACTTATCGACGCAGCCGGCGTTCACGCACTTCTCGGTGGCCCCGCAGCTGACGCCCTGACAGTTGTCGACGCAGCTGCCGCCCACGCACTTGAGTCCGGCGCCGCAGGTCACGCCCGAGCACTTGTCGACGCAGCCGCCATTGACGCACTTCTCGGTGGCGCCGCACATGACACCCTGGCAGTTGTCGACACAGCTGCCCCCGATGCATTTGAGCCCGGCGCCGCAGGTGATGCCCGTGCACGGATCGTTGCACACGCCCTGACGGCAGATCTGACCGTTGGGACAGGTGATAATGCTGCAGCTGTCGACGCAGTTGCCGCCCTGGCAGGTCTGGCCGGCGGCGCACGAGACACCGGTGCAGATATCGACGCAGGCGCCGGCCTGGCATTTCTGAGTGGCGCCGCAGGTCACGCCCATGCACGGATCGACGCAGTTGCCGGTCTGGCAGACCTGACCGGTGGGGCAGACCGCGCCGGCGCAAGAGTCGGTGCAGGTGCCGTTGTTGCAAAAGGTGCCGGCCGCACAGGTGATGTTGAGGCAGGCGTTGACGACGCAGCGCTTGTCGCTGGCGCAGGTCCTCCCGGTGGCGCACGCGACACACTGGCACTCCGGCTGGCAGACGCCGTCGGTGCAGACGTAGCCGGTCGCGCAGGTCACGCCCAGGCACGAATCGACGCAGCGGCCGACGCGGCAGGTCTGTCCGTGCGGACAGGTGATGCCCGTGCAGGCGCTCACGCAGTTGCCGCCGACGCAGCGGGAGCCGGCCGGACAGACCACGTTCGCGCACGCGTTCTCGCCGCAGACGCCGACGGAGGTGCAGACCTGATTGGGAGGACAGCCCTGTTCGACGCAGCGATCGACGCAGGTGCCGCGGTCGCAAACCTTGCCGGTTGGACAGAGGTTGCTTCCGTTGTCGACGATGCCGTCACAGTTGTTGTCGACGCCGTCGCACACCTCTGCGGAGGGCCCGGTGGTTCGTACGCACGTCAGCGTCCCCCCCTGCGTACACTGCATCACGCCCGCCGCGCAGATGCCCAGCTCCCCGGTGTTGCACGAGGCGCCGCCGCCCTGACAGCTGATGCCGGTGATGAGGTAGACGTCGTCGTTGAAGTCGCCGTCGTTGCCCGCGAAGGACGTCGTGGTGGCCGGCAGGTCCTCGAACGCGACGTAGTACGCGTTGGGCGTCGTCGTCGATTTGTAGATCACGGCCATGATCCAGTTGCCGGCCGGGTTGGATCCGCCGCCGTTCCTCGGACATTGGTTGGCGCCGTTCGCGCACAGGACGTTCAGCCGCGACTCCGAATAGTGTGTCTGGTTGCACGTCGCGGTGTCGGCGTTCTTGATGGCGAAGCCGATCAGCCCGCCCGTGTATCGCACGTCGGTGAGGATGGCTCCGCCGTTGAACGTGGAGCGGTTGGTGTCCTCGACGCGGGGACGGAAAGAGGCGTTCGCCCCTCGTGGCACCAGCGTGAAGATCTGGCTGTCGGGCGGCGGCGTGTTGCTGCTGGCATTCACGTTGTACCAGCCGAAGTCCATGTTGCAGCCGCCACCGTGGACCATCAGCGTGCCGGTGAAATTACAGCGCGGCGAAAACACGGCCGGGCTGGTCAGCGCGTCGGTCTGGAAGTTGATGGCCTCGCCGCGAGACGAAAAAAACGTCGGAAGGTCGACGTGAAACGTGTTTCCGCCGCCCGGGTTGACGTTGGCACTACCGTTCTCCCCGGCGTTGACGATCGGGACGACCAGTCCATTCGGTTCCGTCACCGCCGCGGACGCGGAGCCGGCGCCGGGCAAAGACAACAACAAAAACCACCACCGATAGGCTTTTCCAGCAATCCGTCTACTAAGCATGCCTGCGTAGTTAATCACGCTTTTTCAGGTAAATACAGCCGTTCGGCGCCCAAAATGGGTGCCAGCGATCGCTCCTCGAAAGCGATCCGGGGGACGCGATTGCCGCGCCGTGACTAGCGCGTTCCCATCCAAGCGATCACGTCACCGGCAAGGGCGACACCAGTTTGATGGCGCGGATGGCATCCTGGAACCGAACCCGCTGCTCGTTGATGGTCAGGTCGACCTCCACCAGCCGCTTGAGCAGCTCGTCCAGGCGCGCCGAGTCGGTTCCGAGACGCGCCGTCAACTTGGTCCGCAGGACGGCGGCAAGGGCGGACAGGTTGGTGCTGCGACTGGAGTAAGCCGGTGTGTCCGCGCCACCGACCTCGCCCGCGCCGCCCAGCATCGGCATCAGCGACGACACGCCGGCGCGTCCGGCGAGGGCCTGGGAACGCTGGCGGGAGGGGGCTGGGGGGGTGGCCGCTGGCGCGCGCAGGCCTTGGGCCGGCGCCGGTCGGCTTGCGCTGTTGCCCTCTGGCTTGCGCGACAAAGGCTTTTTGGCATTCGCAGGCCGTGGTTTTTTTGACGGGGGTGTTGTCCGGGCGGACGCTGTTGTCCGACATGAACAACACCACGCCCGCAGACAACGTCGTCCTTCGCGAGGCCATCGCGGAATTGCAGCGCTGTCTGCCCGGCCACTGGACGACGTCGATCTCCGTGAAAACAAACGACGTTGCGGCCGCGCGGCTGACCATCAAGACGCCCGCGGGAGCCAGCGCGGCGCTGGCCATCGGCAACAAGCGGCAGCTGGATCCCAAGTTCGCGTCCGCCTTCGCCGAGACGCTGAAGTCGACGCCGGCAGACGGGTTCGTGGTAGTGGCGCCTTTTCTGGGAGAACGGACACGCGATCGGTTGTCGGCCGCCGGGGTCGGCTACGTCGACCTGGCCGGCAACATGCGCGTGTCGCTGGACCGGCCGACGGTCTTCATCCAGACCCGGGGCGCGCACAAGAGTCCCTGGAGCGAGCCGCGAGTTTTGCGCGCGCTGGACGGGCGCAAGGCCTGCTGCGTCGTGCGGGCGCTGTGCGATGACCGGCCGCCGTTTGGCGTGCGCGCCCTGGCCGCGCGAGCCGGCACCGACCCGGGCTACGTCTCGCGCCTGCTGGATCTGCTGGACCGAGAGGAGCTGATCGAACGCATCGTGCGCGGGGCGGTCACGGCCGTCGACGTACCGGCCCTGATCCGCCGCTGGGCCGTCGACTACCGGTTCGAAGGGGCGAGCCGCCGGCTGGCGTTCAGCCATCCGCACGGTATGCCGGGCGCGCTTGGCCGTCTGCGCGACGAGACCATCCCACACGCGCTCACGGCGCGCGCCGGTGCCGCCGCCTTGCTGGGAACCGCCTTCCCGGGGCAGGCTGCCCTCTACGTGGACAACCCCGACCGCGTCGCGCGCCGCCTCGGCCTGACCCCGGCGACCTACGACGCCGGTCTCATCTTGATAGAACCGTTCGATCCGGTGGTGTTCACGGGCGGGTCGGCACGGGACGGTCTGACGTTCGCGGCGCCCAGCCAGATCGCCGCCGACCTGCTCGGCAGCGGCACCAGCGGCACCGGTATGGCGGAAGCGGTGATGCGAAAAATGTGGCCGGGCGCCGCGCTTGCGAAACCGGCGGGGGAGCGCTAAACAGGCAGCCGGTCTGGCCTCGTAGCTCAGTTGGATAGAGTGCCGCCCTCCGAAGGCGGAAGTCGCTGGTTCGAATCCAGTCGAGGCCACAGTTTTACGGGGGCCTGGTTCGCTGCCGCTCACAGGCCCCCGGGCCCCCCGAGCTGCGCGCGGCGAAGCCGCGCTACGCTCTCCTCGGGGATTGGGCGGCACGGCAGGCGAAGCCTGCGTGCCGCCTTGCGCTCCGGTGAACCCTCGGCGGGACCGTGCGATAGTTCGCGCATGTTTATCGGGCATTTTGCGGTCGGATTTGCGGCCAAGCGGGTGGCGCCCCGGGTTTCGTTGGGGACTTTGATGGCGGCGCCGCTGTTGCTGGATCTGCTGTGGCCGGTGTTCCTGGCGACGGGGCTGGAGACGGTACGGATTGATCCGGGGAACACGGCGTTCACGCCCCTGGATCTGCACGACTATCCGTACTCACACAGCTTGCTGATGGCGCTGGTCTGGTCGGTGCTTTTCGCCGGGATCTTTTTCGCGGTCAGGCGGCAGAAGGTCGCGGCGCTGGTGATCGCGGGCGGCGTGTTCAGTCACTGGGTTCTGGACTTCGTCACGCACCGCCCGGACATGCCGCTCTATCCGGGCAGCAGTGTCCACGTCGGGCTGGGCCTGTGGAATTCGCGGCCCGCGACGATGCTGGTCGAGACCGCGATGTTCGTCGCCGGCGTCTGGATCTACACGCGCGCCACCAAGCCAAAGGACCGTCGGGGGCGGTGGGCGCTGTGGTCGTTGATCGCGCTCCTGGGTGTCTCGTACCTGGGGGCTGCGCTGGGGCCGCCGCCACCCGACGTGAAGACGATCATGATCGTCGGTTTCTTCGCCTGGCTGTTTGTGCTGTGGGCCTGGTGGATCGACAAGCATCGGACCACGCGGGTATAAACCGGGCGTGCGAGGTAGATCGCTCATGAAAATCATCCTTCTGACGGCGGCAGCGGCTCTGCTGGAGATGCCGACCACCGATGCCAGGGCGGCGACCGAGCGTACCGATTTGGTGGTCTTTGCGGCAGCTTCGCTGCGTGACGTGTTCGACCAGCTTGGTAAGGCCTTTGAGGGCAAGCATCCCGCCACCCAGGCGCGTTTCAACTTCGCGGGCAGCCAGGAGCTGCGGCTGCAGATCGAACAGGGCGCGAAGGCGGACGTGTTCGCGTCGGCGGATCACAAGCAGATGGACCGACTGGTCGGTCAGGGCGCGGTGACGGCGCCGGTGGTGTTCGCGCGCAACGATCTAATGGTAGTCGTGCCACGCAGCGGGACCGATTCGCGCAGCGTTGCAACCGAGAAGGTTACGGTGCGGACCTTTTCCGAGCTGCCGCGCGCGCGGCGGATCGTGGTGGCGGCGGCGGAGGTTCCCCTGGGCGCGTACACCGCGGAGGTCCTGCGCCGGGCCAGCGCCAACTTGGGGCAGAGCTTCGGGCAAACGGTCGAGAGCCACGTCGTCTCGCGCGAGCTGAACGCGCGCCAGGTTCTGGCCAAGGTCGTGCTGGGCGAGGCCGACGCCGGCGTCGTCTACCGCACCGACGCGCTCGGCGCGCGCGACAAGGTCGAGGCGGTCGAGATCCCCCCCGACTTCAACGTCAACACGGACTACCCCGTGGCGGCGGTGAAAGGCAGCAAACAAGGGGAGCTGGCGCGCGCGTTCGTGGAATATCTGCTGACACCGGCGGCGCAGAAGGCCCTGGCGGCGGCCGGGTTTGCGCCTGGGATTCGCGTCGGCGCGCCCTGATGTCCTGGTTGCAGAAGACCGGCTTCCGCGGCGCCATGGGCGCGGCCGCTTTCGTCTTCGCGCTTTTCCTGCTGGCGCCCGTCGTCGCGCTGCTGCTGACCAGCGGGCCCGGCGAGATCGCGCGCGGACTTGGCCACCCGATCGTGGGGCCGGCGTTGACCGTCAGCTTGATCACGACGACCGTCTCGCTGGTCATTGTTCTTCTGGGCGGCACGCCCCTGGCGTGGTGGGTGGCGCGCAGCGACGGCCGCGCGGCGCGCTGGATCGACACGCTGGTGCAGCTGCCGATCGTCATCCCCCCGGCGGTGTCGGGGATCGCGCTGCTGTTTGCCTTCGGTCGTCGCGGAATATTTGGATCGTTGCTGGATTCGGCCGGGCTGTCGGTCGCGTTCACCGGGGCGGCAGTGGTGATGGCGCAGGTGTTCGTTGGCGCGCCGTTTTACGTTCAGGCCGCGGCGGTCGCGTTCCGACACCTCGACCGCAGCCTGCTGGCGGTCGCGAAGACGCTGGGCGCCCAGCCGGCGCGCATGTTCTTTCGCATCGCACTGCCGCTGGCGGCGCCCAGCTTGATCGCGGGCGCGGCCATGAGCTGGGCGCGCGCGCTGGGTGAGTTTGGGGCGACGTTGATGTTCGCCGGCAACCTGCAGGGGAAGACGCAGACGCTGCCGCTGGCCATTTACACCGCGCTGGAGAGCGACCTCGGCGCGGCGCGCGCGTTGTCGGTGTTGCTGATCGTCGTCGCGTTCGCGCTGCTGCTCGTCCTGCGCCGCTGGCCGCGCACGCGCGTGCCCGGTTTTCTTCTGGCGCAGGACCGATGACCGCGAGCGATCCGACCGGCCTCGATGTTGACGTCGACCTCGAACTCGGCGCGTTGAAACTTTCCGCGGCCTTGTCGGTCGGGAGGGTGCCGCTGGCGCTGATCGGACCCAACGGCTCGGGCAAGACCAGCCTGCTGCTCGCGATCCTCGGCATCCTCCTGCCACGGCGGGGGCGCGTGGTCCTGGGCGGTGACGTCCTGTTCGACGGCGCGGCCGGCGTCTGCAAACCGGCGGAAGAGCGCCGCCTGGCCTACGTGCCGCAGAACTACGGACTCTTCCCGCACCTGACCGCGGTCGACAATGTCGCGTTCGCGCTCGCCTGCACGCCGCCGCGACTGCGACGGACGGAGCGCATCCAGCGCGCGCGCGCCGTGCTGGAAAGCCTGGGCGCATCGGCGTTCGCCGACCGCCGCCCCGACCAGCTCTCCGGCGGCGAAAAACAGCGCGTCGCCCTGGCCCGCGCGATGGCCACGTCGCCGCGCGCCTTGCTGTTCGACGAACCGGTCGCGGCGCTGGACGTCGAGGGACGGGACGAGATCCGGTCGTTTCTCGTCGGACACGTTCGCCGGACGGCCCTGCCGACCATCGTCATCACCCACGACGTCGCCGACGTGCGCGCGCTGGGCGCCACCGTCGCCGTTATGGAACGCGGGCGCGTCGTCGGCGCCGGATCGCTCGCCGCCGTCACCGCCAACCCCCCAAGCGCATATGCCGCCCGGTTCACCGCGGGGGCAGTGGTGTGAGGGGGGCGCTGTAACGATGCCGCCGGCCGTGTTAAGCGTAGCGAAGGCGATGATCGGTCTTTCGACAGCGCGCGGCAGCAATCGACCGAATCGATCGCACGGGGGGCGGGGCCTGCTGCTGGCGGCGCGCCGACGTCAGGGCGCTAATGCTGCCGGGCTGCTGATGTTCGTGGCCGGGTTCATCGTCGCGCCCTGTCTGCACACCTTCAATCACCGCGACGACCACGAGCACGGCGCTGACGGCAGCGTCGTCGCTCACCTAAGCGACGTCCACGGACCGACGCGCGTCGACTCTCTCGTCAGCGCGGGCGATGCCGTGTCCGGGAATCATCGCCACAGCCACGGCCAGGGTTCGCTGGCGCACTTTGGCGTCGCGCTGACGACACCCGGTGCCTTCGTCGTTCCCCCGGCGCCGACCTCATTCGATGACCTGGCGCCACCCGACGCCAGGCGCAATCCCGTCGTTCGCCGCTGGCAAAACCCTATCCGTTCACGCGGACCGCCGACCCGATCGCCCAAACAGACATCCGACACCTTCCCTTCTGTTTGAGTGAACTGGCGGCGACGGTCAGAGCGACGCGTGTGCTTCACGCCGGCCGCCGATGTCGTCGTGACGCCCGTTCCTGCGTGCGGGGTATTTCATGGTCAGATCTTCAGGATCCGTCCGTTTGTCGATCACCCTAATTGTCTTTGTGATAGCGCCAGGTCCTTGGAGAACGGCGCGCGCCCACCCATCGGCCGAGGAAGCAGAAGCCCCTGCGCTTCCTGTCGCTGATGCGCCTCTCACGTTAAGAAAGTATGTCGACCCCGTCTATCCCGAAGACGCCAAACGGCTGGGGCTGGGCGGAACAGTCGCCGTCCGGCTGCAGGTCAGCGCCGAGGGGAAGGTCACCGCCGCCGCCATCGAACAGGGCATCAGCCCGGCCTTCGACGAGGCCGCGCTGGCGGCGGCCCGCCAGCTGGAGTTTCACCCGGCCCACTCCGGCGGAAGGGCGATCACCTCGACGTTGCGGTTTGAGTTTCGTTTCACGCCTCCGGGACACACCCACACAGAACCGTCGGGGGTCCCCGCGGAGGTTCCCCCGCACAGCCATCAGGCGGCAACCGCGGACGACGGCGCCCCGTACACAACCGTCATCAGCACCGAACGGCCGCTGACCGCGGCGTCCGCGCGGACCGTGCGCGACCGAGACCTCAAGCTGCGCCCCATCCTTCGGCCCGCCGACCTGTTCAAGGTCACCCCGGGGCTGATGATCGTTCAGCACGCTGGCGGCGGCAAGGCGAACCAGTACCTGTTGCGCGGCTTCGACGCCGACCACGGCACCGACGTCGCGCTGTCCTTTGACGGGTTGCCGCTCAACATGGTCAGCCACGGCCACGGCCAGGGGTACGCGGACTCGAACTTCGTCATTCCCGAGCTGATTGAACGGGTGGAGGTGTCCAAGGGACCCTATTTTGTCGAGAGCGGCGACTTCGCCACCGCCGGTTCGATCGATCTGGTCACCCGCGACAGCGCCGAATCGTTGGTCTCCGTCGGGGGCGGCTCCTTCAACACCTGGCGAACGGTTGCTATCGCCGCCCCTACCGGCGACAGCGCCTGGCATCCGCTCCTGGCCGCTGAGGTTGTCCGCACCGATGGGCCGTTCAGCAACCCCGAGCGGTTCAACAAGTACAACCTGTTCGGCAAGCTGACCTATGACATCGATTCGCGGTCGCGCATCTGGGTCGCGGGCAGCAGCTACAACGGTAGCTGGAACGCGTCGGGCCAGATCCCCAGCCGGGCGGTGCGCGCGGGCCTGGTCGATTTTTTCGGCGCGCTGGACCCCAGCGAGGGTGGTCAGGCGGCGCGCCACAACATATACGCCGGCTACCGGATGCGCCCCGATGCTCAGAGTGAGTTCCAGGCGCTGGCGTATCTGACGGCGGCCGACTTCGCGCTGTATTCGAACTTCACGTTCTTTTCCCGCGACCCGATCAACGGCGACGAGATCGAGCAGCGCGACAACCGGACCATCCTGGGCGCGCGCACCAGCTACCGGTGGCTGCACCAGTGGCGCGGGATCCTGTTCGATTCGCTGCTGGGAGGGTCGGCGCGGCACGACGACATCACGAACGGACTCTCGTACGTCCGGGCGCGAGAGCGCCTCAGCGACGTCGTCGACACCGACATCCACCAGACCTCCGTCGCGGCCTATGCCAAGGAAGAGGTGCAGCCTGTGTGGTGGCTGCGCCTCTGCGCCGGCGTGCGCGCGGACCACACGACGTTCCAGGTCAACGATCGACTGGAGGATCTCGCGACGCTGGGGACGGCGACCTCGGGCAGTCGCGGCGCGACGCGTATCAGCCCCAAGGCAAGCGTGGTCCTGTCGCCGCATCGGAGCACCGATCTGTTCCTCAACTTTGGTTACGGTTTTCACTCGAACGACGCCCGTGGCGTCGTCCGGAGCGCGGATGCGGTGACGCCGCTGACCCGCACCGTCGGCTATGAGCTCGGTCTCCGTTCTCGGCTGCTGGATGGCCGCCTGGATGCCGCGGTAGCATTGTGGGGCATCGACATCGACAGCGAAATGGTCTGGGTCGGTGACCGGGGGACAACGGAAGCCGCCGGCGCGACCCGGCGGGTGGGCGTCGAGGTAGAGGGGCGGTGGGCCGTCCTGCCGTGGCTGTTCGCCGACGCCGACCTCACGTACGCCGACGCCAAGTTTCGCCAAAATGCCGGTAACGGCCAGGCGATCGCGTTGGCGCCGCGGTTGACCGCCGCCGGAGGAATTTCGGCGCTTCACCCCAGCGGGTTGAGGGGAGCGCTGCGCGGCCTCTATATTGCGCAGCGGCCGGCCACTGAAGACGGGTTCCTGCAGGCCGAGGCCACGCAGCTGCTGGACCTGTTCGTCGCCCATCGCTGGCGCTCCTTCGAGCTGGCACTTGCCCTGGAGAACGTGATCAACCGGCGCAATAAATCGGCGCAGTTCGCGACCGTGACCCGGCTGCAAGGCGAAGTGCCGACCAATGCGCAGCCGCCGGCGGGGGCCTGCCCCCCCGGGACGCGTGCGTCCGTCGACGCCGCCAGCGGCAACTTTGTCGGCTGCGAAGACGTGTCGTTCTCACCCGCGAATCCGTTTTCGTTCCGGCTGACCGGGACGTATTACTTCTGATGCGCTGGGGGATCGCGCCGCTGGCGGCCGGGGTGGTGCTCTGCGCCGCGGCGGCGGACGCCCAGGCCCACGACGAATCGCTGAGCACGTCCGAGGTGGTCGTCGAAGAACGAACCATCGTGTGGAACGTCGACGTCGGCGTCAGCGGCCTCGCCAAGCTCGTCAGGCTTCCCGCAGCGGAGACCAGTCTCGACCAAGCCGCTCTTTACACGGTGAAGGACGAGATCGGTCGGGCGTTGGCGAGCGGACTGGCGCTGTCGGCGAACGGACGCCTGCTGACCCCCGAGATCGGTACGCTGGAACCCCGGTATGAGCCGCACGCTGCCGGCGCCCGGTCCGATCTGGCGCGTGTGGTTCAGACTCTTGTGTTCCGCAGCCAAGAACCGATCACGGCCGTCCACGCGCGGGTCACATTTTTCTCGCAGGTGACGTCGCGGCACCGCGCCCTGATTCACCTGCGCTGGGGCGCCGACGCCCGCCAGTTCGTTCGCCGCGGTCCGACCGAGATCGCCGTCGTCGCCGGCGAGATCGCTCCGTCGACCTGGTCGCTGGTGGGCGAGCTCTTGCGTTGGGGGATGTTTCACATCTTCCAGGGGACCGACCACCTGGCGTTCCTGCTCGCGCTGCTGTTGGCGGTGACGCGCCTGCGGGAACTGGTCAGCATCGTCACCGCCTTCACGGTCGCCCACAGCGTTACGCTGCTCTTGGCCGCGCTGGACATCCTGCGCGTTCCGGTGCGACTGACCGAGGTCCTCATCGCCGCCTCGATCGTCTACATCGCCGCCGAGAATCTGGCCTGGGGTCGCTCTGCCGCGCGTTATCGCTGGCTGGTGACGTTCGGCTTCGGTCTGGTTCACGGCTGCGGCTTCGCGACGGAGATCAAGGATCGCCTGGCCGAGCTGGGCGGCAACGTCGTGCTGCCCGTGATCGCGTTCAACCTCGGCGTCGAGGCTGGGCAACTCTGCATCGTTGCCCTGGTCTATCCGCTGCTGGCGCATCTGCGACGCACCCCCACCGAGGCCGCGCGCAACGTTCGCCACCGACGCCTTGTCGTCGCGGGATCGCTGCCGATCCTGCTGGCCGGACTTTACTGGCTGGTCGATCGCCTGTCGGGCTAGTCGGCTGGCTTTTTCTCGAGCGCCGCCTCGAATGTCAGCACCCACTCGACCCGGCCCCGCCCGTTAAGCGGCGAGATCAGGTACGGGCGCGACTCGCCCGTCCATTTGCCGATGCGAAATCCTGCCCGGCCCGCCAGATCGAAGATCTCATCGCGCGTATGCCGACGGGCAATCGGCAGCTCGGTCGGATACAGCAGCGGCCCTTGATTGAGCCAGCGCCCGCCCGGCTTCAGCATCTGCGCCAGCGTCTCGAAAAACTTTCCCATGTCGGGCGGCACCTGATCGATGAACCACGGCGTCACCACGGTATCGAAGGTGCCGGGTGCAAACGGAGGCGCCAGCCCGTTGGCCAGCATGAAATGGAAGTTGTCCCCCAGCGGCCCCGACGACGCCGACAGCACCCAGGGCCGGGCGGCATTGACGGCTTCCTGCACCGACAAGTTGGCCTCGGTCATCGGAACCTTCTTGCCGCGAATCACCGCCTCGGCCACGACGAACGTGAACGGATCGATGTCCAGCACCACCGTCTCGTCGCAACCGAAGTCACGATGCAGCTGGTATGGCAGCCGGCAGCCGCCGGCGCCGAACACCAGCGTGCGCCCCAGCGGCGGCGCCGAGACCACCTCGCGCAGCGCCGCCACCGTGCGCTGATTTTCGTCGTAACCAACCTGCCCCCACGCCCAGTCGCGGTACAGGTAGTGGATGTATTTCAGCGGCGTCTGCGCGCCCGGCGGCAGCGGCGCCATCGGCTCGACCTCGCCGCTGGCCGCCAGCACCGGCGCGAACGCGTTGATGACGTTCTCCACCTGGTCGCGCACTGCCCCGGCCAGCGCCAGCAGCCGCCGCTGGCCGTCGGGGAGAATGCCGGGCGTGCGCGATTCGCCCTCTAGGTGGGCAAATTGCTCTGCCGCCTGCGCCGCAATCAGCTCCAGCTGGCCGCGCCACATCGACAGATGGGCGGCAACCTGCGGCATGACAACCGAGATGCTGGCCAGGCGAGGGTATTCCTGCCGGCAGCGCCCGCAAACGATGGCCGCGGCACGGAGATCCAGCGATCCGGCGCACCGCACGCAGAGCACGGCGTCGAGCACGCTCTGGGTCATGCGGCCCGTACTATAGGGACCTGCCGCCCGGCGCGCTAGACGCTCGACGGGCGGTGCTTATGTAAGGCAACAGGCAAAATCATGATTGAACTTCACATCAATGGTGCCGACCTCATGCTGAACGGGCAATTTGACGCGTGGGAGTCACGGCTGAGCATGGGCCCCGATCTCGACCAACTGGGTGTGCAGCTGGCGATTGACGCAACCAGCGTAGGGAACGGTGTTTCCGGCGGCCCCGCGCGCGACAGGCTGTTCTCCTTCACCGGCCACGACGTGGTCCCGATCGCGACGGGAATGTATCGGGTGACTGGGCAGTTCACCGGCGCCACCACCGAAACGCCGCGCGAGATGGAGATCCAGCTGGAGACCTCGACCGAGCACACGCCGACGTTCGTGATCTCGTTCGCCGCGCTGAAGACCGACTTCGGTCCGGCGTGGACCCGCCTCCTTGACTGTGTAGCGCCGGCCGACCCCGCCAACGACGTCGATGCGCGCGAGCGGCCGGCGCAAGGCTGGCTGACCCTGCCGGATCTCGCCGCCGCGTAAGTCGTTACTCAAGCGCGGCCAGCAGGTCGCCGAAAAACTGCGGCACGCGATCCCAGGGGTTGGGACCCTGGCTGTCGGTCAGATAGATGTATCCCACGTAGGCGGCCACGCTCTTCACGTACGCGGCGTCGAACGCCGTGCCGTAAGGGATGACGCCGAAGTTCTGGCGCGGGTACTGCTGCTGCCAGCGCGACAGCGTGCTGAGCTCGGGCATGCCCGGGCTCTCGTACACCAGGATGGTGTCAACCACGCCGACGTAGCTGGCGGCGGGATTGGTGCCGGGATTGCCGATGGAGAAGTCGAGGCCCAGCGAGCGCGCGTAACCGGCCAGGCGGCGATAATAATCCTCGCTGCCCGACCTGCGCACCTGCTGGTCGAAAAAGACGCCGGTCGCTCGTGGATAGAATGACTTCCAGCGCTCGATGTCGGAACGCACGTCGGCTTCGGCGCGCGCGCCGTATGCGGTCGGCACGTAGCCGATCACCTTGACTCCGGCGTCGCACAGCCGCGCGATGCCTTGCACGTGGGCAGCGCTCGCCGTGTCGCCGGGACCGGTGGCAGGGTTGATCACTGCCAAGACCGGAACTGTCGGGTGCGCCAGCTTGGCGGCGATGACCTCGGTCCAGGTCCCGTCACGAGGCGAGGTGTAAAGCGGGACAATCGTCCCGGTCTTGGTCTGCGAGATGTCCGACGTGGTGGTGCTGCCGGCGCCGATGTCGCCGGGAATTCCACCGCCGACATCGCCGATCTGGCCTTCGCACGCGGACGCCAGAACGGCCGGTAGAAGAACGGCCAGAAAAGAGCCGACGCGGAAGGCGGGCATCCTGGCCCACCTGTGCGAGAAACTTGATCTCGACCAGGACACGAGGAACCAGTGTAGCCACGGGTTTGGGGACCGCCATCGGTCGGTCACTCGATTGTGGGAATTTGCCATACCCGTCCCCACATCGCGTCGCGATCGATGGGTCTATTTGCCGCCGCGCGGGGTTCCGCGGTCGTCCTGCGCGGCCTCTTGCTTGCGTTCTGTCTGTTTTGCGGCGGCCGCGCGCTGTTCTTCCCAGTGTTTCTCGATGGCCTCGCGATCCTGGCAGGCCGCGAGATGGCGGTCGCGGGCATCCTCTTCGGCGCGCAGCGCCGGTTCAACGACGGCTTGCCGGTGGTTTGCCAGCCGCTGCGCGCACGCCCGCACCCGGTCGGCGAGGCGAGCCGCGAATCGCTGCCGGCCGGCGCCGTCAACGGCCCGTTCCGGTCCCTCGGGAACCCCGCTACTGCGCTGCGCTGTCAGGGCGGCCTGCGCCTTCCCCAGCGCGTCAACCAGCGATGCCTCTGCGCCCTCGGCCCGCATCCGCGCGGCCGTTGCCAGGCCCAGGGCCTGTGCCGCCCCGTCCTCGACCTGCCGCTTGTAGGCCACCAGCGTCTTGAGCCGATCAGTAAACATAAAGCGACATTGAATGTTGCGATTGACGATCCTACGCTCGTCGGCAATGAACGCCACCCAGCAGATGGCCGCACGGCGCTACCGCATCGAGCGCTATCTCACCGAAGGCGGCATGGGGGCGATCTACATCGGCAAGAAGCTGGGGCCGGGCGGGTTCGAAAAAGAAGTCGTCCTCAAGCAGCTCCTACCCGAATACACCTCGCGCCCGGAGTTTCGCGACCTGTTTTTCCGCGAGGCGAAGATCTCGGCCACGCTGGATCACGTCAACATCGTCCACACCTTCGATCTCGTCGAATCGGAAGAGTCACTGTTCATCGTGATGGAGTACGTGCGCGGCGCTGACCTCCGCACCATCACGCGGCGCGCGAAGCTGCGCCGGCGCGAGCTGTCGATCGGGGCCGCCCTGCACATCGCGCTGGAAACCCTGGCCGGCCTGGCCTACGCGCACACGCGCCGCAATCCCAGCGGGCCCGGATCCCTCGGCATCATTCATCGCGACGTCTCTCCTTCGAACATCCTCTGCTCCGCGCAGGGCGAGGTGAAGCTGTCTGATTTCGGAATCGCCAAGGCGTCGACGCACGCGTCGGTCTTCTATCGCGTGCGCGGCAAGGTCGGGTACATGTCGCCCGAGCAGGCGCGCAACGAGCCGATCGACGCGCGCACCGATCTCTATTCCGTCGCGGTTTGTCTCTACGAGGCGCTCAGCGCCGAACGTCTGTTCGTCGGCGATCTCAGCACGCCGCCTGACATCATCTACGGTCAGCCGCTGGTGCCGCCGTCGAAGAAGCGTCCCGGGTTACCGGCGGCGCTGGACATCGTGTTGTTGAGGGCGCTGGCCATGAAACCTGACGAGCGCTATCAGGACGCCGCCGCCTTTGCGGACGCGCTCCGGCAGGTGGCCCACCGTCATGGGCTGCTGTTCTCGGCGCCGCAACTGGCCGAACACTTGCGCGACATTCTCGGTTCTGACGCGGGGCGATGGCTGCGCGAGGACAGCCTTCAGACTGCCCCGCCCGACACGCAGAAGATCGCGCTCAAGGCCCTGGAAGGCAAGGAAGCCTCATCCTTGGGCATCGTCGAGGGCTCAAACTTGTACGTCGTCAGCGGCGGAGACGTGGTAAGCCCAGAAGCTGTGGGCTCGTCCAAATCCGAAGCGGACCCGAACGCGACCACCCGCAAGGTGCTGAACCCGGCGCGCGCCGGCGACGGCGCGAAGCCCGCGCTGGAGGTCGGCGATCTTCAGCTTCCGATTTCCGTGTCGGAAGAAGACGAGGAGCCGACACGAGCGCGGCCTCCTCTGCCCGGCGTCACGCCGCCCAAGACCCGCAGACCGACAAACCCGTACGGCAACGCCACCGATGGCGGAGGTCGCTCGGGCGGCGGGCGCCCGCCGCCGCTGTCGCTGCCGCCGCCGCATTCAGCGGGCCCGGAGACGCCACCGCCACCGCTGTCGTTCGAATCTCCCTTCGAGGACGATGAATCCGAGGCTGACAATTATCCGCCGACGCCGCCGCCCCTGCAGGTGACGCCGCCTCCGACCTATTCTTCCGCGCCGGCGCCGTCTCGCCGCGGCTCGGGCGGACTTCCGCGCGGTTTGCCGCGGCCCTCGGGTGAACCGGGACCCGCGTACTCCGCGCCGGTGCAAACCCAGCAAGGCCTGGGGTCGGTACGGGTTCCCGCGCTGGAGTTGCAGGCGCCCGAGATCATCGACTTCGGTGCTGTCGTGACACCAGCAATGCCGATAAGGCGGCAACGATCGGGGGGACCGAATGGCCTGCTGGTCTTGCTGGTGCTCATCGCCGCGATGGTGGGCGGCGCGAAGGTGGCCGAGATCGTCACGCGCGGCGATCTCGCCGCCCTGGGCACGACGCCGGATCCGCAGCCTCCACCCCCAGCGGCGGCGACACAAGGACGATGATCGAGAAGTCAGCGACCCGCATCATCGAACCCTCGGCCGCCATCGTTCGCCAGTCGGGGCGGGGCTGCTTTCTCGTCGTCAAGGGCCCCGATCGCGGCGAGTCGGTCACGTTCGGAGAGTTCGCGATGACGCTGGGCTCGGGCCCCGGTAGTGACGTCCTGCTGTCCGACCCCACCGTGTCGCGCCGCCATCTTGTCGTCGAGCCGCGCGACGACGGCGTCGTCGTCAGGGATCTGGGATCGACCAACGGCTCTTACGTTCAGGGTTCTCGTTTTCAGGAGCTGACGCTGGGGTTCGGCGCCGAGGTCACCATCGGCCACACCGTCCTCAAATACGTCCCCAACGAGGAGGCCGTCGACATCGCGCCGGCGGATGAGGAGGCGTTCGGATCACTGCTGGGACGCGACGCCAAGCTGCGCAAGCTATTCCGACTGCTGGGCGACGTCGCGGCCACCGAGGCGACGGTGTTGCTGGAAGGCGAGACCGGCACCGGCAAGGAACTGTTCGCCGAGGAGATCCACCGCCACAGCCCGCGCCGCAATGGACCGTTCGTGGTGTTCGACTGCGGCGCCACCCCGGCCGAGCTGATCGAATCGGCGCTGTTCGGTCATGTGCGCGGCTCGTTCACGGGCGCCATCTCCGATCGCCGCGGCGCCTTCGCCGAGGCGGACGGCGGCACCTTGTTCCTGGACGAGATCGGCGAGCTCACGCCCGAGACGCAGCCGGCCCTGCTGCGCGCGCTGGACAAACACGTGATCCAGCCGGTGGGCAGCACCAGCTACGAACAGGTGTCGGTGCGGGTTGTCGGCGCCACCAATCGCAACCTGCGCAACGAGATCGCCAGCAAACGCTTTCGCGAGGACCTCTACTACCGTCTGGCGGTGGTGCGCATGACCGTGCCGCCGCTGCGCGACCGGCCCGACGACATCCCGCTGCTGGTCGACTTCTTCGTGCAACAGTTTTCCGGCGACCGGAAGCTGGAGGTGATGCCCGAGGAGGTGCAGCGATTGCGCCGCCACCGCTGGCCGGGCAACGTGCGCGAGCTGCGCAACGTGGTCGAGCGGGCGTGTGCCCTGTCCCACGGCCCACGGCTGGAGATCGACGAGGCGCTGTCAGCCGACGACCGGTCGGCAAGCGACGGCGATGGAACGCCACCGCTGGTCAACGTCGACCTGCCGTTCAAGGAGGCCAAGTCCCGCGTCATCGACCATTTCGAACGCGAGTACATCCAGGCGCTGCTTGGCCGCCACAAGGGCAACCTGTCCGCCGCCGCCCGCAGCGCCGAGGTGGATCGCAAACACTTCCGCGAACTTCTGCGCAAACACGGGCTGCGCGAATCGTCGGATTAAGGGACTGCCGGCGGCAAAAAAGGCTGCTTGACGACCTGGTGTTAGACTTGCTGTGTTTCATGGGGCTCATCGACGCGCTGCGTTCTCGCGCCTCTCATCTGGGTAGGCTGACCAGGGATTTGACCCGCGAGGTGGCCGACTCCGGCCATACCGCTGTCTACCTGCGCCAGCTTCTGCGCGGCAACTGGGGCGACCGCGGGGAGATGGCCAGCGAGCGGGAAAGTCACCTGGCGGCGACCGACAGGCCGGCCCGCGCGCCGACCCCGCCGGTGCTGCTGATCCACGGTTACATGGCCACCCGCGGCTCCCTGCACCTCCTGGAACGGCAGCTGGCCCGCCGCGGGCACGTGGTCATGAGCTATCCCCTCGGCCCCATCAACCTGGGCGACATCCGCGATTCCGCCGGGCTCATCGCCCGCAAGGTCGAGTCGATGGTGGCCCAGACCGGCGTCCAGAAGGTCGACATCGTCGGCCATTCGATGGGCGGGCTGGTCGGGCTTTATTACTTAAAGCGCCTTGGGGGCCGGCACCGGGTCCGGCGGCTGCTGCTGCTGGGGACGCCCACGCGCGGGACCTGGTCGGCGTTGCTGGGACTCATCACGGCGCCCCTGGGCCTGGCCAGCCTGCAACTGCTGCCCGGGAGCCCCTTTCTGCGCGAGCTGACCGAGGGGCCATTGCCCCCGGGCGCCGAGGTCATCTCGATCGGGGCTGAACGCGACTGGCTGGCGCCGCTTTCGACCACGGTCCTGCGCGGGGTCCGGCACCTGGCCTTGCCAACCGGCCACTCCGGGCTGCTGGTGGAGGCCGATGTGGCCGAAGTTGTTGACGGTCTTTTACGGGAATCCGGTCCTCGGGTTGACGAGCCGAGCGCCGCAACATAAAATTTTGAAGTTTTGAGCACATTTAGACCACGTGACGTGGTGCAAGGCGGCGGCCCCGTGGACGCAGAAGCAGCACAGTGGGCACTCCGTTTCATCTCGGGCAAGTACCAGGGGGGCGAATTCCCTCTGCGGCCGCACCGCGAGATCGTCATCGGGCGATCGTCCGAACTGGACATGGTCCTGGTGGAAGACATGGTCTCGCGCAAACACGCGAAGATCACCACCGACCAGAACGCGGTCTCGATTCAGGATCTCGGGTCAACCAACGGCACGTTCGTCAACGGCGAGAAAATTCGCAAGGTCGAGCTCAAGGACGGCGATCGCATCTTGATCGGCACGTCGATCATCAAGCTGGTCTACGTCGACGGCGAGTTGACCAATACCCTGTCGGAGACCGAGGCGCGGTCGCGCATGGCGGTGACGGCGAACCGCCGCCCGCCGCCGCGTTCGATGTCAGGCAGCATCGAGGAGATCCCGCTGCCGGATCTGCTGCAGCTGCTGTCGACCAGCCGCAAATCGGGTGTGGTCGTGTTGCGCACCGAGGCCGGCGTCGGAAAGATCTATCTGCGCAAGGGGCAGATTTACTTCTCTGCCGTCGACGACAGCTTCAACATGGGGCCACGGAAGGCCATCTTCCGGATGTTGACCTGGACGCAGGGGTTCTTCGAGCTGGAGCCGCCCGACGAGCGCGCCGTCCTCGAGGAGCTGCAAGATTCGACCGAAGGCCTCCTGATGGAGGGGATGCGGCAGCTCGACGAGCATCGCGCGCTGGCCGACCGGCTGCCCCCCATGACCGCCACGCTCACGGTGCCGCGTCCGCTGGAGCCAAAGCTGCGCGACCTCGGCCCCGAGGAGCTGGACGTGTTCCAGGTCGCGCTGACGGCCGACACCGTTCGGGCGCTGTTCGACGAGTGCGCGTTGACCGATCTGGTGGTCGCGGAAAAGCTGAAGTCGTTGCTCGACAAGGGTTTCCTGGCCGCCAGCGGGTAGCATCGCGCGGGCGTTCGAGGCAAGCTCCGCGGGTCGATGACCAGCAAGGACACAACAGGCGACGCGGGTAACTTCGTTCGCGAGCTGATCGTCGCCGATCAGGCGGCCGGCAAGCGGCAGGTGGCGACGCGGTTTCCGCCCGAACCCAACGGGTATTTGCACATCGGGCACGCCAAGGCGATCTGCGTCGACTTCGGTCTGGCGCAGGAGTTCGGCGGCACCTGCAATCTGCGCTTCGACGACACCAACCCGACCACCGAGGACATCGAATACGTCGACGCCATCCAGGAAGACATCCGCTGGTTGGGGTTCAACTGGTCGAACCTCCACTACGCGTCGGACTATTTTGAGGAGCTTTACCAGCTGGCGGTGAAGCTGATCAAGAAAGGGCGGGCCTACGTCGATTCGTTGTCGGAGGAGGAGATCCGGGAGTACCGCGGAGATTTTTACAAGAAGGGGCGGCCCAGCCCCTACCGCGAGCGGTCGGTCGACGAGAATCTGGATCTGTTCGCGCGCATGCGGAAGGGCGAGTTCCCCGAGGGCGCGCACGTGCTGCGCGCCAAGATTGACCTCGAGACGCAGAACATGAACATGCGCGATCCGCTGCTGTACCGGATCCGCTACGCGCCCCACCACCGGACCGGCAAGACCTGGTGCATCTATCCGATGTACGACTATGCCCATCCGCTGTCCGACGCGATCGAGAAGATCACGTATTCGATCTGCACGCTGGAGTTCGAGTCGCACCGCCCGCTTTACGACTGGGTCATCCGCGAGACCGAGGTCTTCCCGTCGCGGCAGATCGAATTCGCGCGCGGGGAGCTGACGTACACGGTCATGTCGAAGCGGCTGCTGCTGCAGATGGTGAACAAAGGCATCGTATCGGGTTGGGACGACCCGCGCATGCCGACCTTGGTCGGATTCCGCCGCCGCGGCTACACGCCTGAAGCCATCCGCACTTTCTGGGAGCGCGTGGGCGTGGCCAAGACCAAGAACGTCATTGACGTCGGGCTGCTCGAACATACTTTGCGCCAGGATCTCGAGAAGCGCTGCCCGCGCGCCATGGCGGTCTTGCGGCCGCTGCGCGTGGTGATCGACAACTTTCCCGACGGAGAAACGCGACAGCTGGATGCGCCACTGCATCCGGACAATCCGGGGATGGGTTCGCGGAAGATTCCGCTCTCGCGCGTCGTGTACATCGAACGCGACGACTTCCGCGAGGATCCCCCCAAGGATTTCTTTCGTCTGGCCCCCGGCCGCGAGGTCCGGCTGCGCTACGCGTGTCTCATCCGGTGCACCAGCGTTGTCAAGAACGACAAGGGTGAGGTGGTCGAGCTTCACTGCACCTGGGATCCGGCCTCGTGGGGAGGCAGCGCACCGGACGGACGAAAGGTGCAAGGGACCCTGCACTGGGTGTCGGCGGCGCACGCCGTCCCGGCCGAGGTGCGCCTTTACGATCGGCTGTTCGCCGTCGAGAACCCAGGGACGCAGGAAGGAAAGAGTTTCCTCGAGGAGATGAACCCCCATTCCGTGGAGATCATCCCGGCGGCGCAGATGGAGCCGTATTTGGCCGAGGACACCGCCGTGGACAAGGCCGGTGGCCGCTTCCAATTCGAACGGGTCGGGTATTTCTGCGTCGATCGCGACAGCACGCCGGCCAAGCGGGTCTGGAACCGCACCGTGGGGTTAAAAGACACCTGGGCCAAGCTGGAGGCCAAGGTCCAGGGGAAGGCGACGGCAAAGCCCGCGAACGCCGACGGAAAGAAAGCCGACGGAAGGAACGCCGACGCAAAGACCGCGGCCAAAGCCGCGCCCGTCGCGGCACCAGCGGCGGCACCGTCGGAGATCGGGATCGACGACCTCGGGCGCGTCGACCTGCGCGTCGGCATCGTACGCGAGGCGGCTCTCGTACCCGAGGCTCAGAAGTTGATCCGGCTGCTGGTCGATCTGGGCGAGGGCCGCCTGCGCCAGATCTTCACCGGCCTGCGCGCGTTTTATCCCGACCCGGCCGCGCTGGTCGGACAGCGTGTGGTGGTGGTCGCGAACCTCAAGCCGCGCCAGATGAAGTTCGGCCTGTCCGAGGGGATGATCCTGGCCGCCGGCGGCGGCGATCGCCCGCACCGCATCGCGACCTTCGACGTCGGCAGCGACGCCCCCCAGCCCGGCGACAAGATCACCTAGATGACGACACGCACGCGCTTTGCTCCCAGCCCGACGGGCTATCTGCACATTGGCGGCGTACGCACCGCGCTGTTCAACTGGCTCTACTCGCGGCACCAAGGAGCCGAGGGGAAATACCTCCTGCGCATCGACGACACCGATCAGCAGCGCAACGTCGATGCCGCGCTGGCGCCGATTCTGCACGGCTTTCATTGGCTGGGGTTGCAGTGGGATGAAGGCCCCGAAGTCGGCGGGCCGTACGCCCCCTACTTCCAGTCGCAACGCGGTCCCCGGTACCAGGCCGCCGTCGAGCAGCTGCTGGCGACGGGATCTGCCTATTGGGACTACGCGACCGCCGAGGAGATGGACGCCGAGCGCAAGGCCGCCGAGCGCGAGAAGCGGCAGTTCCAGTCGAGCCGGCGCTTCATGGCCACCACTGCCGCAGAGCGCGCCGCCTTCGAGGCTGCAGGGCGAAAGTGGGTCGTCCGTCTCAAGATGCCGCGTGAGGGGAAGCTCACGCTGCGCGACCTGGTGCGCGGCGACGTCGAATTCGAATGGGCCCAGGAGGCCGACCACGTCATCCAGCGGTCCGACGGATCGTTTATCTACCATCTGGCCAGCGTGGTCGACGACCGCGACTTCGCGATCACCCACGTCATTCGCGCCGAGGAGCACCTGTCGAACACACCGCGCCAGGTGTTCATCGCCGAGGCCCTGGGCTATCCGCTCCCGGCGTACGCGCACCTGCCCTACGTGGCCGAACCCGGTTCCAAGCGCAAGCTGTCGAAACGGAAGCTGGAGGCGTATCTGAAGAACCCCGACTTCGCCAAGGTGCACCAGCACGGGATGGAGATCGCGGCGGCGCTGGGCCTTGCCACCACGCCCGAGACGTTCAACCCGGTGGTCGTCGACTTCTACGAACAGGTCGGCTATCTGCCCGACGCGATCGTCAACTATCTGGTCCTGCTCGGCTGGTCACTCGACGACAAGACCGAGTTCCTGACCCGCGCGCAGATGGTCGAGAATTTTTCCCTCGACCGCGTCAACACGTCCCCCGCCAGCTTCGATGCCACCAAGCTGCTGAGTTTCCAGGCGCAGTACATGCGCAATCTGCCCCTGCCCGAGAGGGTCGCCGGCGTGCTGCCTTATCTGCAGAAGGCGGGATTGGTCGCTGCTGCGGTTTCCGACGACACGCGCACGCGAATTGGCCGCATCGTGGAAGCGCTGGGCGATCGCCTGAAGGTCTTCGGCGACGTGCTGCTGCAGGCGGGATTTTTCTTCGGCGACGCCGTCAGCTACGACGACAAGGCGTTTCGAAAACGGGTGCTGGCCCCGGGAGCCGCCCTTCGCCTGGCTGACTTTCGAGCGTGGCTCGCGACCCTCGACCTTACTGCCTTCGACGC